>CAYMKJ010000182.1:0-7979 GCA_964391025.1 uncultured Chromatiaceae bacterium
ACCGACCGTTTCGGCGACGGCCGCCTCTACCAGTTCACCCAGGACGGCAAACTGCTGAAGGAGTTCGCGACGCCGGTGCATGGCGGAATGCCGGGCTTCCTCGGCCTCACGGGCGCAGCCCTGCGCGCGGACGGCAAGTCGATCCTCTATCTCTCAGAACTGAGCGACAGCATCCGCTGCTACGACCTGGTCAATGACAAGCCCCTGCCAAACCTGGTGAGCTACGCACCGGACAGCGGCAACATGGCCATGACGGTGATGTACACGCGGGATGGCAAGCTGCTGCACATTCGCGCCAACTTCAAGGCGGGCTTCTTCCTGGAGCACCTGAGCGAAGAGGGCAAAGTGCTGCGCGAGTACCCGCTGCCCGGCCCGGGTTGGGCAGCCCTGGGGCAATCAACTGAAAAGGACGTGCTGCTGCTCGGCAATTTTTTTACGGGCACCGTGGCGAAATTCAGCCTGGCGACAGGCGAAATGCTGGCCAAGGCCGAAACCGGCGCGCTGCGCTCACTGGCCGGACTCGCCCAGTACCCGGGTTAAGAGTGGGCTGTAGGAGCGCCTTGTAGGAGCGCCTTCAGGCGCGATAAGTAATGGTCGCGCCTGAAGGCGCTCCTACACCGCTACCAGGGCAGGACGGTACCGTCGAAGGTCCAGTAGGTTCCGGTGTTCTGCAGCGTGAGCTGATCCGTAATCCGGATCAGGTCGCTGCCGGCCGTGGTCACTGGCCGGAGCATCTTCTTCGGCAGCATCTTCATCATGTCCGTGTCCACCGGGCCCGGATCGATCAGTGCCACGGCAATGCCCTTGCTCTTCAGCTGATTGGCCAGGTTCACCATCACCATGTTCAGCGACGCCTTGCTGGACCGGTAGATGTATAGAGTCCCGGTTTTCGTGGTGCCAATCGACCCCTGACTGCTGGACACATTGCTGATCTTCTTCTGCTGGCCCGCCAGCAGGTTGGGCAGGAACGCCTCTGCCATCTTCAGCGGTCCGACAACGTTCGTGCGGTGTACGACGTCGAAGAGCTCCCACTGCATGTTCTTGGCGAACTGCTGATTCTGGCCGCCGCCCGTGACGCCCGCGTTGTTGAACAGGATGTCCACTGGCTGTCCTTCGTACTTCGCTGCCAGCGCATCGATGGCGGCCAGGTCCATGACGTCGAGCGCCTCAACCAGGATCTTGCCGCCACTGGCCCCTGCGAGGGTATTGAGCTCCGTGGCCTCAGCAGGCTTCCGGGCGGTACCAATCACGCGCCACCCCCGGGCCGCGTACTGACGGGCGAGTTCCAGGCCGATGCCGCGGTTGGCGCCGGTGACGAGAACCGTGGGTACGTAGGTGTCAGCAACCGTGGCTTCCTGGGCGCCGGCCATTCCCGGCGCGAGCGCGAGCAGGACAACCACGAGGAACGACGTCAGCAGCGTGTGCCGCCGGAATGCCGGGTTGTGCGTATGCAAGGTCGTTTCAGCCCAGACCAACGCCGCTGTATAAGCGCATGACCTCGACGATGATGCCTGCGACCAGAATTCCGAAGATCACCTCTGACACCAGACAGGCTGAGCTAAGCTCCCTGATGGCGATAATCACGTGGCGAACATCCTGACCCTTCGTCAAGAGGATGCGCCGAAAGTTGTCGAGTGGTCGCATGAACAACCAGCCCAGAACCAGCAGCAGGATGCCAGCCCCCAACGTTATCCAGCGTGCCATGGGATCAGCAACCATGAAGGCGGCAGCCAATTGCAGCACGCCGAGGATGATGAACAAACAGGAGACCTGAAGCAGGTTCCTGCGCAGTGCGTTGACCTGCAGGTTCTCCGCGTCGCTAAATTCGTAGGTGGTCATTGCTTCCCCCGCAATCTTCTTGCGTGTAAATACCGGTTGCTCGCATCGATTCGTGCGTCAGCCCATTCTTGCCAGCAGAAACGAGCCCGCTCGGATCAGCACGAATATGCCGAGGATCCAGCGAAAGGTGCTGAGCGCCGCCGACAAGGACCGCATGCCCTGGATCAGCTTCGTAATATCACGGCCCTGGGTCATCAGGATCTGGTCAAAATTGGCCCTTGGGCGGATAAAGAGCAGAGTTCCCGCCGCCGCAACCAGGCCAAGAGCGACGATACCAGGCCCGGCCAGCCCACCGCCGTAAGCGCCCAGGGCAATGGCGGAGGTGCCAAGACCCACTAGGGCTATTCCTACGACACCGCACATGATGGCGAATCGGTAAAGCGACTCGGACAAACCGACGATTATTTCTTCCTCGTCGAAGTCGAACTCGTGTTCCGGTCTGGGTTGCGTTGCGGACTGCATTGTTTTCCTTCCGGCAAGGTAGAGAAAATGCTCCCGAACAATTGTAACCCCGAATCCTCTCTGGTAAACCGGCCGGGCCGGGCGTTTGAGCCCACCGACCGCCCTGCGCTAGGATCCGGTCCTCTGCGCCGAATCCGGGGAACAGCATGATGAGTAACACGCAACCGCCACGTGCTGACGAGCGGGATTCCCCGTCGTACCTGCCCCTGTGGAACCGCGCCCCGCCAAGGCTTGGCAACCCAGCCGGACCGGTACCGCTGGTGGTTGGAGTCACCGGCCACGGCGATCTCCTCCCCGAGGAGACTCCCCGGATCCGCGAGGCTGTACGCCAGTTTTTCCGTGAACTGACCGCTTGCTCGCCCACTTTATCCCTCACGTTAATGAGTGGGCTGGCAGAGGGTGCCGACCGCCTGGTCGCCGAGGAGGCCCTGGCGCTCGGCATCGATCTGGTGGTCGTCCTACCGATGTCCCGCGAACTGTATGCCGGCGATTTTGCAACCCCGGAGTCGCGCCAGGAGTTCGATGCTCTCTGCAGCCAGGGCGAGGTGGTCCAACTCCGCCTGCTCGCCGGGATGACCGACGACGAAGTAGCCACGAAAGGCGAGGCGCGCAACCGACAGTACGCCCAGCTGGGCATTTTCCTGTGCGCCCATTGCCACGTGCTACTGGCGCTCTGGGACGGGAAGCCGTCGAATCGGCTGGGTGGCACTGCCCAGGTGGTCGGGTTCCATCACCACGACGTGATGCCAGGTTTCACACCGGGGAGAAAGCGCGTCCGGGACCGGCTCATCGAAGATGAAAGTGACCTCATCTATCACATCGTCGTTTCCCGCAATCAGCCGGATGGGTCGCCCCTGTCTCCGCTGGCACCCCTGGAATCTGCCTGGCTCACCACCAGCCACGCAGAACCGCGGACGCGGTCGCTGCCGGTGCGCTACCAATTGGTTTTTACGCGGATCGCAGAATTCAACGCGGACTGTATCCGGTATGCCGCCGCCATCGCCCGGGAACGACGCGACCTGCCCGGGATTCAGCGGGACTCGGTCGGGGAGCCCCTGGCGGCGATCAATCAGCTATTCGTCATCTCCGACTGGCTGGCAGGACACTATCAGCAGCAGTTCCACGCGATGCTCCGTCGCACACACACGCTGGCCGTCCTGATGGGGCTGGCGTATGTCGCCTACGCAGATATCTTTAATGACCCGCTGTATATCTTCGTATTCCTCTGCCTCTTCGCCGCTGGGCTGGCGTTCTTTGCAGTCTCCTCACGGGGAGCCTGGCATCGCCGGTACCTCGATTACCGGGCCCTGGCCGAGGGCCTTCGTATCCAGTACTTCTGGGCCATCGGAGGGGTCCGCCAGCAGGAACTCACCAAGTTCGCCCACGACAACTTTCTACAGAAACAGGATGTCGAACTGGGCTGGATTCGAAACGTCATGCGGGTCGCCGGCCTCTACACCGACGTCGCCTTTCCCCCGAAAGCCGCCGGCCTGCAGCTGGCCATCGACAACTGGATCGGCGACGACGACAACGGACAGATCAGCTACTACGCCAAGAAGGCGAGACACCTGTCCCTGCTGCATACCCGGACACAGTTCATCAGCGTAGTTTGCCTCTCGGTAGGCATCACTCTGGCCCTCGGCCTGATGATCTACCATGCAGATTTGTCAACCGCCGCCAAGATGCCGCTGAAAGTCCTGATGGCGATGCTGCCGCTGATCGCCGCCACCAGGGACGCCCATGCCCACAAGAGGGCAGAGAAGGAGCTGGTGAAACAGTACCGCTTCATGCACCGGGTATTCCAGAATGCGCGACGTCAGCTGGTCAATGCCACGAGCGACGAAGAACGACGCGAGATCCTCCGGGCAGTCGGCGATGCCGCCCTGGACGAGCACGCCGAGTGGATCCTGGTGCATCGGGAGCGGCCGCTGGAGTTCTCGAAGCTTTAGGGCGCCCGACTCGCAAACTGTGCCGCTTTGCTGGGCTTGCCCCAGGCCGTGTACAAGTCCCGGAGAAACCTGCGCGTCGCCTGGACGTACACCTGGCGCCCACCACTGCCGGGGCCTTCCTGCAGGGTTGCCAGGCTCGCGAGCAGGAGCGACTCGGCGTCCGCGCGCTGGCCCAGGTGGCAGATGGCAGCAGCCTCCACGCTGGCGGCCCAGGCGGTTCTCCAGTGACCCTTGGGCAGCTGACGGTTGAGCATCGCCTGCGCTTCGGCGGCGAGCGCCCGAGCTTCCTCGAAGCGCCCCGTCTCGAGATAGACATGCGCCAGGGCGGTCTCGCTGAGCGCTACTTCAACATGGTCACCCTGGTAGAGCCTCTGCCGCATTTCGAGGGCTTCGCGCACCATCGGCTCCGCTTCCGCAGACTTGCCCGCAAACGTCAGCCAACCGCCCAGATTGGCGATCCCCGTTGCGACCTCGAGGTGATCCCCCGGGAAAACCCGGCGATACATCTCGAGGGACTGGCCTGCCAGCGCGACGGCACCACTTCGATCGCCCTTGTCATACAGCAGGAACGCCAGGTTGTTCAGGGCCCGGGCCACTTCGGGGTGATCGCTACCGAGCGCCTTCTGGCGTATGTCGACGACTTCCCGAAAGAGAGGCTCCGCGGCAGCATATTTGCCCTGATTCTGCAGCACGAACGCGAGATTGTTCAGATTCACCGCCATGGTCGGGTGCAACGGCTCCAGCAATCGGCGATTCATGGCCAGCGCTTCCCGAAACATCTTCTCGGCGCCAGCCATCTCCCCCACATCTAACAGTATTAGCCCCAGGTTGTTCAGGCCGTCCGCGAGCTCCGGGTGCGGTGTGCCTTTCAGGAGTCGCTGCCGCCGGCCCGTAGCGTCGCGCAGCAATGCCTCGGCGCCTTTGTAATCGCCCTGGTCAAACAAGTTCATGCCGAGGATGTCCAGGCTGGCAGCGACGAGCAGGTGCTCGGCGCCGAAGGCCTGGCGACGAATCTCCAGGGATTCCCGGAGCAGTGGCTCCGCGTCCGCAAACCTGCCCTCGGCCGTGCGCAAGTCGGCGAATGCCACCAGCGTATCGGCCACCGCAGGGGCCTTGCCCCCCAGCAGGCGACGCTGGGTGTCCAGAGCATCCCGATAGAGCGGCTCCGCCTCGGCATACTTCGCCTGCAGGCTGAGAACCTCCGCGAGGTGCGACTTGGTCAGCGCGACGTCCGGGCTCTCCTCGCTCAACGCGGCTCTCCGCTTCGCCAGCGCGTCCTGCAATAGCCCGCCCGCCTCCGGATACAGCCCGAGACTCTTGTAAACCGCCCCCATCGTGTCCATGAGCCGGGCCTGCACGACGGGCTGGCCACTCAGTTCCGTACGAACCCGGCGCGAGCCCTGATCAAGAATTTCCCGCGCCGTGATGGTATTGCCGCGCGCCTGGCTGGGATCCGAAACTTCGAACAGGCCGATGAGAAAATCCGTGGTCTGTTTGGCGGTTTCTGCCTCATCTTCCGCCCGCACTCGCTGGCGATCGGCTTCAGCACGCGCGAGAAAGGCAAAGGTGGCGAGGGCTGTGGAGAAGGCCATCCCCGCGACGGCCGACATGGTGATAACTACAAGCCGACGCTGGCGACGCTGCTGCTCGCGCTGCTTGAGAGCATCAAAGCCAACACCCAACAACCCGGCGAGTATCTTCAGCTTGGCGTTGGCTTTGCCATCCTTGCCCTCCCGGGCGTCGGCGGCAATGGGTTCAGCGCGAACGCCGGATGGCTCGCCATCTGGCCCAAGGCAAAACCGCAGTGCCCTGGGGAAGCACTCTTCCGCTTCGCGACCCGGGAGATCGGTGGCATTGGGCTCGCCAGCGACGATCAGGCAAAAGATTCGATCCTCGCGGCCAAGGCGCTTGTAGGCGAGAATCTCCTGGTTGACCCAGTGTGACCTGGCCGCAGCCGGCGAACAGATGACGATCTGGCAGGCCGAGCCCTGGAGCGCGGCAGTGATTTCCTGGCCAAGATCGGTGGCGCTCGCCAATTCGTCCCGGTCGCGAAAAATCGGGGTCAGTCGCCGCGGGACGGGCCCGAAGCGCGTCACCTGGCCGATCAGCCGCTTGGGTGGCCGGTAGGATTCCAGCGCCTTATGCAGCCAACTGGCCCACTTCTCGTCCTGATGGCTGTAGCTGATGAACGCCCGATACAGCGGCGGTGCCGCTGGCTCGAGCGAGGCCGTTGAAGCACTCGTGGAACGATCCGTCGCCAGGTCGTCTGAGGGGCTCGTTTCCACGCTGGCTGTTATAGCACCGGGGAACCGACATCGGTCCCCCGGGCCCTGCCCGAGTTCACCCGATTACGGACCCGGCGGGATCTGCCCCGGCTCGACAATGTCCGTCGGCAACGGATAGATGCTCCAACCGCCACCACTCACCGGCCGGGCGAGCCGGTCGTAGGTCGTGAACGCCGCCCCGAGGCCGGCGCCGATGAGGGCCCCGCGGTACTTCTTGGCCCGGATCGTGGCCGGGCAGCTGTCGAAGGCGGGCCGATTCTGCTTGGCCAGCCGGGCCAGCTGCTCGCAGCCCGCGACGGCGTCCGCGTACCGATTTGGCGTCGCCGTCAGGTCGGGGACGAAGCTGACGGCGGGCAGCAGCACGCCCACAGCCACCGGCAGCAACCGGTCCTGCTGGATCGTAAAGCTCTGTTCCGCTGTCTCCGCGTAGCCGCCACCGACGCCGGCCCCCACGCCACCCGGGAACAGCTTGGTCACGACGCCGCCGGTCACGGCGGTGCTTGGCACACCACTGCGGATGACCGCCTGGGCGGAGGTCACCGGACCACCGTAGTTCCGCAGTTTCACCTTCATCGCGTACTGGTAGACCGTACGGCTGATGCGCACCGGGGCGACGGCCGTGTCCCGGGTCACGACGGCGAACACGGTGGCCGTCCGGCAGATGGCCGCCTGGGTCCGCATGGCCGTGGTCAGCGACTGCAGTGTGGCGCTGCAGCTGTTGTCATCCGCGTCGAGCTTGTCCAGCACGGTGTCCAGGTCCTTGTTCTGACCGGCCAGGTAGGAGGCGCTGCTATACAGCGTCTCGTCGAGGCTGACATTCTGGATGAAGTTCGACAGCCGCCGCGTGGCGCTGCGGGCCGCGTTGCACTGGATGGAGGTCGGCTTCATGACCTGGTTCTCGTCGGTCAGCACCCCGTCCACTTCCTCGCCGGCCCGCACGCCCCACAGCCACAGGGGCCGGCTGCTTAGGGGCACGTTGCAGGGCGGGCTGACGTTGCCCAGGTAACTGACGATGTCCTCGCCGTAGCCCTGACTGACTGCGACGCCCTCCAGCTCCACGGTGGTATTGGCGGTGGAGAAGATGAACCGGCGAACGCCAACCGCATCCGGAATCGGCCGCATGTAGGCCGGCACCACCAGGGATTCGCCGGCCAGGCTGCTGCAGGTGCCGGCCAGTTCCGACAGGGGCAGCGGCCGGGGGTTGTACGTGGCCCCCGGACCCTCGGTCTCCCGCGGATCGATGGCCGTGCAGAAGCCGATGACCGCCGTGCCGCCCGTGACCAGGCCATCGGTTTCAATGCCAATGTCCTGGATCGTGGCCCCCGTGGCCGGTTGGGTCTTGTCGAACAGGATCACCGGCGGATCGACGGCCGGCGTGGGATCCGGCGGCGTGTCGGCCACCACCACCGGGTCTGCCAGCACCGTCGTGGTGAAGAAGAGGCCC
>CAYMKJ010000183.1:0-17410 GCA_964391025.1 uncultured Chromatiaceae bacterium
CCCGCGACGATATCGCTGATGATGATGCCCTCTTCCGGGGCAAACACGGGCTGCTGCGTATTCGCCGCCCGGTCATAGATCCAGACCCCGTAGAGGGGCGGCGCTGCGACGGCGTTCGGATCGGCCAGGGCGGCGGTGGTACATGGAACGATCTGCAGCGAGACATTCACCAACCGGCAGGGACTCCAGCTGACGAACATCCGGCTGGTCCCGTCGAAGAGGGGGTATGCCGACGTGAACTCGCCACCGGGAGAAATACTGTCATCGGTGCGGACATCATTCACCGCGACACGCGTCTGGGCGGGGCCGACCAGCAGGCCGGCATTCGGCGCCACAGGCTGCAGGTTTTCGACGAAATTCTGGCCGTCAATTGCCACCAGGTCACCGCCCGCCTCGTCCGTCTGGAACGGCCGGACGATGGTCAGGATCCGGCCATCAGGCATCTCGCGCGGCTGCACGAACTGGACCGTCGCGCCGTTGGTGCCGGTGTCATGACTTTCCGAGCCGTAGTAGAGCTCCAGCCCACGGCCATCCGGGTTCATGCGGTACAGGTTCAGCTCGTTGTTGCCTGCCGCGTTGTCCCACCGGCTGAACAGCACCTGGCCATTGGTCAGGACCGTCGGATCGAGATCGTGACTCTGGTTGAACGAGACCTGGTGAATATCGCTGCCGTCGTCGTTCATCACGTGCAGGACAAAGGCGGGTTCGTTGCGGTCCTCGTCCTGGGCATCAAACTGGGGCTTGCCCTCATCCAGCAGCACCGCCTTGGACTGACGCTGGCGGGTGGACGAGAAGAGGATGCGGCCATCAGGCAGGTAGGTCGGCGCGACATCCTGGCCAGCCTCGGCGGTCAGATCCGAAGTGATGACGCGGCGGAGCACGTCGGTGCCCAGCGTGTATTCCCAGATATTCCAGGTGGGCTGATCCTTCTCGTCCGCCCCCTGCTCAAAGGGACCCCGCATGGCGAACAGAATTTTCGTGCCATCGAAAGACATTTCCAGGTCGCGGATGTCATACAGTCCGCCGCCCTGCGTGATGCGACTGCTAACGTTGATCTCGGCGGCCGACACGGCGGCTCGCTCACGCACGAAGAGGTCGGCACCAATGTTGAAGGTGCGCAGCTCACGCACATCAGAGGGCTCGACGGCACCCTGATTGTCCACCGGCACGGGTCGTTTGACGTAGGCAATGGCCACGTCGACGATCACCGGGTCGGGATTCTGCCCGCCGCCGACACCGCCACCACCACCGCAGGACGCGAGCAGTCCTGCCAGCGCACCGGCGATCGCCCGGCTTGCCGCGCGCACGAGTGGCCGCGACGGACTGTTCCGCATCCATGCAGTCATCATCATCCCCATCACGGCCTGCCCAGGAAAAAAGGCCGCGACGCATAAGACCCTATGCACGGTGCCCAATTGCCCGCCAGATAACCTAATACAAGGAGAATTCAGGTATCTGTTAAGGCAGTCACAGAACCTGGGAGCGCCCCATCGCTAAATGTCCCCCGGCGCGCAAGGCGCCATGTTTTTGGGATGGGCACATCTTGACCACCTTGCCTGATAGACGGCGCACTGCCGTCTCTTCATCGTCGCCGCGTGGGCGACTTATGCGCCTCGCGGCGCTTTCGGCCGCCGTCTTGCTGGCCAGCGTCGCTGCGGACGCCGGTCCCCGGGAGCAGGCTCGCCGTATTCACGAGCGGCTGGCGGGCGTACCGCCCTCTGAAACCGTTCTCGCAGACATGCAGGCAGACGTGGCCGGCAACAACGCGACGGACGCTGCCTACACCGCGATGGAGAACAGCAACTTCTACAGCGCGACGCTGAAAAACTTTGCAGCACCCTGGACCAATCGCGACCAGAGCGTCTTCGTGCCTCTCAACGACTACACGGCGACCGTCATCGGCATGGTGCGGGATGACGTGCCCTTCAACACGCTCTTGTCCGCTAACCTGGTGTACGTGGGCACGGGTAGCGGCGTTCCCGCCTACTCACCGTCCAACAATGACAACTACCAGGCACTTGACGACCAGAGTGCCGACCTCAAAACCCGGCTGACCGCCTCCACGCAGACGGCCGCCAGCGGCCTGCCGGATACGGCGGCTGCCGGCGTGATGACGACGCGCGCCGCGGCAGAGGCCTTTTTCATCGCCGGGACGAACCGGGCGATGTTCCGCTTCACGCTGATGAACCACCTGTGCCGGGACCTGGAGCAGGTGCACGACACCAGCCGGGTGCCGGACCGGATACGCCAGGACGTGTCCCGGAGCCCCGGCGGCGATAGCCGGATCTTCCTGAACGGCTGCATCGGCTGTCACAGCGGCATGGACCCGATGGCCCAGGCCTTCGCCTACTACACCTTCGACCCCGCGCAGGGCCGTATCCAGTACACGCCTGGCGTCGTACAGCCGAAGTACTTCAATAACGACGCCACCTTCCAGTACGGCTATCGCACCCCGGACGATCACTGGAGCAACTACTGGCGAGCGGGGCAGAACGCGCTGCTGGGCTGGGACACCCAACTGCCCGGCAGCGGCTCCGGGGCCAGGTCCATGGGCCAGGAACTCGCCAGCAGCACGGCCTTCGCAAAGTGCCAGGTTGAGAAAGTGTTTCGGAATGTGTGCCTGAGGTCGCCGGTGGATGGCGCCGACCGCGGTCAGGTTGATTCGATGGTCAGTTCGTTCCGGTCCGGTGGCTATCGACTCAAGCAGGTATTCGCCGAGTCCGCTGCGTACTGCATGGGCGATTGAACGGAGGCTCTGGAACGTGAACGCTGCAGGAGCGGCTTTAGCCGCGATCAATCGTGAATCAACGTCCGGGTCGCGCCTTAAGGCGCTCCTACAGGCGGTCGGCCTGGCTATCGCTGCGTCAGTGCTCACCGCCTGCGGAGGCGGTGCGAGCACGGAGCGTCTGCCACCCAACAATCTGCCACCTCTGGTCACCTACAGCGGCCCGGCGCCGCAGACTGCGGATATCCAGAATTTCCAGAACGCCTTCTGGACGAATGTCCGGAACGGCGGCGTGGCTCGCTGCGCTGGCTGCCATGGCACGACCCAGACCCCGCTCTTCGCGCGTGACGATGACGTGAACCTGGCCTGGGCCGCGGCCGATCAGCTGGTCAACCGCACCGACCCGAGCACCTCCGCGATCGTGCAGAAGATCGCCACTGGCCACAATTGCTGGCTGGGCAGTAACCAGGCCGCCATTCAGGCCTGCACGACGACGCTGCAGACCTGGGTCGAGAACTGGATTGCCGGGACTGCCGGTGGCGGTACCAAGACGATTCAACTGGTCGCCCCTCCGAACAAGGACGTGGGCCAGAGCCGGAACTTCCCGGCCGACTCCGCGGCCTTCGCAACCACGGTGTATCCGCTGGTCACGGAGTACTGCTCGGGCTGCCACAACTCGACGTCGGCCACCCAGCAGTCGCCATTCTTTGCGGATGACGACCTGGAAAGCGCCTACGCGGCTGTAAAGACCAAGATCAATCTGGACGACCCCGCGAACTCCCGCCTGGTGCTCCGTCTGCGCGACGAGTTCCACAACTGCTGGGACAACTGCGCCGCGAACTCCCAGGAGATGGAAGACGCGATCAGTGCCTACGCCCAGCAGATTCCGGTGACCGCCGTGGATCCTGCACTGGTCATCAGCAAGGCACTGTCGATGTACGACGGTACGATCGCGAGTGGCGGCAGTCGCTACGAGGCTGGCCAGATCGCGCTCTGGGAGTTCAAGGAAGGCAGCGGCACTACCGCCTTCGACACCAGCGGCGTGCAGCCGGCGATCAACCTCACGCTGTCCGGGGACATCGGCTGGGTCGGGGGCTGGGGTATCAACATCCGCAGCGGCCGGGCTCAGAGTTCCACGACGGCGAGCCGGAAGCTCCATGACCTCATCACCGCAACTGGCCAGTACAGCATCGAGGCCTGGGCGGCGCCCGCCAACGTGAACCAGGAGGAAGCGCGGATCGTCACGTACTCCGCGGGCTCTTCACTGCGCAATTTCACACTGGGCCAGACGCTCTACAGCTATGACTTTTTCAATCGTAGCAGCATGTCGGATGCCAACGGCTCACCGCTGCTGCAGACCTCGGCTGCGGACGAAGACGCGCAGGCCACGCTCCAGCACGTCGTCCTGACCTACGACCCGGTGGCAGGCCGCCACATCTACGTGAACGGAGTGGACACCGAGGATGCAGATCCGGCCACGGGCGGTACGCTGGGTGACTGGGACGACACCTTCGCTCTGGTGCTTGGCAACGAACCATCCGGCGACCGCCAGTGGCAGGGCGTGCTGCGGCTCGCCGCGATCCACAACCGCGCGCTCACGCCGAGCCAGGTGCAGCAGAATTTCGATGCCGGCGTCGGTGAGAAGTTCTTTCTGCTGTTCGACGTGAGTGCCCACAGCGGCGCCCCCAAAAGCTACGTGCTCTTCGAGGTCAGCCAATTCGACAGCTATAGCTACCTGTTCAACCGGCCGACCTTCGTCAGCCTGGACGCGACCTGGACGCCAGCAAGTCCGATCCCGATTCGCGGGCTGCGGATCGGGGCCAATGGTGTCGTGGTACCGATCAGCCAGGCGTATCGAAACCTGGATACGGCGGTCAGCGTAGCGAACGGCTACACAGCCGGCGCCGGTCAGGTGCTGTCGAGTCTCGGCACGGTGATGCCGCTGGAGAAGGGACCGGACCAGGATGAGTTCTTCCTGACCTTCGAGGTCTTTGGCAGTGACACCAATGTGGTGACAGAGCCGGCACCTCTCACGCCGCCCCGGCCCGCTGACAGCGCCCCGGTGTCCGACATCGGCGTGAAGACCTTCGATGAGATCAACGCCACGATGGCCACGATCACGGGCGTCTCGCCGAACCAGCCGGCAGTAAAGGCCACCTTTGCACTGGTCAGGCAGCAACTGCCGGCTGTCGTCGACCTCGCTGCAGTGCTGGCCTCGCACCAGGTAGGCATTGCCCAGCTGGCCATCGAGTACTGCAATGCGCTGGTCGAAGATCAGACCCTGCGGGATGACATCTGGCCAGCCTTCCCCTTCGGCGCATCGGCTGTCAGCGCCTTCGACACGTCGCCCGAGCGGGACTCCATCTTCGTCCCGCTGCTGACGCGGGCGATGGGGACAGGCCTTAACAGTCAGCCCGACGAGGCAGCAGTCCGCACGGAACTCGACAACCTGGTGATCGATCTGACGGCCTGCGGGGGCGCTTGCGCCGCCGACCGGACCAAGACGGTTGTAAAGGCAGCCTGTGCCGCCACCATCGGCAGCGCAGTGACGCTGGTTCAGTAGAGGCAGAGCACATGGCACGCAAGGGCAAGAACCGGAACTACTTCGAGCCGCAACGGCATTCCGATCATCCTCGGCCGATCACGCGCCGGCAGCTGATCGCCCAGGGATTCCGGGCGGGTACGGCCACTGTGGTCGGCGCCGGAGTCTTCAGCCTGTTCGCGAATCCGCGGGCGGCCTACGCGGCCCTGGCCCCGGATCTGGAGGCTCTGAAAACCGCCTGCGGTATCGCCACGCAGGGCGCCGGAAAAATTCCCTTTATCTGCTTCGACCTGGCGGGCGGCGCCAACATGGCGGGCTCCAACGTGCTGGTCGGTGGTCCTGGCGGACAACTCGATTTTCTGAGTACGGCGGGCTACAACAAGCTCGGCCTTCCGGGCGATATGATTCCCCCCGTGGTCAGTGCAATTACCCAGCAGGACCACATTGACCAGACCATGGGCCTCGCCTTCCACAGTGATAGCGCCTTCCTGCGCGGCATGCTCACCAATGTCGCAGGGGGTACAGCCGCCAGCACCAATGGCGTCGTGATCCCGGCCCGGTCGGAGAACGACACGGGCAACAACCCGCACAACCCGCTGTACGGCATCGCGCGAGCTGGCGCGGACGGTTCCCTGCTTGGCCTGATCGGCTCCCGCAACTCCGACTCCGGCGGCAACTCGATGGCACCGATAATGATGCTGAACGCGGAGGACCGGCCCACGAAGGTGGACAGGCCGAGCGACGTGACTGGCCTGGTGGATACCGGCGCACTGGTCGGCCTGTTGAGCCAGGCTGACGCCGTGAAGGTGCTCGAGTCGATCCAGCGCGTCAGCGACATGAAGCTGCAGCGGGTGAGTACGAAACTGACCGTCACTCAGGACGACGTCATCAAGGATCTGGTCAACTGCGGCTACGTGAAATCCGCCGACATCGCCGACCGGTTCGGTAATCCATCCAGCCTGAACCCCTCAATTGATACAGACATCGTCGGCCCGTCAGGCATCTTCACGCAGGCGGAGTACGACAGCGACGACGAGTTCCAGAAGACGGCCGCCGTGATGAAGCTGGTGATCAACGGCTTCGCCGGGGCCGGCACCATCACCATGGGCGGTTACGACTACCACGGCGGTCGCCGGGCCGAGGGAGAGGTAAAGGACTTCCGCGCCGGCCGCTGCATGGGCGCTTGCCTGGAATACGCCGCCCGCATCGGCGTGCCCCTGATGATGTACGTGTTCAGCGACGGCTCGCTATCCAGCGACGGCGCCATCGACAGCACCGTGGACGGTCGGGGCAAGGGCGAATGGACCAGCGATAATCAGTCCACGGCAGCCTCGTTCTTCCTGGTCTACAACCCCGGTGGAAGGGCGACGCTCATGGGCGGAACGCCCGTTCAGCAGGCCAGGCACCAGCAGCTGGGCTACTTCCGTGGCGATGGCTCCGTGGAGACGGCGGCCACACCGGCGGCCAACAACGTGAACCTGCTCGTGGAAACCGTACTGCTGAATTACATGGCACTGCATGGCGAGCAGGGTAACTTCGCCACGCTGTTCCCGAACCACGGTCTCGGTTCGGTGGCACTCCGCGACTCGCTCACGGCCTTTGCGCCGATCGTCAACGGGACAATCTGAATCGCCGGCACTGTAGGAGCGCCTTCAGGCGCGATCAAAATCGATCGCGCCTGAAGGCGCTCCTACGGGCGGGCAATGTCATAATCGGGCGATGTCCTCGCCCGCGCTTGCCGCCCTTCTCGCCTGCCCCCGCTGCGAGATTGCCCTCCGCCAATACCCGGATTCGAGCTTCGGCTGCGGTGGCTGCGGACTGAATTTCCCCCTGCTCGACAGGGTACCGTGCCTGTTTGCCGAGCCGGCCGCCACCCTGGCCGAATGGCGGCAGCGGCTGCACTTCGCCCTGGAGAAACTCGCCCAGGACGCCGGTGGGCTCCAGCTCGAACTGCAGAACCCGCGCCTGTGGCCGCTGACTCGCGAGCGCCTGACGCTGCTGAACCGGGCCTGCGCCGACCAGGCGGGACGGCTGGCGGAACTGCTGGCCCCCCTCACTCTCCACAATTCCCAGGCGGGCATTGCCACGCACCTGGCGTTACGGACGCGCCCACCGACGGACCAGGGCCTGACTACTTACTACCCGAATATCCACCGGGACTGGGCCTGGGGCGACACGGAGAATGCGGAGTCGCTGAAGCTGGTCGGCGGGGCCCTGCACGGCCGGGCTGCGGACGGCCAGCGGGGTGACAGCGGCAGTGCGCCGGGCACTATCGTCGTGCTGGGCTCCGGAGCCGGCCGCCTGGCCTACGACCTGCACGAGCAGCTCCGGGCCGAGGTCACCGTGGCGCTGGACTTCAATCCGCTACTCGCGCTGGTCGCCGCCCGGGCAGTCGACGGCAGGGGTGTAGAGCTCTGGGAATTTCCGCTCGCACCCCGCTCCATGGTTGACCATGCCGTGTTGCGGACTCTGGTCGCTCCCGCGCCGGTGCGGGACGGTTTTCACCTGCTCCTGGCTGATGTGCTCTGCCCCCCGCTGCTTGCCGGGAGCGTCGATGTGATCGTGACGCCCTGGGTGGTGGACATCCTGACCGAGGACTTCCGCTCCTTCGCCGCCCGCGTGAATGGCCTGCTGAAGCCCGGCGGCCGCTGGATCAGCTTCGGCTCCCTGGCCTTCAGCCAGCCCGAAGCCGCGGCCCGTTACAGCCTTGAGGAAGTCCTGGCCATCGTCATGGGCAGCGGCTTCGCTGAGCCGGACGTCCGGGAGGACGAGATACCTTATATGTGTTCTCCCGCCAGCCGGCACGGGCGGCGAGAGCTTGTGGTGACCATCGCCGCCACAAAGGACCGGTCGGTGGCCAGGCCGGCCCGTCACCAGGCACTGCCGGACTGGCTCGTGGTTGGGACGCAACCCGTCCCACTCCTGCCCGCCTTCCAGCTGCAGGCCATGACCACCCGGATCTACGGCTTCATCATGGGCCTGATTGACGGTCGCCGGTCGGTGACCGACATGGCGAAACTGCTCGCGGACCAGCGGCTGATGACCCGCGAGGAAGCGGAACCCGCGGTACGGACCTTCCTGACCCGGATGTACGAGGACAGCCAGCGCCCGCCGGGCTTCTGAAAAGCCAAAAGGTACCGGACCTTAGTTTTGTTAGTTATTGGGCCCAACAGCCAAGAGAAACCCAATAACTAACAAAACTAACAAAACTAAGGTCCGGTACCTTTTGGGAGCTGGACGGTGATTTCGGCGCCGCCCAGGGCCGCGCGGCCAGCGCGGACCGTGCCACCGTAGAGCCCGACGATCTCCCGGACCACGGCGAGGCCGATACCCTGTCCCGGCACGTCGCCGCGCTCGTCAGCACGGATACCCCGGTCGAGGACCGCCTCAGTCTGGTCGTCCGGAATGCCGGGGCCATCATCGGAGACAGTAATCGTCAGGTGCGCATTAATTTGCACCGTCACCACAATCCGGCTCCGGCACCACTTCCAGGCATTGTCCATCAGGTTGCCAAGGATCTCGTAGAGGTCGCCCTGCTCGGCCGGATAGGTCAACCCTTCCGGAACCTGCAGATCACAGTCCACGGGCTTGTCGCGATGTATCTTCAGCAGACTGGTCTTCAGCTCCGTCAGGACCGGCGCGAGCGCGACTGGCCGTGCGGCGAGGCTCCGCGGACCCATCGCCGCAGCGCGCTTCAGCTGATAGTCGATCACACTCTGCATGCGATTAACCTGCGCCTGCAGAGTGACGCGATCAGGGTGACCCGCATCGACTTCGGTGCGCACTACCGCCAGAGGCGTCTTCAGGCTGTGCGCCAAATCGTCCATCGTCGTTCGGTAGCGTTCCATGCGCTGGCGTTCCGAGCGCAGCAACATGTTGAAGCCGCGCCCGACGCCCTCGAGTTCCCGCGGGTACTCCTCACTCAGCGCGTCCCGCCCGCCCTTCTCGATTTCAGAGATCTCGCCAGACATCCGGCGCAGCGGCTGAAGGCCAAAACGGATGGCGAGCCAGAGGGCGGCGAGCAGCACGAACATGACGCCGGAGAACCAGCCCAGCAGCCGACGGCGGAACTCGCCCAGCTGGCGTTCCGACGCGGCGAGATCGGCAGCAGTAAAAACCTGGAAGGCCGGCGTGGCCGCGGGTCCCAGCTCCCAGTTGATGGCCACGCCGAGGAGGAGCGCCCGGGTCCCGTCAGCAAGCCTGCGCCGTGTCAGGGTGCGCTGACCCGCATTCAGGGTGGTACCGGTCGCCAGCTCCACGCCCACCGCGGACGGCGAGCGCCACAGGGGCAGACCGGACCCATCCAGGATCTCCGCGTAAAGGCCGGAGCCAGGGTTGTCGAGACGCGGCTCGAGGAGCCGCTGCGGAATCGTGAGATTACCGGACTCGTCGGGTTCGACAGCACCGATCAGTGCGGACACCTGGGTTTCCAGCTGGTCCATCAGCGCTTCTTCGGCGCTGCGCCTGAAGACAAAATCGAGCACCACTATGGTGATACCAAAGGCCGCCACCAACATCACGGCCGTGATGACCAGGAGTCGCGTGCTTAGGGAGCTCCGCCGGCGCGCCATCCGGCCCCGCCTCAGTCGCCGTCCGGCGGACGGGGCATGCGATAACCCTGGCCTCGCAGCGTTTCGATCAGCCCGAGGGAGCGGTCCGGGTCCAGCTTCTTCCGCAGCCGGGTCAGCAGCACCTCGACCACGTTACTGTCGCGCTCGAAGTCCTGGTCGTAGAGCTGGTCGGTAAGCTCCTGCTTGCTCACGACGCGTCCGGCACGCATCACCAGCATCTCAAGCAGGCGGTACTCGTAGGCCGTGAGCGCCACAACCCGGTTCTGCACGCGCACTTCCTTGGCGTGAGTATTCATCTCGAGCGATCCAGCGCGCAGGATCGGCTGGGCCTGCCCCGCCGTCCGGCGCAACAGCGCGTTGATGCGCGCCTTCAGTTCGTCCAGGTTGAAGGGCTTCACGACGTAATCGTCGGCGCCGGCATTCAGGCCGTTGACCTTGTCCTGCCAGTGATCCCGGGCGGTCAGGATGAGAATCGGAAACTCGCAGCCTCTGGCCCGCAGGCGGGCAACGAGCTCGACGCCGGAGCGGTCCGGCAGCCCAAGATCCACGATGCCGAGCTGCACGGCGAACTCGGCAGCGAAGTACTCGGCCTCGGCCGCCGTGGCCGCTTCGTCCACGGCAAAGCCGGCCACCCGCAGGCTCCCTGCCAGCGACTGGCGGAGTGCGGTATCGTCTTCAACGATCAGGAGGCGCATGCGGGCAGGTCAGAGCATCAAGCCCGTGGCGGCGTCCACCCGGAACTCGCGCAGGCGGCCATCCGGTGAGAGGACCCGAATGCGATAAACCACCGCGCCGCCTTCGATCTTGCGGTCGACCCGTAGCACCTTGCCGTCGGTCTGCTCGCGGACCATGGCTACGGCGACGTCCTCGGAAATACCCTCCTGTACCGGGGATTCCTGGGCCGGAGATTCCTGGGCCGGAGATTCCTGGGCAGGCAATTCCTGGGCGAGGGAGAGCGTGACGGGCGAGGAGAAGCCGGACAGCAGGGCCAGGCAGGCAACGGCGACGCGGGACTGGCGAGCGGTAAGCATGTTCAGCATTGTCGAGGGTCGGTGGGATGGTGGCAATGGCAGCCTCACTTTCGTCTGCGGAGGATGAACCCGCCCTGAAGTTGTCGGGCGCAAGGGCGCAGTGTCCGCAGCTACCACTGGTGACTCCATTCCAGGAACAGCCGCCAGTCATCGTCCGTGGCGCCGGTCGACGGGGTCTTGAGTGATTCCAGGCCAACACTGGCGCTCAGCGTGCCGAGCGGGAGCCTCCGACTGTGGAGCAGTTCCCCGCCCAGGTACTCCTGCTTGATGGGTGTCAGTGTGTTGGCCGTGTCCGGGCTGCCCACCCGGTTCAGGTCACCAGCGGTCAGCGTCAGCGCCCAGGTGCGGTCCGCGACGTCGTTCAGCAGCACGCCCAGCGTCCAGATCTCCGCATCGTTGTCGGCGGTGTGGCCGATAGAGCGGTTGCGGTAGCGCATGCCGTTGGAGTAGATGGGGTGGTTGTAGGCGACGTTCGGCTGGCCGTCCCCCGTGATGTTACCGCCAGCGAGAGTGTCAGCCACTTCGAGATACACGCGCACCGTGCCCAGTGCCCCGAGCTGACCCCAGGTTTCGGCGCCAATCTGGGTCAGGTAGAGGCCTGGAAGGAAGTTATTTTCGTCCTCACCGATGCGCTGGGTGTACAGCGCCACGGGCACACCGAGCGACGCCGCGCTCAGGCGTATGTCGTAGCCGCCCAGCTGGTTGCCGGGTTCGTCCTCGGGGTCGACGTTGTCGCCGGCATTGTCACGTCCCAGCAGCAGATCGGTGAACGTGCTAAAGCCGCAGGGCCGGCCGCTGCCGCACCACATGGCAGTCCGGGAGAGGCCGATCTCCAGGAAGCGCGCCGGACGCACTGTCGTGCGGAGACCGAAGAAGCGGGCGTTCGGCACAGCACCCGAGTCTTCCAGAAAGCCCCAGATCACGGCCAGGTCCCAGTGGCCGATCCAGCTGAGCCACTTCGACTCGAAGGGGGCCGTGGAGTTACGGTCGAGGGTGAAGGCAGGAATGGGTCGCGCATTGTTGGACAGGATAAGACTGCTCTGCCACCCGGGGCCCCACCAGCGATCGGTCATGGCGGCCGCGACCATCCAGTTGCCCAGAGCGATCCCGGCATAGCTGCCATCAGTGCGCCACTCCTTGCTGTCACCGGGATTGTCGACACCGCCATCCGGATCAGCGACGTACTGGCCCTGGAGCCGGACCGCCGTGCGCTTCCCCGTCCACTCCAGGCCCAGATTGAGTTCACCCTTCTCGCGCGGGGTGGCCTCGAAATTGCGCACCGTGAGGCCCTCGGTACCGGCGCTGGCCGCGACGCTTGGCCGCCACTCGCCGGTGGTGCGTGCCGCCTTGCCGAGGCGCTGCACCCGCGCGAGAGCCGCTGCCTCGGCCGTTGACAACACCCTGCCGGGCTCCTCACTGACAGCCAGCACATCGCCCCAGGACAGCGGCCACTGGGTAACGGGCGCAGTGATCACGCCCGCGTCGGCAAGCAGCTGGATATCGTGACGCAAGCCAGTGTCGCCGGGATCGATCCACGGGCCTGCAGTGCTCACAAGGGGTGCCAGAAGCAGCGCGACGGCCAGTGCAGGTATCCGCATGCTACGGGATGGTACGGAGGCCAGCTACCCGAGCGCAACCTGCTCGCCGACTGGCAAACACCCTTTCCATGCGGCAAGCTCTCCACATGAGCACTCTCCAGCGACTCCTGGACAACAACCGCGTGTGGGCAGACCGGATCAGCCAGCAGGATCCGGGGTTCTTCGCCAGGCTCGCTGCCCAGCAGGGTCCCGAGTACCTCTGGATCGGCTGCTCCGACAGCCGTGTGCCGGCGAACCAGATCGTCGGGCTGTTGCCGGGTGAGGTGTTCGTGCACCGGAACGTGGCCAACGTGGTCGTGCATGCCGATCTCAACTGCCTCTCCGTACTGCAGTTCGCCGTGGACGTGCTGAAGATCCGGCACGTCATCGTCTGCGGGCACTACGGGTGCGGCGGCGTCCGGGCCGCCTGCGAGGACGAGCGAATGGGCCTGGTGGACAACTGGCTGCGGCACGTGCAGGACGTGGCGCAGAAGCACCGAGCCACCCTGGAGCACGCCGGATCACCGGGGGAGCGGGTGAACCGGCTGTGCGAACTGAACGTACTGGAGCAGGTCGCCAACGTCTGCCAGACCACGGTGATTCAGGACGCCTGGGCCCGGGGTCAGGACGTTAGCGTGCACGGCTGGATCTATGCGCTCGCCGACGGGCTGCTGCGGGACCTTAAGGTGGGCGGGTCCAGCCCGGGTGAATTCCAGCGCATGTACCAGGCTGCGCAGGACGTTTACATAAGGGTCTGATTCGCTGTAGATTACCAATCAGGTCAGCGGGCTCGGAGGACTGGGCGCGCTGACAGGACTTTAGGCGCTCGACAAGGTCTCACCAAGAAAAGGCTGCGGGCAAGCGGTTACTTAAGGAGGAGACCATGACTCGCTTCGTATCCCGACTTTCCCTGACGACCCTGCTTTCCGTGATGCTGGCCGTCCCCGTGGCCGCGGAGGCCAGCGACGACCTGGCCCAGCGCGTCCAGGCGGCGAATGAGGTGCTGCAGGAATTTCAGGCCATCCCCGAACAGGCCATCCCGCCCAACCTGCTGAATCAGGCCCACGCGGTGGCGGTGCTGCCGAATGTCATCAAGGGCGCCTTTATCGTCGGCGGCAGCTTTGGCAAGGGCTTGTTAATGGTCCGGCACAGTGATGGCAGCTGGAGCAATCCCGCCTTCATCAGGCTCGGCAACGTCGGCGCCGGTCTCCAGTTCGGTGCGCAGGGCGCCGATCTGGTGCTGGTGTTCAAGACCCAGCGGGGCGTTGACAACATTGCCCGGGGCAAATGGACTCTGGGCGGCAGCGCCTCCGCCTCCGCGGGACCCGTGGGCCGCACGGCGCTGGCCATGACCGATGGCGAGTTCAAGTCGGAAATCTACACCTACGCCCGCAGCCGCGGCGCGTTTATCGGCTTCGCGCTGGACGGTGGCGTGATCACGATTGACCAGGAGGCAAACACAACCTGGTACGGCAATCCGACCGACGGCGCAGCGGCCCGGATTTTCAGCGACCGCAATATCGCGACGCCGCCGGGAGCCCAACCGCTGCTGGACACGCTGACCGCCATGGCACCGCAACTCAACTGGAAGGGCGCCGCCCTGGCAAGTCAGGCACCGGCGCCTGCAGCACCGGCCGCAACACCGGACGCCGCAAGCAAGACCTACGCGGTCGAGGATGGCGCGGAGCCGGCCGACGAGACCAAGTTCTAGCGTTGAACCCTGTAGGAGCGCCTTCAGGCGCGATCGATAGCCGTCGCGCCTTATGGCGCTCCTACAGGCTCGGAACCCATCAAACATGGACTTGAGCAACGAGCACAATCTCCGCGGACCGCCGCCTGCGGCCGCTTCGCTGCGGTTTGGGATCCGCGTGAGGATGGCTGCCAGCGATCCCATGCGGAATCTCCTCGGCAACGACTGGCATACGGAGCACTGGTTCGCCTCGCGCGAGGAGCGTGACGAAGCCCGCGAGGAGATGGGCAAGCGCCATGCCTACAGCCGCATCGGCGACACGCCCAGCATCCGGCTCGAGTCCATCGAGCGCTAAAGGGCCTGCTGTCCCCGTGAGGGCCACCGTGCGCTCTGGCGCGCCGCTGATCGGGCCGCTAGTCGCGCTGGCGATGCTCTCCGGGGGCGCCACAGCGTTCGCCGCGACCGGTGACCTGCCGGAAGAGATCGTGGTCACCGCCGCCCGCTATCCCGTACCCGCTCTCGACCTGGCCGGGAACACGACGCGCATCGGCGCCGAGACTATCGCGCTGCTGAATGCCGCCCACATCCACGAACTCGGCACGCAGATCCCGGGTGTCTGGCTGTCCCGCGGCAGCGGCCAGGAACACCTCACCGCCATTCGTTCGCCGGTGCTCACGGGCCCCGGCTCCTGCGGCAGCTTCCTGATCCTGGAAGACGGCGTGGCCACCCGGCCCACGGGCTTCTGCAACGTGAACGAGCTGTTCGAGATCCCCTCCGAGCAGGCCCGGGCCGTAGAGGCCATCCGCGGCCCGGCCACCGCGCTGTACGGTTCCAACGCCGTGCACGGCACACTCAACGTGCTCCTGCCCGAGCCGGGCGGCCGGGCGCTGGCGGTGAGTGGCGAGACGGGGCCGAACAATTTCTTCCGGGGAACCGTGCTCGCAAAGTCACCGGCCGGCACCAGCGACACTGCCGATGGCACGGGCCTGGTCGGCGGCCTGCTCTTCGACCAGGACGGCGGCTTCCGGGACGAGTCCGACTACCGCCAGGCCAAGGGTTTCCTGAAGTACGCGGACAATCTCGCCGGCGGCCGGCTGGCGCTCGGCTTCAGCGGCAACCTGCTCAACCAGAATACCGCCGGCTTCATTGTTGGCGACGACACGTATAAGGACGAGGCACTCCGGCGCACCAACCCTGACCCGAATTCCTACCGGAACGCGAACAGCCAGCGACTTCTGGCGCGGTGGCAACCGGCGAGCAACACGGCCGGCAGCAGCTGGGAGGTGCTGGGGTTCCTCCGGCGCTCGGACATGGACTTCCTGCAGCACTTCCTGCCGGGCAAGCCGGTCGAGAAGAATGGCCAGACCAGCGGCGGCGTGACGCTGCTCCACTACACGACGCTGGGAGCCGCCCGCGTCACGTCCGGCCTCGACGTCGAAATTGCCAACGGCTGGCTCGATGAGTTCCAGGACGAGTTCGACCCCGACTTCCCCACCCGACCCGCAGGCCAGCACTATGATTACAGCGCCTGGCAGTGGCTCGCCTCGCCCTACGCCCAGGCGGAACTCCCGCTGACCGGGCAACTCACCCTGGTCGGTGGGCTGCGACTCGAGTGGCTACGTTATGACTACAACAACCGGATGCTCACCGGCACGACGCGCGACGACGGCACGCCCTGCACGCCCACCTGCCTCTTCAACCGGCCAGCTGATAGCAGCGACAGTTTCACGAACCTGGCGCCGAACATCGGCCTGCTCTTCCGGCCCGGTGACAACACCTCTCTCTGGGCCACGCTGAGGCGGGGCTTCCGCGCGCCCCAGGCCGCAGAACTGTATCGCCTGCAGGCGGGCCAAAACACGGCAGACCTCAACTCCGAAACCATCGACAGCCTGGAACTGGGCTGGCGGTGGCAGTCACCGCACCTGCAGGTCGAGGCGGTGACCTACACCATGCGCAAGGACAACTACATCCTGCAGGATTCGACGCGCTTCAATGTGAGCGACGGCGAAAGCAAGCACGCGGGTGTCGAACTCGGCGTGGAAGCAAACAGCGAACTTGGCTTTTATGCGTCACTGGTGGGGTCCTGGTCGAGACAGACCTACGCGTTCAACGAGGCGACCCCCGGGGAGATCATTACCAGCGGCAACGAGATCGACACGGCACCGGAGACGCTCGGCAGCCTGCGCCTGGGCTGGAGGCGTGACCCCTGGCTGGCCGAAGCCGAGTGGGTGCATCAGGGTCAGTACTACCTTAGCGCCGAGGAGCAGCAGGACTACCCCGGCCATGACCTGCTGAATCTGGTGGCCGCCTGGTCGTTCACGCCCGCCTGGACGGCCACCGTCCGGGTGAACAACGTGGCCAACACGCTGTACGCGGACCGGGCAGACTATGCGTTCGGCAACTACCGGTACTTCCCGGGCCGGGAACGCGAGACGTTCTTCGAACTTGCCTGGCGCTCCCAGTAAGGGCCCCGGCTGATCCCGATCTATGGGGTCAACCGCCGAGCTGGGTGACAGCCGCCGGGCGATCCATTTCCGCCCCGACGTTTACGCCCGGGACGCGGGGCTGCAATAATGCGCGGCTTCGTCAGGCAGCTCCACAGGAACACCCCATGGCAGACCCCACACTCACGCCCCCGGCCGGCGGCACCCGGATCACCATCAGCCACGGCAAGCTGACGGTCCCGAACAACCCCATCATTCCCTTCATCGAGGGCGACGGCACCGGCCCCGACATCTGGCGCGCCTCGGTCCGGGTGCTCGACGCAGCGGTGAAGAAGGCCTACGGCGGCAAGAAGCAGATCCACTGGCTCGAGGTCTACGCCGGCCAGAAGGCCTACGACAAGTACAACACCTGGCTGCCCGACTCCACCGTCGAGGCCTGCCGCGACTACCTGGTCTCCATCAAGGGTCCACTGACCACGCCGATCGGCGGTGGCATCCGCTCGCTGAACGTGGCGCTGCGCCAGCTTCTGGACCTCTACGTCTGCCTGCGCCCCGTGCGCTGGTTCAAGGGCGTGCCCTCCCCCGTGAAGAAGCCGGAAGACGTGGACATGGTGATCTTCCGGGAGAACACCGAAGACATCTACGCCGGCATCGAGTTCGAGGCGGGCACGGAGGCCAACAAGAAGTTCCTGGAACTCTTCAAGGCGAACTTCCCCAAGGAGTACAGCAAGATCCGGTTCCCGGGCACGTCCGGGATCGGCATCAAGGCGATTTCCGAGGAAGGCACCGAGCGGCTGTTCCGCTCCGCCATCGAGTACGCCGTTGCCAAC
>CAYMKJ010000184.1:0-7318 GCA_964391025.1 uncultured Chromatiaceae bacterium
CGGCTGCTCCGGGAGCTGCAGGTGATCCTGCTGGCGGAGGCCAATCGGACTGGCGAAGTCGAACTGGCCCTGCGCCAGCTGGCCCAGTACTTTCCCGAGGAGCTGCGCTACCAGTTCCAGCTGGCGGACTATTACACCCGCCAGGGCCGGGTGGATGAGGCTGATCAGCTACTGAAGGGCGTGACCGAGGCAGACCCGAAGAACGCCGACAAGCTGATCGGGTACGCCCGGTTTCTGGAGACACACGGCGACCCGGCAAAGTCTGAGGCCACCCTGAAGGCCTCTATCGACAAGAACCCGGACGCACTCAAGTTGCCGCTGGCGCTGGCCCAGCTCTACGAGGCCAGCAAACGGATGGAAGAGGCCCGCAAGGCCTACGCCGACCTCGGCACCCGGGCCCCGAAGAGTCCGGAAGGGATCGTCGCCCGCTTTCGCGTCGCGCTCATCGACGTTACTGCCGGCAAGACCGATTCGGCCCGGGCCGGCCTGGACGGCATCCTGAAGGACGCGCCGGGAGACGCCAACAGCCTGTTGCTGCGGGCCCGCCTGCGCAATCGCGAGGGCAAATTCGACGCAGCCGTCGGTGACCTGCGCCTCGTCTTGAGCAAGGAGCCGGCCAATACGCAGGCGCTGCTGCTCCTGGCCAATACCTATGTGCTCCAGAACGATGTCGTCCTTGCCAAGGACACTTACCAGCAGCTGCTGCAGGTGGCGCCGGATTCTCCCGCCGGGCTGCGGGAGCTCGGGGCCCTGTACGCAGCCAGCAAGCAGTATCCGGAAGCGGCGGGCCTGTTGCGCAAGCGCCTTGAGAAGGCGCCGGATGATCTGGTCGCTGCCGGCCGGCTGGTGGAGGTCCTGCTGGCCCAGGGCCAGGTGGCCAACGCGGAAGACGAAGCCCGACGCATGGTGGCGCTGGCCAACCAGGCCGGCGCGGGCGATTTCTCGCTGGGCCAGGTGCTGGCCCGGAAGAAGGACTACGGCGCGGCGGCCGATGCGTTCCGGAAGTCCATGGCCGCGCGGCCGGGTGACCCGCTGGCCCTCGAGGGACTGGCGAGCTCACTGCTGGCAGCGGGAAAACGGGCCGAAGCCAGGGACGTCCTGGTCCAGCAGCTCGACAACAGCGAGAACCAGCTGGTGGCCAGGTTCCTCCTCGCCGGCATCTACGCCAGCGAAGGCGATCAGGCCAAGGCCGAGGCCTACCTGGAGGAGGTGCTGAAGCAAAAGCCCGAATCCGTGCCCGCCTGGACCACGCTGGCCGGCATCTATAAGGAGCGGGAGGATCGCATCCGCGTGCTCCAGCGGGCGATCAAGGCGGTGCCGGGTACTGTGGAACTGCAGACGCGTCTCGCCACCGAGTTCCTCGAGGGTGGCCGCTCCGAAGACGCCATCACCGTTTACGAGAGCCTGTTGAAGGCCGACCCGAAATCCGAGGCCGCCATCAACAACCTGGCGGCAGTGCTGCTCGACCAGCGCACCGACAAGGCCAGTCATGCCCGGGCGCTGAAGCTGGCAGAGGGCCTGGCGAACTCGAAAAATCCGGCGCTGCTGGATACCCTGGGATGGGCGTACTACCGGGCTGGCAAATACCCGGAGGCCGTCAGCGTGCTCGAACGCGTGGTCGCGAAGGCCGGCAAAGTCGCGGTGTTCCGCTATCACCTCGGCATGGCCTACCTGCTCGCCGGCAATGAGGTGAGTGCCCGGCAGCAGCTGGTCGAAGCCGTGGAGAAGACGCAGGGTCAGTACCCGGGACTGGCCGAAGCCCGCGCGACGCTGGAAAAACTAAACAAGCCCTCGTAACCGGAATTCGTCATTCACCGAAGCGGTAGCTGGCCTGCACGGCATAGGTACGGGGCTGGTCGATGAAGCCGTAGAACGTGGGCGTGCCGAACTGGCTGTAAGCCAGCGGGGTGTCATTGGCGTAGCTCACCACCGCCCGGTCCGTAACGTTTCGGCCCAGCAGGGCCACCTCCCACTTCTCGTCTGCCGGGGACAGGGCCACGCGAACGTTCCACAGGGCGTAACCCGCCTGCTGTATCCGGGGATCCAGGTTCTGGGACGGGTTGTAGGGTTCGGTGGCCTGGGTGTCCACAGTGGACTTGAACACGTAGTCGCCGACCGAACGTTCATAGCTTAGCGCTGCGGTGCCCGACCAGCGAGCAACGTATTGATTGGTCTTGCCGGTGTAGCTGCAGAAGCCGTCGGGAGAGGTCGGCGCCTGGCCCTGGTTACACTGGCCGTTGGGGAAATCTTCGAACTCGAAGTCCAGGTATGCCCCCGATCCGTACATGGACCAGTTGTCCGTGATCGACCACCGGCCGTCAACTTCCACGCCCTGGCTGACTGCCTGGGCGGCATTGCCCACGTTGAAGCCCAGCGTACCGTCGAAGATGCTCACCTGCAGGTCGTCGAACTTCGTACGGAAGACGGCGACGTTAATTTCCGCGGTGTTGTTCAGCAGGGACATCTTGGTGCCGACCTCGAACGCCAGTGCCTTCTCAGGCTCAAACTCGAAAGTCCCCACGGGCACCAGGTTATTGACCTGGCCTTCCAGGTCGGCGGGGTAGAGGCTGCCCGCGCCGGTGCTGCCCACTGGCGCGGGCTCGCTATTGGAGCGCGCATCGTAGCCGCCGCTCTTGAAGCCGCTCTTTACGGACCCGTAGACCATGATGTCGTCGGTGATCCGGAAGTCGTTGACGAACTCGAAGGCCGTGTTGTTCTCCGTCAGGGAGCCGCTGAGCTGGTGAAAGGCCACTTTGAAGATCGACGCGAAGAGCACGGTGCCGGTGGATAGCCGGTTGAAGTCGTTGGCATCGTTAAGGTTGAAGGGCACCCGGTCGAGGTTGCCCTCCCGCAGGATCCGGATCGCTTCCTTCTCTACATGGCTGTAGCGGATTCCCAGGGTCGTGGTCCAGCGGTCCGTGATGTCGACACCCACCTGGCCAAAGACCGAGCTGGTCGTCGCCTTCTGATCGAAGTCCCGAAAGGCGGAGGTGTCACCGAGGGAGGCGTCGGCGCCCTCCGGGTTGCCCGTGGTGGCCAGCCCCACCAGCCGCACCACGCCGCTGCCGATGGGCAGGAAGATCTGGTCGCCGAAATCGAGATCATCGTGCTGGTAATAGACGCCAGCCAGGTACCTGAAGCGCTCTTCCTGGGGCGAGGTCCAGCGGAGTTCAATGCTGTTCTGCTGGAAATCCTCCGTGGATTGCAGCAGGAACATGTTGGCACCGGTGAAGTCACAATCGCAGTCCTCGACGTAGTTATAGGTCAGATGCGCGGCGGTCGCGGTGAGCGTGTTGTCGCCAATGGCGTAATTCAGCGTGCCGGCCCAGATGTCGATATCGTTGTTGCTCTTGTCGCCGTTGGACCCCCGGTTGTAGTCCAGCGTCCCGTCCAGGATGGCGGGATTCGGGTCGAAGAACTCGTTGAGATACTGCAGGTAATTCGGGGCGACGCCGGTGCTGGCGACTTGCTCATCATTGAAATCCCGCCACAGCTCGCTGCTGCCGGTATTGCTGCTGAAGCCGGTCTGGCTCGGGCAGCCTGCATTGGGGGTGAAACACTGGACATTCGCTGGGGTTCCAACGGGATCGGCCCGGATGATCTCGATCTGCCGGCCCTTGACGTCGAACTTGTTCTTCTCGTATTTGATCGTGCCATCGAACGTATCACCCGTATAGGCAAGGGTGATGCGCCCGCTTTTTTCGTCCCGGTTGGGCTCGTCCCGGTTGAGAATGTTGTTGTTCTGGTACCCGTCCGTGCCCCGGTAGCGGCCGGCGAACCGGGCGGACCACTTGTCGGTCAACGGACCGGAAATCATGGCATTGATTTCCTGCTCGTTCTGATCCGGCACGTACATCCCGCTCACGGTGGACTCAAAGGTGTCCGTGGGCCTGGCGGTCGTAAAGCTCAGGGCACCGGCGATGCTGTTGTTGCCGAGCAGGATGGCCTGGGGTCCCCGCAGCGCCTCAGCCTGGGCCATGTCCATGAAAGGCGCCCGGGCGAGCTGGCCCCGCCCGTAGTAGATACCGTCTATATAGAGCCCGACAGACTGCTCGAAGCCCTGGTTGATACCGGAGCCGATGCCCCGGACGTAGAGGTTGGTGCCGATGCCCGTTTCGGACATCGCGAAGTTCGGTACGAAGGTGACGAGTTCCTCGATCCGGCTGACGCCCGCCTTGGCCATTGTTTCGCCGGTGAAAACCACCACCGACAGGGGGGCCTCCTGCAGGCTCTCGGACACCTTGCGGGCGGTGACCGTGATCTCTTCCAGCGCTTCCTGCGCGTTAACTGACGGCAGGCCGGCAACGAGCAGGATGCCAGTGGCGGCAGACTTTGCGGCGGAGCGGAGCGACGATTTCAGCATGACTCGGTTACCCCCAGAGTGAGACTAGCACACCGTTTCCCGGGACCCGCCAGCGGCGCAAATTATGTGCGGCGCATCTTGGATTTTTCCGGAGGACGCTGGATACTCAGCCTCGTCCCCACGGGCGTACAGCCCACGAAAAGGAGGTGATCCAATGTCTAGTGAGATTCCCGCGGTGTCCATCCACCCTTCGTGTCTCGGCCTGACTGTGGACCAGCCTTTCAAGAAAGGCCTTGCCAGCTAAGGGATTGGGGATACCCGGTCTCACAGAAGGGCCGCCTCAGTGCGGCCCTTCTCTTTTTTGGCCGGGTGCGCGACTGTAGGAGCGCCTTCAGGCGCGATCGCCTGAATTATTTAGGGGAGGGGTCGCGCCTGAAGGCGCTCCTACAGCTGCTTCTCGGGGTAACCGCAGTGTTCTGGTGGACCAAGCTGGATGACGAGGCGCTGCTCGACCTGCGCTTCAATGATCTGGGGCTGACGCTCGCGGAGAGTCCGCTCCAGCCTGCGCTGGAGCGGCTCAACCGGGAGCTGGACCGCCGCGGCTGCCGCTTCCGGCCCCACGTCTGGCTCTCGGTCGATTGGTTCTGTCCGGACGGCATCCCGGGGTTCGCGATTCCTTTCTACCTGGCCCACCCGCGCCTCGCGGCGCTCGAGCGGCGCCTGATGCACGAGGTGGAGGGGGGCAATGCCCGGTGGCTCCAGCGGATCCTGCGCCACGAAACCGGGCACGCCATCGACAACGCCTACCGGCTGCGCCGGCGCAAGCGCTGGCGGCAGGTGTTCGGGCCGGCGTCCCGGCCGTACCCGCTGCGCTACGCGCCACGCACGACCAGCCGCAACTACGTCATGCACCTCGGCCACTGGTATGCCCAGAGTCATCCCTCGGAGGATTTCGCCGAGACCTTCGCTGTCTGGCTGGCCCCCAACTCCACCTGGCGCGTGGACTACGACACCTTGATTGCGCTGCGCAAGCTGCGCTACGTGGACGAACTGCTGACCGAGATCCGTGGGGAACGGCCACCCGTGCGCCGCGCGACACAGATTGAGCCGCTGGAAACGAACCGCAGCACCCTGCGGGAGCATTACGCCGAAAAGCTGCGCTACTCGGATCGTAGCGAGACGAATCGCTACGACATTCGTCTCAAGCGCGTCTTCGCGCCCCAGGCCCAATACCCAGAGCAGCCGGCGGCAGCCGCCTTCCTCAGGCAGGTCCGTCCCGAACTGCAGCGTCTCCTGATCCGGCGTTCCCGGCTGCACCCCTACCTGGTGCACCACGTCATGCGCATGGTGATCCGCCGGAGCCGGGAGCTGGAGCTGTGCGTCAATCTGCCCCAGCGCCGGTCGAAGCGCGAGGTTTTTGCCCTGCTCGAACGTATCCTGTTTGACTTTGTCCGCCGTGGCCGGGAGCGCTACGCCTTATGAAGAAAATTCGTGCCCTCGTGCTGACCCACGAAAGCCTGGTGCCACCGGACAGCCTGGAGGGGCACAGCCAGCAGGCGATCGACGAGTGGCAGACCGAGTACGACGTGATGGCCTGCCTGCGCCAGGCGGGCCACGAAGTGCAGGTCCTGGGCCTCTACGACAACCTCGGCGACCTGCGCACCCGGATCACCGAGTGGCAGCCGGACGTCGCCTTTAACCTGCTGCAGGAATTCCAGGGGATCGTCACCTACGACCAGCACATCGTGGCTTACCTGGAGCTGATGCGGCAGCCCTACACCGGCTGCAATCCCCGGGGCATGATGCTGTCCCGGGACAAGGTGCTGTCGAAACAGATTCTTGCTTACCACCGTATCCCGACGCCCCAGTTCGCGCTGTTCCGGCGCGGGCGCCCCTACCGGCTGTCGAACAAGCTGACGTACCCGCTGTTCGTGAAGTCGGCCACGGAGGACGCGTCACTCGGCATCTCCCAGGCGTCCATCGTGGAGGACCGGGCTCGCCTGAAGGAACGCATCGATTTCATCCACGAGCACACCAGGACGGATGCCCTGGTGGAGGAGTACATCGAGGGCCGGGAGCTCTACGTGGCCGCGGATGGCAACGAGCGCCTGACCACCTACCCGGTCTGGGAGATGGATTTCGGCACCTTGCCGGACGTGATGGCCGGCATCGCCACCCGCAAGGTGAAATGGGACCGGAAGTACCAGCAAAAGCACGGCATCCGCACGGGCAAGGCCGCCGATCTCAGCCCGGCGACGGAGGAGCAGTTGAGCCGCTACAGCAAGCGCATCTACCGGGCGCTGCACCTGAGCGGCTATGCGCGCATGGATTTTCGCCTGCGACCGGACGGGCGGGTGTACCTGCTCGAGGCCAACTGCAACCCGAACCTGAGCCAGGGCGAGGACTTCGCTGCAGCAGCCGGCAATCGCGGCGTCACCTACGAGGCACTCCTGGAGCGGCTCATGCGCCTCGGCCTGGGCTATGAAGTGGAGTGGCGGGAGTAGCGCGCGCTAGCCCGCCCGTTTAGCCAGAAGGGCGCCGGAAGTATTCCAAAGCACCCTGCAGCGTGATCACGTCCGCGTAGCGTCGGCCCACGTCCCGCAGGTTGTCCCGGTGCGGGCCTTCCTCCACGTCGCCGCAGCACTCCTCGGGAATCATCGTGCGGTAGCCGTGGGAGAAACTGTCGATGATCGTGGCGCGAACGCAGCCGCTGGTGGTGCAGCCGGTGACGAAGACGGTGTCCACCCGGGCTTTGGTCAGGAACGTCTGCAGCGGTGTGCCAAAAAACATGGACGGCGCAGACTTCGTGAAATGGAAGTCGTAGGCGGGGTCGTGGATGCGGTCGTCCATGACGGTGGCGGGATCGCCATGAAACCAGCCAGAGTACAGGGCGCCAATCTTCCAGTAGCCCATGTCCCGCGTGCTGCCCCAGGCCACATTGCAGGTGGCCACCGGAATGCCACGACTTCTCGCTTCCCGCAGCAGGACGGCGGTGTTCTCCACGGCCCTGTGCAC
>CAYMKJ010000185.1:0-6416 GCA_964391025.1 uncultured Chromatiaceae bacterium
GGACGGCTTTGGGATTACCGCCGCAGCCCGACGCTATCTGGCACCCCTGATCCAGGGCGAGGACTACCCGCCCTACCGGCAGGGCCTCCCCGCCTACGGCTCGCTCAAGCTCGTGCCGGTGAAGAAGAAGCTGAAGCCACGCCTACTGGCGAATTCTTTGATGCTATGATTGCCGGCCATTTTTGGCCCGCCTTCCATCCTCCCTGGCATCTTCGCTGAGCCGCCACGAGGGATGAGGCAACTTAAAGTCAGGCAACAAAAATCCGCCTGGCTTCCACTGATTAGTCTTGGAGGACTCGTCCATGTCAACCGACCTGGCCATTGCCCTGGCCATTGGCGCCTCATTGCTCGCCCTGCTGTATGGCGCCCTCATGTCCCGCTGGATCATCGCGCAATCGCCCGGCAACGCACGGATGCAGGAGATCGCTGCGGCCATCCAGGCCGGGGCGAAGGCGTATCTCAATCGCCAGTACTCCACCATCGCCATGGTCGGGGTCGTGCTCGCAGTTGTCCTCGCCGTCTCACTAGGTCTCCCCACGGCCGGCGGCTTTGTCGTCGGTGCTGTCCTGTCAGGCGCCGCCGGCTTCATCGGCATGAACGTGTCCGTGCGAGCCAACGTCCGCACCGCCCATGCGGCCAGCATTGGGCTGAACCCCGCCCTGCAGGTGGCCTTTCGCGGTGGCGCCATCACCGGCATGCTGGTGGTCGGCCTCGGCCTGCTCGGTGTTGCCGGCTACTTTGCCGTGATGCGCGGGTTCGTCGGCGATGAAAAGGCACTCCAGTCGCTTATCGGCCTCGCCTTCGGTGGTTCCCTGATTTCCATCTTTGCCCGACTGGGCGGCGGCATCTTCACCAAGGGTGCCGACGTCGGCGCCGACCTGGTTGGCAAGGTCGAAGCCGGCATTCCGGAAGACGACCCCCGCAACCCGGCCGTCATTGCCGATAACGTCGGCGATAACGTGGGTGATTGCGCCGGCATGGCTGCCGACCTGTTCGAGACCTACGCGGTGACCGTGGTCGCCACCATGGTGCTCGGCGGACTGCTCTTCAAGGGCGCCGACGGCGGCCTCGATCTCCGCTATATCCTCTACCCGCTTGTGCTCGGCGCCGTATCCATCGTCGCCTCCATCGTCGGCACATTCTTCGTGAACGCGCGGGATGGCGGCAAGATCATGAACGCGCTGTATCGGGGGCTGGCTGTGTCCGGGATCCTGGCACTCGCCGCCTTCTACCCGGTTACCCAGGTCGTCATGGGCGAGGGGTCGATAAACCTGTTCCTGTGCGCAGTGATTGGCCTTGTGCTGACCGCCCTTCTCATCTGGATTACCGAGTACTACACCGCCACGGAATACGCGCCTGTGCGCTACGTAGCGGCGGCGTCGCAGACAGGCCATGGCACCAACGTCATTGCCGGTCTCGCCGTCTCCATGAAATCCACGGCGTTGCCCGTGCTCGCGGTCTGTGCCGCCATCTGGGCTTCGTTTCAGCTCGATGGACTCTACGGCATTGCCATCGCAGCAACCTCCATGCTGTCCATGACCGGTATGGTCGTTGCCCTCGACGCCTACGGTCCGATCACGGACAACGGTGGCGGTATCGCTGAAATGTCCGGCCTGCCGAAGAACGTCCGGACGATCACCGACGCGCTGGACGCGGTCGGCAACACCACGAAGGCCGTCACCAAAGGCTACGCCATTGGTTCCGCCGGTCTCGCGGCCCTGGTGCTCTTCGCGGACTACACCCACAACCTGGAAGCCTTCGGCAAGCTGCAGGACTTCAGCCTGTCCGACCCGGCCGTCATCATTGGCCTGTTCATCGGCGGCCTGGTGCCCTACCTGTTCGCGGCCATGGCCATGGAAGCCGTGGGCCGCGCGGCAGGCTCCGTCGTGGTGGAGGTGCGCCGGCAGTTCAAGGAGATCAAGGGCATCATGGAGGGCACGGGGAAGCCCGACTACTCCAAGGCCGTTGACCTGCTGACCAAGGCGGCCATCAAGGAGATGATCGTCCCCTCCCTGCTGCCAATTCTCGTTCCCGTCGTGATCGGCTTCGGCATGAACGTGCTGATGGGTCCCGGAGCCGGCGTCCGTGCTCTGGGCGGCCTGCTGATCGGCACCATCGTCACCGGTATCTTCCTGGCCATCTCCATGTGCACGGGCGGCGGTGCCTGGGACAACGCCAAGAAGTACATCGAGGAAGGCAATTTTGGCGGCAAGGGCTCCGAGACCCACAAGGCTGCCGTGACGGGCGACACCGTCGGCGATCCCTACAAGGACACCGCCGGTCCTGCCATCAACCCGCTGATCAAGATCATCAACATCGTGGCCCTGCTGCTGGTGCCGCTCCTGTAGGAGCGGCTTTAGCCGCGACCCGCACTCTGTAGCCCGCGGCATCCCGGTTGGGATCCCTTCCGGCTACCGTGAGTACACGGTGAGCGCCGGAAGGGACACCCGCCCACGCTGCCGCTACTGCGGTGGCGGGAGGTCGCGGCTAAAGCCGCTCCTACACGACTGCGAGAGCGGTGCCCGGCTCGCCCAGCCGGTGCGGGCGATCGATGAAGTGGCCCTGGATGAAATCCACGCCGATGGACCGCAGGGCCTCGAAATCCGTCTGCGTCTCCACCTGTTCCGCGATGACCCGGAAACCGAGGATCCGCGACACACCGGTTATGGCGGTCACAACCTGATGGTTGAGGGTCTCCGGGCGCAGATCGCGCGTGTAGGTGCCGTCGATCTTCAGATAGTCGATGGACAGATCCCGCAGCGTGGTGAAGGAACCGAGACCACTGCCGAAATCATCGAGGGCGAACTGGCAGCCAATGCCATGCACCACGGCCACGAAGCGGCGCGCGTGATCGAAGCGTTCCATCACGGCCGACTCGCTGACCTCGAAGCAAATCCGGTAGGGCGGTACCTGGCTGTGATCGAGGCAGTCGACGACGAAGTCGAGAAAGCCGTCCTCCGCCAGGGCCTGCGCTGAGAGGTTGATGCTGCAACTCCGCTCATCGGGAAGGCGGATCGCGCCGTGCGCTATGGCGGACAAGGTGGCCTGGACCACCCATCGGTCAACACTGGCCATCAACTGATAGCGCTCGGCGGCGGGGATGAACTGGCGGGGCTGAATCAACTTGCCGTCTTCATCGGTCATGCGCAGCAGCACTTCAAGGGCGGGACCCCGGGTCACGCGGCCGACCGTCGAGATGATTGGCTGGGCGTGAATTTCGAAGCGATTCTCCCGCAGGGCAACCTGCAGCTGTCGCAGCCAGTGGATGTCACCCCGCTGCCGCGCCGACACTTCGTCCCGCGCCGAATAGACGTGCACGCGTCCGCGTCCCTGCTGCTTGGCCACGTAGCAGGCCGAGTCCGCGGCGCTGAGCAGGTCCTTCAGCGTGCCAGTCTCCCGGGCCACTTCTACCAGGCCGACGCTGATGCCGACGGTGAAGATCCGGTCCTGCCAGACGAAGCGGTAGTCCCGGATAGCGTTGCACACGTCGTCGGCAATCTGGCGGGCCTTGTCGAGCGGACAGCGAATCAGCAGCATGCCGAATTCGTCACCGCCAAGCCGAGCGACGAAGTCTGAGTCGCGGACCTGGTCACGGATGAGCTTGGCGATTTCCCGGAGCATATTGTCGCCAGCCAGGTGCCCACAGGTGTCGTTCACGGCCTTGAACCGGTCCAGGTCCATGTAGCAGAGAACCGAGTTCACCGAGTCGTCGTGACCGCCTTCCAGGGCCTCGGCCAGCTGCCGCTCGAACTCCGTGCGGTTGATCAGCCCCGTCAGTGCGTCGTGCGCTGCCTGGTAAGAGATCCGGCGCGTCAGGCCGCGGACCTCGGTGACGTCATGCATGATGACCACGGCGCCCGCCACCGTGTCGCCAGCACCGATGATCGGTGACGCCGTAAGCTCTACCGACAGCTCGCGGCTGCCATCCGTCGAGATCATCAGGGCTCGACGGCCCAACCCGATCTGACGCCGCTCGGCCAGACAGCGCGCCACCGGATCACCCAGGTCCTTACGGTCGTTTTCTTCGACCAGCGTCATGAGATCGGTCATGCGCTTGCCAATCGCATTTTCCCGGGTGGTGCCGGTCAGTTTCTCGGCGGCGCTATTCAGGTAATCGATGACCCCCTCGGTGTCGGCGGTAATCACGCCCTCACCAATGGATTCGAGCGTGATCTGCGCCTGCTGCTTGCCCCGCCCGAGATTCGCTTCGATGCTCTTCCGGTAGCTCACGTCCCGGGCAATCGACAGGATTGCCTTCTGCCCCCGGTAGTCAATCATCGTCCCGGCTGCCTCGACCCACAGTCCGCCCTCAACGCCCGAGATCAGCTGGATCTCGTAGCGATCCGGAACGGGCTCACCGGCAAGGCGCCCGGCGATATTCTTGCGGGTCATCGCCCGGTAGGCAGGCCGGACGAGGTCTGTAACGGGGCGGCCAGCCAGCTGCTCCGCCGTCAGGCCCATGAGGGCACCGGCGGCGTTGTTGGCGAAAATCACCCGATCCCGGTGCACCAGGACCACCTCGGGCATGGTGTTGGCCAGATCATGGAACAGCGCTTCGCGCTGCCGCATCTGGCGGTCCTTGGTGTTGAGGGCGTCGAACAGGCGATTGACGTTGTCGCCCAGCTGGCCGATCTCGTGGACGTCGCTGGCAGGCAGCGAGACGCGCTTGCCGAAGGCGGCGGCCTCAGCGGCCTCAAGGATTTCCCGGTTCAGGGTCGCCACACCGCGGGCATAGTCGCTGCGGGTTCGCCACAGATAGAGACAGGTAGCAACGAGCCCCACGCAGGCCACGGCAAGGGCCAGGATCAACCAGGTCTCGGTCATTAAAATGTTGCTATGGAGAAGTCAGCCGGGCCCTGCTCCTCTCGTATTCCTGCGCTGAACACTGGCGCGGTCCGGCCTCGCGGACGACTTGAAGCATAGCCGATGGTCCATTCCGGGGTCGGCGCCGTTGACCATAATCCTACGGGCACTGCTTTGAGCCATAATCTTGTCTGTACCCTGCAATCTACTTACCCTAAGCGCCCCAATGAACGTCAACGTCGAAGCCGCCCGCACCCAGATGGTGAACCAACAGGTGCGCGCCTGGGACGTGCTGGACCCGGCGGTGCTGGCGGTCCTCGCGCAGGTGCCCCGGGAACAGTTCGTCCCCCCCCGCTTTCGCAACCTTGCCTTTGCCGACATCGCAATCCCGCTTGGCAGCGGGCAGTCGATGATGACACCCCAGGTCGAGGGCCGCCTGCTTCAGGCTCTGACCCTCCGGGGTACCGATCGGGTGCTGGAAGTCGGCACCGGGAGCGGGTTTCTTGCGGCCTGCCTCGCACGTCTGACCAGCCAGGTGACCAGCCTTGAGCTCCTGCCGGAACTGGCAGACACGGCCCGGCGAAACCTCCGGGGCGTCTCCACGTGGAATACCGAAGTCCTCACTGGGGACGTTTTTGGCTTCCGTCCGGACACGCCCTACGACGTGATCGCCGTGACGGGGTCGTTGCCGAAGCCCGATGACCGCTTTCAACACTGGCTGGCCGATGGCGGCCGCCTGTTCCTGGTAACGGGTGAAGACCCATTGATGCGGGCCCGGCTGGTGACACGCCAGGGACCGGACCAGTGGTCGACCACGACGCTTTTCGAAACTTCGCTGCCAGCGCTGCTTCACGCAGCGCCGCCATCGAAGTTCATATTTTGAAACTCTCGGAAGGGATGTCATGAGAAAAGTATTGCTGCTGCCCCTGACCACGCTCCTGGTTTCCGGCCTGGCGTCGGGCGACACCCTCATGCAGATCTATGAAAAGGCGGTGCGCAGTGATCCGCTGGTTCGGGAGGCAGATGCCAACAAGCTGGCAACCCAGGAGGGCAGGCCCATTGCCCGGGGTGCGCTGCTGCCACAAGTCAGCGGCACAGCTGCTTACGGCAATGCCGCGGCCAACGGCAATACGACTAACCAGATTGGTGACGTCATAGCGTCCAGCCCCATTGATTCCCGCAATTACTACGCGAGAAACTGGAACGTGCAGCTTCGCCAGTCTGTATTCCGGTGGGACCAGTGGGTCCAGCTGTCCCAGGCCGGAAAAGAGTCGGCCCAGGCGGACGTGGACTACGAGGCTGCCCAGCAGGATCTCGTGATCCGGGTCGCTGAAACGTACTTCAACGTGCTGGCTGCTGAAGATACCCTTGCATCCGAGCAGGCGGCGAAAGATGCGATCGGTCGCCAGCTCGAGCAGGCCCAGAAGCGCTTTGAAGTGGGCCTGATTGCGATTACCGACGTGCAGGAAGCCCAGGCCGCCTACGACCAGGCACTGGCGGCTGAGATCCTGGCCAAACGGAACGTGGCCAACCGGCAGGAGTTGCTTCGATCGATTATCGACGAGCCTGCCCCGACTCTGGCGAAGCCTGGCCCTGATCTGCCACTTCTCAGT
>CAYMKJ010000186.1:0-4604 GCA_964391025.1 uncultured Chromatiaceae bacterium
TCCGCCCGGGTCCAGCAGGCCGTGTATCAGCATCGCGCGTCGCGGGAACGGCTGGAGCGAACGGCTCGCGAGACTGAGCGTCAGACCCGGGACGCCTACCTCGGAGTTATTTCGGAGATCTCGCGGGTGCAAGCCTTGAAACAGGCGTTCGAGTCCGCCAAGACAGCGCTGAAAGCCACCGAAGCCGGCTTCGACGTGGGCACCCGGACCACGGTGGATGTCCTTGCCGCGCGGCGCACGGTGTTTGTTGCAGAGACCAACTACCTGCGCAGCCGGTATGACTACCTGGTCAACGGCCTGCGCCTTAAGCAGGCGGCCGGTACGCTGACGACGGACGACATCGCCCAGATCGACGGCCTCCTGACTGCAACCTCGACCGGGCAGGAATTGCCCGTTAAGGGAGCGCCTGCTCCGGTAGCCAATTAGCTAGTGGCCATGGCCTCAGTCGATCAGCGGATTGACGAGTTCCAGGAGCCGGTCGAGGGCACCACGGTTGGCGAGTATCGCCTGGCTGCCTGCGGCACCCCGCTTGCGGCGCTCTGCCTCGTCACCCAGTAGCCAGCTCACCTCGGCGGCGAGGCCTGCCCAGTCGGGGACCACCAGCGCTGCGCCACAGTTCATCAGAAGTTCGGCGATGTCCGTCGCGTTCTCGTTGTGGGGCCCCGTGACCACCGGCACGGCCAGTGCCAGAGGCTCCAGTAGATTGTGCCCGCCGATACGCACGAGACTGCCGCCGACGAAAGCCACGTCGGCTGCGGCATAGAATGTCGTGAGTTCGCCCATGGTGTCGCCGAGCAGAACCTGAGTTGCCGGGCCGGCCAGTGCCCCGCTGCTCCGGGTTACGTAGTCGATACCGCGGCTGTCCAGCAGCGCTGCCACCTGCCCGAAGCGTTCCGGATGACGCGGGACCAGCACCAGCAGTGCTGCCGGGTGGTGTTCGAGAATCCTGGCATGGGCATCGAGGACCGCCGCCTCCTCGCCCTCGTGGGTACTCGCCGCCACCCACACGGGCCGGTTGCGCGCCTGCTGTTCCCGCAACTGGCTGCCGCGGCTGGCGATCTCCGCCGGCAGCTCAAAATCAAACTTGATGTTGCCAGTGACATGCGTGCGGGATGGATTGGCGCCCAACGAACGGAAGCGCTCCGCGTCCGCTGGTGTCTGGGCAGCGATCAGGATGCCGTTGGACAATGTGTCCCGAAAGAGCGGAATCACGCGGCGGTAGCGCCCTACGGAACGCAATGAAATCCGGGCACTCGCCAGCACCAGCGGCACCCGTCGCTGTCCGCACTCGTGGTAGAGATTTGGCCAGAGCTCCGTTTCCATGACGATGGCGAGCGACGGCCGCGCCCAGTTGAAGAAGCGTCGTACGGCGCCGGCCAGATCGTAGGGCACGTAGCTGTGAAGCACGGTCGCACCGAACAGCGCCCGGACGCGCTCAGCACCCGTCGGGGTCATCGTGGTGAGCACGAGCGGCACGTCCGGGTGGCGCTTCAGGAGTGCGCTCACCAGGGGCGCGGCCGCCTGGACCTCCCCGACCGATACCGCATGGACCCAGATGGACGAGCGGGCCAGCCGTGGCATGCCGAACCCAAACCGCTCGCCGATACGGCGCCGGTAACCGGGCACGCTGAAACCGCGCCACACGAGATGCAGGAGCAGGAAAGGCACGGCGATATAAGTGAGGATGACGTAGGCCAACCGTAGCCAGGACGTGGATCCGACCGTGGGCAGGCCAGAGTCGGACTGACTTGGGTCAGACTGGGGCCGGGGCACGATGGCGGGTCTACTTCGGAGCGAGCCGCTGCACGGCCTCGACGATGGCGGATGTGGAGCGGCCCTCCCGGAAACTCAGGACTTCGACGGTGCCCCCGCTTTCGAGCACCTTGCGGGCCCCCGCAATATTTTCGGGACGGTAGTCTCCGCCCTTCACCAACACGTCCGGCAGAACTTCGCCCACCAGCACTTCCGGCGTGTCTTCACCAAAGGGTACGACCCAGTCCACTGATGCCAGCCCCGCGAGCACCGCCATCCGGTCGGCGAGCGGGTTGATGGGCCTGCCGACGCCTTTCAGCCGGGCGACCGATGCATCGTCATTGACTGCCACGAGGAGCCGGTCGCCGCGCTGCTTGGCCTCTTCCAGGTAGGCCACGTGACCGGCGTGCAGGATGTCGAAGCAGCCGTTCGTCATCACGAGGCGCTCACCGCGGCCGCGAGCCTGGGCCGCCATCTGCCGCGCTTCGGACCGAAGGAGAAGTCCACGCCCGCCCTGACCATGTTCGTGGAGCGCCAGCCGCAGCTCGGACGGGGTCACACTGGCCACGCCGATCTTGCCAACGACGAGTCCGGCCGCCAGGTTGGCAAGCCCCGCCGCATCCTGGAGGGTCAGGCCGGCACCAAGCCCTGCCGCGAGGGTCGCGATCACTGTATCGCCGGCTCCCGTCACATCGAACACCTGGCGGGCGCGTGCCGGGAGAAACACGGGCTCACCATCAGCGGCAATCACCGCCATGCCCCGCTCCCCGAGGGTGATCACGAGAGCCTGCAGGTCGAGCGCTTCCCGCAGCGCCTCTCCCAGCTCGGCAATTTCCGCAGGGTTCCGCGTCGGACCCACCACAGCCTCGAACTCGGCCAGGTTCGGAGTCAGGACCGTGGCGCCCCGGTATCGGGCGAAGTCGGTGCCCTTCGGGTCCACCAGCACGGGCACACCGCGCCTCCGGCAGATGCCGATCAGCGCAGAGACCTGGCTCAGCGTACCCTTGCCATAATCCGACAGAATGCAGACGGAAGCCGGCGGCAGCAGCCGCTCCAGAGCACCCGTCAGGGGTGTTGCATCGTCAGCGGTAAAGCCTTCTTCCGTGTCGAGCCGGATAAGCTGCTGATTGCGGCTCAGGACGCGCAGCTTGGTAATTGTGGGCTGGCGAGCAGATTCCACGAAGTCCACAACAATACCCTGGTTGCGGAGCAGGTCGCCCAGTGTGGCGCCATTACTGTCCCGGCCCACTATGCCCGTGAGGGAGGTCCGTGCGCCGAGACTGGCGAGATTGACGGCAACGTTGGCTGCACCCCCAGCCCGGGCTTCCGAGCCAGTGACCCGAACGACGGGAACGGGAGCCTCGGGGGAAATCCGGGTGGTCGGGCCGAACCAGTATTCGTCCAGCATCACGTCGCCGGCAACGAGTACCCCGACGCGGCTGAAATCGGGAACGCTCTGGGTCATTTCAGCGGGTCATTTCAGCGGGTCATTTCAGCAGCAGCTCGCCCGGCCGCATTGGCGTGGCCGCGCTTCGCCTAGCCGCACTTCGCCTAACCGCACTTCGCCTAGCCGCACTTCGAATCCCCGCAGGCCAGACAGGTCATGCAGCCATCCAGGAAGACCACCGCCGCGGCGCTGCACCCGCCGCACATCTGGGCTCCAGCCGGGTACTCACTGCGCGCGAAGGCGTCCTGCTGGCGCTTCTGGTCCTCGAACTCCCGACGCTTCTGCTCGACCAGCTTCCGCTTGTGCTCGTCCATGGAATCCGGCGGCAGCAGGCCGATGAACCGGAGGTGCTTCTCCACGATGTGGCCGAGTTCGGCAATGATCGAGGGCATGAACTTGCCGCCCGGCTGCCAGTAGCCGCCACGGGGATCGAACACGGCCTTGAGCTCGTCGACCACGAAGGCCACGTCACCGCCCTTGCGGAACACCGCAGACATCAGCCGGGTCAGGGCCACGATCCACTGGTAGTGGTCCAGATTCTTCGAGTTGATAAAGATCTCGAAAGGCCGGCGCTGCTCATACTCCGTACCCGGATTCAGGATGACGTCGTTGATGGTGACGTACATCGCGTGATCAGAGACTGGCGTCTTCACCTTGTACGTTGAGCCCTGCAGCATTTCCGGGCGCTCGAGCTTCTCGTGCATCCGGACCACGTTGCCTTCACTCGACAGCCGCTTGCCCGCCAGCCCTTCTTCGGCCTTCTGGGCGGCCTTCTTCGCGGCGGCCTTGTCGTCGGCGGACTCGACGCGGTAACCGACAATCTTCCTGTCTATCTTGATCTTTGGCATAGGGTATTTCCTGCTCTCCGGGGCCTTAGAACTTGCCGTAGTAGCCTTCCTTGAGCGCGTCGAAGAGATTGGCGGCCGTGTGCATTTCACCGTCGTACTCGATCTCCTCATCGCCGCGCACCGTGACCTCAGAGCCGTCGTCGAGCACGAAAGTGTACTTCGTGTTCTGCAGATCCTTCTCCTTCACAAGCACGCCCTGGAATGCCTCCGGATTGAAGCGGAAGGTGGTGCAGCCCTTCAGCCCCATTTCGTAGGCGTACATGTAGATGTCCTTGAACTCCTCGTAGTTGAAGTCCGTCGGCACATTGGCCGTCTTGGAGATCGAGGAGTCCACCCAGCGCTGGGCCGCAGCCTGGATGTCCACATGCTCCCTCGGCTTGATGTCGTCGGCCGTCACGAAGTAGTCAGGCAGTTGCTCATCGGGCTTCGTACTACCCGGCAGAGCCGCAGGGTTAACCAGCTGCCGGTACGCCAGCAGCTCGAAGGACAGGACTTCCACCTTTTCCTTGGACTTCTTGCCTTCCCGGATCACGTTGCGGGAGTACTGGTGGGCAAAG
>CAYMKJ010000187.1:0-8113 GCA_964391025.1 uncultured Chromatiaceae bacterium
TCACGCTACCCAACAGCCGTGTATCGGAAACCGAAGCAGACCGCATCGGCATCGAACTGGCAGCCAAGGCCGGCTATGACCCGAGGGCTGCCTCCACGCTCTGGCAGAAAATGGCGAAAGCCGGCGGCGGCGGGCCGCCCCAGTTCCTCAGCACACACCCCGCACCGGGCAACCGGCAGGCCACACTCGCCGGGCTCGAAGCCCAGATGATGCCGTACTACAAACAACCAGGTCCCCGGCCGGTGTATCAGCTCGCCAGGAACTATCAGCCCGTCGGGGCGCCGGCGCCGCCGGCCGCGAAGAAGAACACACCGGCTCCGAAGTAGGAGCGCCTTCAGGCGCGACAAATCCCGGTCGCGCCTAAAGGCGCTCCTACAAGCCGCGTCACCGGGACTTGGCGCGCACCTTGTAGTTGCCCCGCTGCTCGTCGAACTCAAGTTCGAGCATGCCCTGCTTGGCGGCGTCCTCGAGCAGTTCGGAAAAACTGCGGTAGCCGTAGACCGTTTCGTTGAAGCCCGGATAGACGCGGCGCACGGTCTGCTTCACCAGTGAGCCCCAGAGCGGGTCGTATTCCTGGGACAGCGACTCCACTGTGGCCGCGACCTTGTCCAGCGCCTCGGCCTGCTCCGTGTTCTTCGAGGGCTTTGCCCGCGTGCGCGGCCGCTTCGACACGGTGATGAGATCGTCGTAGAAAATGAACTCGTCACAGTTGGACGCCAGCAGGTCGGACGTGGAATTTCGCACCCCGCAGCCAATCACGCGCTTGTCGTTCTCCTTGAGCTTGGAGGCCAGCGGGGAAAAGTCGCTGTCGCCCGTGAGCAGCACGAAGGTGTCGATGTGGGACTTGGAGTAGCACATGTCCAATGCGTCCACGACCATGCGGATGTCGGCACTGTTCTTGCCACTGACCTTGGTCTGCGGAATGTCGACCATTTCAAAGCCCTGCATGTGGAACTCATGCATGAACTGGCGATAGCGGGTCCAGTCGCAGTAGGCGCGCTTGGCCACGATCCGGCCCTTCTCCAGGAGCCTCTTCAGGACCAGTTCGATGTCGAACCGCCCGCCCTTGGTGTCCTGGACGCCCAGGGCCAGATTTTCGAAGTCCACGAACACGGCGATCGCGACTTCGCTGTTTCTTGGGGCGTCTGTGGCCATCGGGGCTCCAGATCCGGTTGCGGGCGGCGCATCAAAAGATGCCTGCCCTAATCTTACTGGTATCCGGACCTTGTTTTGCTAGGCTTGTCACCATGACCGCTCTGGCAGAGAAGATTCCCATCTCCGGCACGCGCTACAGCCGGTTCTCGGCGCGGCCAATGACCGGCTCATTCGGCGCCCTGATCAGCGGCATCCAGATCGCCGAAGCGCTCAGGGACGAGGCGTTGTTCGCCGAGCTGCGCGCCGCCTGGGTGCGGTACCAGGTGCTGCTCTTCCGTGACCAGACCCTGACGCCCGACGAGCACCTGGCCCTCGGCAAGCGCTTTGGGGATATTCAGGAGCAGGGCTACGTGGGCAGCCTCGAAGGGCATCCCGGCGTGTGGGTGCAGGAATACCCGGCCATGTACCAGGGGCCCGTCAACGACATCAACTGGCACTCCGACAGCTCCTTCCGCATTCATCCCACCCGGGGCTCACTGCTCTACGCGCTGGACGTGCCCGAGGGCGGAGGCGACACGGTCTGGGCCGACATGTGTGCCGCCTACGAAGATCTGTCGCCTGCCTGGAGGCAATTCCTGGAACCCCTGACCTCGATCCACGACAACGTGGCGAAGAACTTCCACCGGATCTTCGATTCGATTGGTGCTGAAGCGCTGGCCAAGATGCGCAAGTTCCTGCAGCCCACGGAACACCCTCTGATCTGTACACACCCGGAAAGCGGGCGTCGGTTCCTCTTCGTCTCCGAACTTCTCACGCGCGAGATCACCCGCATGAGCGATCGCGAGAGCCGCGCCGTGCTCGACTTCCTGTTCGCGCACCAGACCCGGCCCGAGTTCCAGTGCCGGTGGCATTGGGAGCCGAAGTCGCTCGCGTTATGGGACAACTACTCAACCATTCACCGGGGCATTTTTGACTTCGGCCAGAGTCACCGGCTGATGCACCGGGTGTCGTTCCACGACCACTGGCGACCGGCCTGAGCCATGCGTGCAAGGGGAATCCTCGCCAGCGCTCTCGCGCTGTTCCTGAGCACCGCATCGGCCAGCGCGCAAACGACCAACCCGCCACCTGCCACCTGGGCCCAGGTGGGGGGTGACCAGGGAGGCTCCCGCTACTCACCGCTCACCCAGATCAATCGGAAAAATGTCTGGCGACTGGAACGGGCCTGGACCTGGCGGCACGGGGACTTCACCCGCTTTCCGGAGCGCCGCCCCTTTTCCGGCTTTCACGCCACGCCGATCCTCCTGCCCGAGGCAGCCGGCGGCGCGCTGGTGCTCTGCACGCCGTCCAACCGGCTGGTCGCACTGGATCCCGCCACCGGCAAGGAACGCTGGAGCTTCGATCCGCAGATCCTGGTAAGCAAGGCGCCGAAGCGTCTGAAGTGCCTGGGCGTGACTTACTGGCAGGATGGGGCCGCGCCGGCCGGCCAGCTCTGCGAGCACCGGATCCTCTCGGGCACCAACGACCGCCGCCTTCTCGCCGTCGATGCGGCCACGGGCAAGCCCTGCGCTGACTTCGGCACGAACGGGCAGGTGGACGTCAACCCGCTGTTCGCCGGAACCACGCCGGCGCCCTCCGACCCCTGGGGCGTGCAGTTCTCGGCGCCGCCGGTGGTCGTGAACGGCGTGCTGGTGATCGGCCACATCAACAACATGAAAAACCAGTTCGCCAGCGCTCCGAGCGGGGCCTTGCGGGCCTTCGACGCCCGCACCGGTGCGTTCCGCTGGAGCTTCGACCCCATTCCGCGCAGCAAGGACGCACCACAGGCGGGAGACTGGACGCCCGAAAGCATGGCCACAACTGGCGGCGGTAACGCCTGGAGCCTGCTGTCCGTTGACGAGAAGCGGGATCTCGTTTTCATGCCCACGTCGAGTGCCTCACCAAACTGGTTCGGTGGCACGCGACCCGGCGACAACCGACACGCCAATTCCGTCGTGGCTCTCCGCGGCAGCACCGGCGAAGTCGTCTGGAGCTTCCAGACCGTTCACCACGACGTCTGGGACTGGGATACGCCCGCGCAGCCGTTGCTGGTGGATATCCCGAAAGGTGGCCGCCGCATTCCTGCCGTCGTTGTACTGACCAAGCAATCGCTGGTCTTTGTGCTGGACCGGGAAACGGGTGAACCGCTGTTCCCCGTGGAGGAGCGAGCCGTGCCCACCGACGGCGTCGCCGGCGACGTGCTAGCGAAAACCCAGCCGTTTCCGGTGAAGCCACCACCTCTGATGAAGACCCGGCTGACGCCGGAGGATGCCTGGGGACTGACGTTCTGGGACCAGAACCGCTGTCGGGACCTCATCGCAGGCGCCCGGCACGGCGACATCTTCACGCCACCCAGCGACAAGGGCTGGATCATGTTTCCGGGTTCGGCCGGCGGCATGAACTGGGGCAGTGGCGCCTGGGATCCCGAGCGGAATCTTCTCGTCACGAGCCTGTCGCAGATCGGCCTGTACCTGAAACTCAAGCCCCGGGAGCAGGTGCCGAAGGCCGACACGTTTGATCCCACGCGCGGCGCCCCGATGGGGCCACCGGGGATCATCGAGGGCACGCCCTGGGCCATCGAGCAGCGCATCCTTCTGGGTCCGACCATGATGCCGTGCACGAGTCCGCCCTGGTCCACGCTGGTCGGGGTCGACCTGGCGGCGGGCGAAATCCGCTGGAGCGTGCCACTCGGCACTATCGACAAGCTGGCCCCGGTGCCCATCCCGCCCCTGAAGTGGGGCGCCCCCGTCACCGGGGGCCCGATCATCACGGCTGGCGGCATCGTCTTCATCGGCGCCACGGGCGATGCCCGGCTGCGGGCCTTCGTTACGGAGACCGGCGCCGAAGTCTGGTCCACGCCCTTGCCCACTTCGGCCCACGCCAACCCGATGACCTACGAGCGGGATGGCCGCCAGTTCGTCGTCATTGCGGCCGGCAGCCATATGTTCATCAACTCGAAGACCATTGATGACTACCTTGTGGCCTATGCACTGCCAAAAAAGTACCTGGAATCGGGCAAGTAGGCGGCATTCAGAGTGGATTCAGCCCGCAGAAGTCAAGGTACTTCTGCGTCCTATGGATTCCAGCCAAACCGCGTGCCATGATCGGTCCGCTTAGTTTTTTGCAAGCCAATCTGCAGGCAGGAGAGCCTCAATCATGAAGTCGAGAATTGTCGCAGCGCTCACGGTGCTGGCCCCACTACTGGTTATGGGTCCGTTAGCGGCCTCCGCCGCGGACGGCGCCGGCCATTGCAACTACGTGCAGAAGAACATGTTCGCCGGCCCGTTCAAGGTCTGCGATTCACCATCAAGCCCTGAAAAGTGCACCGAGGCCGGCAAGTCGGATGAGAACAGCAACGCCGTCCACGGGGATGGTGATTGCGCCACCGAGGGCAAGGTCGGCATATGCGACATGGGCGAAGCCGGCAAGCGGATTTATTACGAGGGTGATCCGGGCGGCCTCGAGATCGGCTGCGGCTTCCAGGGCGGTGAGTGGAAGGCCGGCTGACGCCGACCCTACCCACTGCGCTTTGACGGAACAGGGCCGGCCCCGCAAGGGGCCGGCTTTTTCATTGCCGAAAGTTACCGGTGCCTTTTAGTCCCCGCACGACGATGTTGGGCAGCCGGGAGTTGTCCCACCCGGCCTTCAGGGGTTCCATCCCGTTGTGCGGGCCGAGCCGCACGATGACGAGATCCAGCGCCCGCGACACATAGACCCGCTGGCCACCGCGACCGAGCAGCATGAAGAGGTCCGGTGCCAGAAACGGTTCGGTCTGGGGGCGTTCGCGATCGTTATCGCGCAGCCGCTTGTCACCCATGCCGGCACCGAGCCAGGTGAAGTAGCCGTAGCCGGGATAAAGCGGCGATGGCGTCGTCATCGCGTCGATCCATTCCGCAGGCAAGACCGGCACCCCGCGCACGACGCCACGATCTTTCATCAACAGACCGACCCGGGCCCAGTCCATCGCCGGCGCCAGCATGCAGCAGGCCGTCATTACGGTACTGCCCTCGCCCGCCCGGTCCAGCCAGACCTCGGCACGCTGCCCGCCCATCGGGCGCCAGATCTTCTGATCAAACCACCGTGCCCAGGGCTGACCCGTCGCCCGCTGCACGATGAGCCCCACCAGCGCCGCGTCCAGGTCGTTGTAGTCGAACTCCCGGGCCGGAGGAAGGACCGACAGCGTCCGAAGGTAGATGGCCGCCCGGTCCGAACTGTTGAGAAAACGAAACGCGGAATCCCCGGCGAAGGGATTCAGGGTGAAACGAGCCTGCTCGAGCCCGCTCGCCATCTGCAGGAGATCCCGGATGCGGATCGCACCGCGCGGATCGCCGGCCCACTCCGGCAAATAGGTGGCCACGGGTTCGTCCACCGACTTGATGTAGCCGTCCGCAATCGCTGCGCCCAGCGCCAGCGCGGCCAACGTCTTCATCATTGACTGGGACTGGGTCAGCCGGTCCCGGTTCCAGCCGGTTGCGTACCACTCCGTCTGTACCACCCCCCAGTGCACCACGATGAGCGCGTAGGAATCGAACTCTGCGGCGTAGCGCTCGGCCTCCCGCAGCGCGGCAGGGGAGACGGTGAGACCGTCGGCCTGTGCCGCCGGCAGTTCAAGGATGGCTCCCCCGCCAAGCTGCGCCGTGGGCCGGAAGTCCATGTGATCCGGGGACAGGTGCGTAACGATGATCCACCAGCGGCGCCAGAAGGTTGGATCCTGCCAGTAGGACCAGCTGACGGCGCCAGCTCCCAGCAGGATGAGCAGAACCGCGCCGCGAAGAAGCCTCGTCCGCATTCCGTTATCTCCGCCTCAGCCCTGCATCACACCTGCAGTCTAGGTGACTGAATCCGCCCCCGGAAGCACCGCGAACTACCTCCCGGACCCAATCAGGTTCCCTGTTCGATCAATAGCTACTTAAAGGAGAACTCAGCAATGACTACTCTCGCTCGCCAATCCGGCTTCCGTCACCTCCGTGCCATCAGTGGCCTCTTCGCACTGTCCCTGGTCGGTCTGGCCGTGACCCCCGCCGCCCGCGCCGCAGACATCGTGGACACTGCGGCCGCCGCAGGTTCCTTCAACACCCTGGTTGCCGCCGTGAAGGCCGCCGGCCTGGTAGACGCGCTCAAGGGTCCTGGCCCGCTCACCGTGTTCGCGCCGACCGACGCCGCATTCGCCAAGCTGCCCGCTGGGACCCTCGATGACCTGCTGAAACCTGCCAACAAGGAAAAACTGAAGGCCATCCTTCTTTACCACGTGGTCTCCGGCAAGGTGATGTCCACCGACCTGAAGGGCACCATGAAGCCTGCAACCCTCGAGGGCTCCACGCTGACCATCGTCGCGTCAGCCTCCGGGGTCACAGTCAATGGGGCGAAGGTCGAGAAGGCTGACATCGTTGCCAGCAACGGCGTGATCCACGTTATCGACGCCGTTATTCTGCCGCCGGCGAAGGGCGCCAAGCCCGGGATGTAAGTAGCGCTCCAGCTAAGGCGCCCGGGAGAGGACTTTCCCGGGCGCCTTCTTTAGCGGCCGGAACCGCGACAAGATGGCGCCATGACAGGTCTGTTGTATGATGACGGTCGTTGAAATAAAGCCTGTCGCACTCCACCGCGGAAACTCCGGGTCGGCGGGCACAGCGCCACCAGACCCGCGAGCGTCCGGAGAGACGACCCGATTGTCCACCAAGTCCATACTCGAAGGCGTCGCGGCTGGCGATACGTCAGCCGTCAATGAATGCCTGGAGCGCTACGGGGATCTCGTCTGGTCCCTGGCGCGCCGCTATTTGCGCAATGCTGCCGATGCGGAAGATGCCGTTCAGGACATCTTCATCGATATCTGGCGCAGCGCCGGCCGCTACGACCGCAATATTGCGAGTGAAGTCGCCTTCATCTCCACCATCGCCCGCCGTCGCCTGATCGACAAGATCCGCCAGGCCGGGCGCCGCCCCCTGACGGACTCCCTCGACGACGACGAAGGCGCCCCCATTGATCCGGGTGTGCCAGCGACGGTGGAGGACGATACGGAAGTGACCATCGTGGAGCGGGTCCTCGCCGAGATGGACCCCGAGCACCAGAAAGTGCTCGCCATGTCGATCTATGAGGGCTACAGCCACAGCGAGATTGCGGAGCACCTCTCGCTGCCGCTTGGCACCGTGAAAACCCGCGTGCGCCGGGGACTTATACACATCCGGCAGCGACTGCAGATACCCCCGCCGGGCGACTCCGATCAGGAGCTGGCAGGATGATCCCCAGCAACGCCCTCGCCAGGAACCGCCTCTACGAACTGCTGGCCGACGAAGCGTCGGCAGCACTCGATACCAGCGACGCCCCGGAACTCGCGCGTCTCCTGGAGCACAACCCGGCTGTGGCCCGGGACGAGATTCTCCAGGCCGCCGCCCTGACCCAGATCGCCTTCCTGCGCCGGGCCACCGTCAGCCGCATGCCCGCCGGGCTCAAGGAGCGACTGGCCAGCCAGGGCGAAGCACTGGCCATGCGCCAGCGTGGGCCAGTGCCCGTGGCGAAACTCGAGCAGCCTGAGAGCCCACCCGCCGCGACCCGGCAGCCGGCGACCAGTCGCTGGTCGCCAGTCAACGGCATTGGCTGGGCGCTGGCCGCGATGCTGGCGGTCGCGTTTGTCGTCGTCCGGAATGAACCCACGACCGTCGCACCGGCACCCGACGCGGTGGCCACGCGGTCGAGCCTGGTGAATGGGGCAACCGACGTGATCACGCTGCCCTGGGCGCCGCCAACGGCAGCGGGCTACCAGGGCGTCACCGGCGACGTGGTGTGGAGCCAGTCCCGTCAGCAGGGTTACCTGCGGCTCACCCGCATGCCCGTGAACGACCCGGCCCGCACCCAGTACCAGCTCTGGATCGTGGATCCCGATAGGGACAAAAACCCGGTGGACGGGGGCGTATTCAACGTCAGCGCCACAGGCGAAGTGATCATTCCTATCGAGGCAAAGTTGCTGATCCGGTCGCCCAAGGCGTTT
>CAYMKJ010000188.1:0-4468 GCA_964391025.1 uncultured Chromatiaceae bacterium
TCGTCGATCTGGCTCACGGCCCGCTGACCTCGAATGTTGGCAGCACGGAAGTATCGGTGACGAAACGCTGGAACAGGGACTTGTCGCTGGCGAAGCGGAAAGCATCGTCCGGATCAATCTCCTTCTTCTGGATCGCGTCCATCAGCGCCTGATCCATCATCTGCATACCCAGATCCTTGCCCGTCTGCAGTTGGGCGGCAATCTGGTGCGTCTGATCCGTCATGATCAGCTTGGCAATGGCCCGTGTCATCAGCATGATCTCGACTACGGCCCTTCGGCCCCGCCCGTCCGGCGTGCGCACCAATGTCTGGGTGATGACCGCGTTCAGGCTCTGGGCAAGAAAGCTCTTGGACTGCTCGCGCATGTCACCGGGCAGGGCATCGATCACCCGGTCAATGGTCTTCACGGCCCCGGTGGTGTGCAAGGTGCCCAGCACGAGGTGGCCCGTCTCTGCCGCTGTCATCGCCATCTGGATCGTCTCAGCGTCGCGCAGTTCGCCGACCAGGATCACGTCCGGGTCCTCCCGGAGCGCGGCACGGATGCCCTCAGCGAATGAAGGCAGGTGGGTCCCCAGTTCCCGCTGGATGATCTGGGCCTGCTTGCTCCGGTGCATGAATTCGATCGGGTCTTCCAGGCTGATGATATTGCAGTTCTGCGTATTGTTCAGGTGATCGATCATGGCTGCCAGCGTGGTTGACTTGCCGGTGCCGGTCGAGCCGGTCACCAGGATCATCCCCTGGTGGTGGCTGCAGAGCGTGCGGACCACCGGTGGCAGGTCAAGGCTCTCCAGCGTCGGGATGTTCCCGGGGATGAACCGGAAGGTCGCGCCGACGCCGGTCTCCTTGCGGAAGACGTTGACCCGGAAGCGGCCGCCGTCCTCCGATACGTAGGAGAAGTCGAGGTCATGACCCGCTTCGAAGCGCTTTTTCTGGGTGGGCGTCAGTATTTCGCCGACATAGCTCTCGAGTTCGGTGTCACCGAGGTCCCGGAACTTGATAGGCATGAGGTCGCCGTGCATCCGGAGCATGGGCGGCACGCCGACGGCCAGGTGGATGTCGGAGCAGCCTTGCGCGAGGCCGAGCTTCAGGAACGCATCGATACGGGCCATGGATTGGCTCTGGCGGGGCCTCAGGCGGCCTGCTCAAGCGCCTCCCGAAGTTCATCCATCGAGTTGAAGCGCTTCAGCTTGTCCACCTCCATGGCCTTGCGCACCACGGCTGCGAGTGCCGGCGGGATCGCCGGATTCAGTTCCTCGCAGAACTTTGCTTTGCCTTGCACGTGCTGGTACATGACGGACATATGGTCCCCCTTGGTATAGGGGGGCGTCCCCGTGAGCATTTCGTAGACGATGACCCCGATACTGTAGATATCTGCGCGATGATCCACCTTCTTGCCCAGGATCTGCTCCGGGGCCATGTACTTGGGTGAGCCGATGACGTAACCCGTCTTGGTGAGCTGCGTGTCGCCTGAGCTGGCCGCGGCCGCCACCCCGAAGTCCACGATCTTCAGCAGGCCCTCGTCGTTGATCAGGATGTTCGCCGGCTTCAGGTCCCTGTGCACGATGCCCACCTGGTGCGCCACAGCCATGCCGTTGGCGATGTCCTGGGCCCAGCTGTTGGTCTTGTCGAAGGGCAGGGGCTTGTGCGCCGCCATCTCGGCCCCGAGCGTGTGGGACGGAAAGTACTCCATGGAAATGGCGTAGTTGCCCCCCAGGCTGACGAAGTCGAAGATCCGGATGACGTTGCGGTGCGTAATCTTGCGAGAGTACTTCAGCTCATGTACGAAGCGCTTCATCATCTCTTCGTCGGAGCTGACGTTGGGATTCAGGAACTTGAGAATCAAGCGCTCGCCGACGACCTCGTCTTCCACGAGTACCACGGTCCCGAACGCGCCCTTGCCAATCTTTTCGATGTACCGGTAGCGGCCCTCGATGAGATCGCCGGTCTTGAGCGTGCTCACATCGAGCTTGATCGCCCTGTCCAGGGACTTCACCATCTCGTCGACCTGGGCGTTTTCCACCAGCAGGGTTTTGGCAGTGTCGCCGGTCATCTCCACCCGCCCCTCACGCGTGTTGGAGCTGGGTGTCGAGATGCTTTCCATCCGGGATATGGCCCGGGCGGCTAACTTGGCGATGGTTTCGTCGGCGCCCGTGGCTATGCCCCTCAGTCGGTTCTTCAGAGTGTCGGCCGAGTCGGAGGTGGCGAGGTGGCCGATGGCGTTCACGGCCTCGATGCGGATATCTTTTTCGGGACGGTCCAGCATCGGGAGCAGCTGGGGCAGCACGTCGGAATTGCCGAGTCGGCCCAGCGCGCGGAGGGCGGCCGGCACGGAGCGGGGATCTCCGGCGAGCATCTCGAGCAGCGCAGGCGTTGCTTTCTCACTGCGGATCTCGGCGAGTGCGTCGGCGGCCCGCTCGCGTGTCCACCAGTCAGTGTCGCGGGTGGCGGCGATCAGGTGATCTACTGCCCGCGGATCCTTGGTCTGGTTAAGGATCTCGATGGCGGAGCGCCGGATACTCTCGCTCTTGTCGCCGACCAGCTGGAGCACAGCGTCCATCACTTTCGGGCCGCCGATCTTCGCCAGGGCGTCCGAGGCGCGGGACCGGACCCACCAGTCGCCGTCCTCGAGGGCGGTAAGCAGGTACTTGATGGTGCTGGGCTCGGCGATTTCGTTCAGCACTTCCACGGCGGAGCGGCGCGCGAATTCCGACTCGTCCTTCAGCACGTTGATGAGATGCTTCATGGTGTCGGGGTGCCGGGTTTTGACCACGAGGTCGACGGCGCGGGCCTGCACCTCGAGTTCCGGGTCGGCCAGGAGTGAGCAGATGAGCCCGATATTCCGTTCCCCCGGCATGGCCGTCAGCGCGTCGAGCGCCGCCTTGCGGACCATCTTGTTCTTGTCCTTCAGCTGGTGTTCCAGCGCCCGGGTAACGTCAGGCTGATTGAAGCGGCTCAGGAGCTCGATGATGTTCAGGCGGATGGACGAGTCCTTACCCCCCAGCCGCGCAATCAGGTCCGGAACCAGGTCGGGGCCCGCGATGTCCCCGATGATCTTGAAGATGGCTGCCTTTTCGCGGGGCTCCAGTTCGTAGGCCCGCCTGAGTAACTCCTTTGCATTCAGTCGTTTGCTCACAACTCCAAGAAGTCCGATCAATGCTGGTTTGAAGACTTGTTCTTTGCCCAGGAGTTCCATGAGCTTGTTGATGTCGTAGTTGGGGGAGACGGCCAGGGCCTTGGTCACGCCAGCCACGCACAACTTGTTCGAGTGGCCGAGGCCGTCCGCGTAAAGGGGAAAGGTGTTGTCGTCCAGCAGGGCGGCGAGCAGCGTGACCAGCGCGCCGCTGTGCTCCTTGTCGGCCGTGGCGAACCCATCGATGACCTTGGGAATGGCCGTGCCGCCGATGCTGCGCAGGCTGTCCAGCGCTTTCCGTGCCTCGGAACTGTTGGTATCCCGTTCGGACAACAGCTGGGTGAGGCAGCGTTCTGCCCTCATTGTGCTGAATAACTTCATGCGCCCCGGAATCCGCTCCGTGCCCCGTTCTCGTTGGTCGGCCTTGCCCAAGCCAGTCGTCAGGTGGCCCGCCGGCAAGATTACCAGTCCCACACTGGTCATCCGGCGTGCTGGAAATTATGCCACATGGGGCGACCGTCTCCGGTCCCTCCACCCGTTACAATGTGGCCGCTCGACTGGCACCTTTCCGTTAAGCCCATCACGAATTATGGTAACCGCATGACCAGGGTCGTCGCCCGTGCCGTGCAGGGCAATCTGACGCCGCTGCCCAGCGTCCGGATCGTGATCGCCGTCGCATCGGGCGAAGGCGGCGTCTGCAGCTTCGGCTCAATCAGGGCAGAGGGCATGCCAGAGGGCATGATCGAGGGCAGGAAATGAGCATCCGACCGGATCGCTGGATCCGCCGCATGGCCGAGCAGCACGGCATGATCGAACCCTTCGAACCCGGTCAGGTGCGCACTGTGAACGGCGTGCGGGTGATTTCCTTCGGCACGTCGAGCTACGGCTACGACGTGCGTTGCGCGCGGCAGTTCAAGGTGTTCACGAATATCAACTCGACCATCGTGGACCCCAAGGCCTTCGACCCGAACAGCTTCGTGGATATGGACACGGACGTCTGCATCATTCCGCCCAATTCCTTCGCGCTGGCATCTACGGTCGAGTACTTCCGTATCCCCCGCAACGTGCTCACCGTGTGCCTGGGCAAGTCCACCTACGCGCGCTGCGGGATCATCGTCAACGTCACGCCACTGGAGCCCGAGTGGGAAGGGCACGTGACACTGGAGTTTTCCAACACGACCCCATTACCCGCGCGGATCTACGCAAACGAGGGCGTAGCGCAAATGCTGTTCTTCGAGTCCGACGAGGTCTGCGAGACCTCCTACAAGGACCGGGGCGGGAAGTACCAGGGGCAGCGCGGCGTGACGCTGCCGCGGGCGTAGGGCCCGCTGCCGTTCGG
>CAYMKJ010000189.1:0-42254 GCA_964391025.1 uncultured Chromatiaceae bacterium
AGCTTTACGACCTGACCGGGGACACTGAGCAGCAGCGCTGAATTACTGCAAGCGCCATTCTCCGTCGTCGCCGGCGCAGCCCTTCAGGTTCACCGGGCCGGTGGCGCTGCGGCCACGCGTGGTGAGCTCGAATTCCCGGCAACGATCGGCGAGATCGTGTCTAGGTCGGACCGTATAGGTCACGCCGGTGGTCGGGTTCGTCCACTGCACTCGCTGGCCCACGCGCGCAAGCTCCAGGGCCTGACCGACGCAGGCGCGATCACTCTTGTCGATTTGCTTGCCGATCGCGTCGCCAACGACGCCACCCACGATCGCCCCGATGACGGTCGCGATCACGCGGTTTTCAGGGGACGCCGCCTGGTTCGCAATCGCGCCGCCTGCCACCGCACCCATGACGGCCAGCACCTTGTCCGTGTCGCAGCGGCCGGCAATCACGCCGTAGTCATCGGACCACTGGCGGCCGGCGTAGCCGACGTAGAACGGGTCATTTTGCCGGCGCCAGCCGTGCGCTGGAGCCCAGGGCGGCGGCTTCGCAAGCACGGGTTCCATTGCGAACCAGACGCCAAGAAGCGCCAGGGCCACCGAGATCAACTTGAGGTTCCTCGCCATCGCCCCTCCTGGTCAACGCTCCACTCGCCAGTTGACTGTAGCGTGATTTGTGTAGTTTCGGCTAGCAAGTGGTGGGCCGTGTAAGACTTGAACTTACAACCAATGGATTAAGAGTCCACTGCTCTACCAATTGAGCTAACGGCCCGTCTCTAAACAGAAGTCGCGGCTGAAACCGCTCCTACTACGCCTGCACGTGAAGTTGGGGTGGACGATGGGGCTCGAACCCACGACCACCGGAATCACAATCCGGTGCTCTACCAACTGAGCTACGCCCACCATTTAGCATTCTCGTTATGGCGCGCCTGGCAGGACTCGAACCTGCAGCCCCCGGCTTAGAAGGCCGGTGCTCTGTCCGGTTGAGCTACAGGCGCTCCGCTTCCCCCAGGAGTGTAGGCGAGGGGCCGGGTGGTCGGGGCAGACGGATTCGAACCGCCGACCCTCTGCTCCCAAAGCAGATGCGCTACCAGACTGCGCCATGCCCCGAACTGGTCCCGGCACCGACAGTATAGCGATCTGCCGGGCACGACGGGCCAGTCATCGGGGTCGCGATCATAGGGACGATAGCGGACAGCGTCAATTTGGGGCCCCGTGCTAAGGTGTCGGCCGCCATGACCGCCCGCCTGATTGACGGCAAAGCCATTGCCAGCGAGGTGCGCAGCGTGCTGCGCCAGCGGATCGCCGACCGGCTCCGGGCGGGGCACCGCCCGCCCGGCCTGGCCGTTATCCTCGTCGGGGAGGATCCCTCCTCAAAAATCTATGTGCGCAACAAGCGGGCTGCCTGCAACGAGGTGGGCATCATGTCCCGCGACTACGACCTGCCGGCGACGACCGGCGAGCGCGAGATCCTTGCGCTCATCGAGCAGCTGAATGCCGACCCGGATATCGACGGAATTCTCGTGCAACTGCCCCTCCCGCCCCACATCAGCGAAATCGCGGTGATCGAATGCATCGATCCCATCAAGGACGTGGACGGCTTTCACCCGTACACGGTCGGACGCCTGAGCCAGCGCATCCCGGTCCTGCGCCCCGCCACGCCCTATGGCGTGATGGCCCTCCTCCGCCACATCGGTGTGCCCGTGAAGGGTCAGCACGCCGTCGTGGTCGGTGCATCAAATCACGTGGGCCGGCCGCTGGCCCTGGAACTGCTGCTGGCGGGCGCCACCATCACCGTCTGCCATCGGTTCACCCGGAACCTGGAGCACCATGTGGCGCAGGCCGATATCCTGGCCGTTGCCGTTGGCAAGGCCGGGCTGATCCCCGGAGCCTGGATCAAACCGGGCGCCGTCGTGCTCGACATCGGTATCAGCCGCCTGGCAGATGGCAAGCTCACCGGAGATGTGGTCTTCGCTGAAGCCCGCGAGCGGGCGGGCTGGATCACGCCAGTGCCCGGCGGGGTTGGCCCAATGACCATTGCGATGCTCCTGGAGAACACGCTGACCGCGGCCATTTCGGGGCCGGCGCTGCTCCAGGCACGGGAGCTCTCCCCAACCAGTTAGTTGACCAACCAGTTAGCTGAACCGATTGTTTGAAGTGGAATTGAGTCATGCCTGTTACGAGAAGTCTGTTGCTGTCTGCCGCCCTGGCAGCACTCGTGGTGCTAGCCCAGGCCAGCGGCGCGGAACCTACCCAGGTCAAGATCGAAACGTCGGCGGGGGACTTCGTCCTGCAGCTGGACGAGAGCCGGGCCCCGCTGACCGTCGCCAATTTTCTGCAGTATGTGACTGACGGTTTCTATGCCGGGACGATCTTTCACCGGGTCGTGAACGGATTCGTGATCCAGGGAGGCGGTTACGCCCCCGATCTCACGCAGAAGCCACCCCGGCCACCCGTCGTCAACGAGTCCGGTAACGGTCTCAGCAACCGGCGCGGTTCTGTGGCCATGGCCCGAACCGGCGAGCCTCACTCCGCCGATTCCCAGTTCTATATCAACCTCGCAGACAACCTTGCGCTGGATTCCAAACCAACGCGCTGGGGCTACGCCGTGTTCGGTGAAGTCGTCCAGGGCCTCGACGTCGTGGATGCGATCGGCCACCAGGTGACGGGCAGCAAGGGCGGAATGCAGGACGTGCCGGCAGAGCCTGTGTTGATCCGCAAGGTCAGCATCCTGAAGACCCCCGTCGCGAGATGATGGCCCTCTTCGTCTCTGACCTGCACCTCGACGCCTCCCGGCCCGCCGCCACCGAATGCTTCCTGCGCTTTCTCGCAGGCCCCGCCCGCGAGGCGGGCACCCTGTACATTCTGGGCGACCTGTTCGAGGTCTGGACCGGCGACGATACGGCGGGCTCCCACGAGCTGACAATCCTCTCTGCACTCCACCGGTTCACCACGGCCGGCTGCCGGTGCTTCTTCCTGCGTGGGAATCGCGACTTTCTCGTGGGCGCCGGCTTTGCGGCCAGCACCGGAGCCGCACTGCTGCAGGATGAAACCCTGATTGAACTGGACGGGCACCGCGCCCTGCTGATGCACGGGGACACTCTCTGCACCGACGATCACGCCTACCAGAGGTACCGGCGCTTCGTGCACCGTCCCATGGTCCAGGCGCTTTACATAGCCTTGCCGGCCCGGGTCCGGGCAGGAATCGCCGCTTACGCCCGCCGTCGCAGCACAGCCGCCAATGCCGGCAAGCTCGCTGCCATCATGGATGTCAATCAGGCGGCCGTCGCGGATGTCCTCCGCCGGCACAGTGTGCAACTCCTGATTCACGGTCACACCCACCGGCCGGCCGTGCATACTCTCGATGTCGACGGGAAGACAGCACGACGCGTCGTCCTGGGTGCCTGGTATGAGCAAGGCAGCGTGTTGCACTGGACAGCGGCCGGGCCGGAACTGCGCAACCTCGCCTTCGTTTGAACCGCCATCAGCTGTCAGCCACACCAGGTACTACTGGACGCGGCCGCAGAGGCCCCGGTGAATTCCCGATGACAGTCAGCGACTGGTGAGCAGGCTCCGTTGCAACTTCGGGTGGGCAGCGAAGAGCGTAACGTAATCGCTTTCCCGGCGCCCCGCCTTGGCGAGAATGATCCGCGCCAGCGCACGCCGATCAGTCAGGGTCCAGCGGGATACACCCGGGATCGCAAGTAGCAGCGGACTCCAGCGTTGCCAGGCAAGACGACCATCTGGCGTGAAGTCGAGTAACGACTTCACGCCAGTGAGCCGCAAAGCTTCATCCAGGCATTGACCAATTGCGCTCTCGCGGTCGCCGTTCGCGCCTTCCCGAGCCGCGAGAATGCCAGCAACCCGCAGGCCGATCTCCGCAAGCGGTGGCAGCTCAGGCCGGCGCCCGGGCCTTAGCTCGAAAAACATGTGCCACCCGGCGAGCTTGCGCAGCGTCGTTTCGCTCGAGCGGCAGGCGGGGTTTTTCCCGATGCGTTTGAGCTCGTCACGCATAAGTCGCCGCGGTTCCGCCGCCTGTGGTCGGAACCCAAGCTTGTAATAGAACCACCACGCGCCCGAGGCGATCCCTTCCTCGTTGTTCTTCCCAAGCTGATAAGGGTCGAGACTGAATGATTCAACACCGAACAAGTGGTGTGCCAAAGACAGCAAGCGGGCGCAAATGCGTGCCGCTTCGGCGCCCCGAAACGTTGCAAAGATATTGAAGGTGATCGACGCGAAGCGCCCGATGGCGAATACCTCTCCGTATCCGATCGGCACGCCATTGCGCAGACTCAGATAACCATAGATCGCAGGAATCTGCGTGCGGCGCTCGGGCAGCGTACCGATTACCGCGAAACAGAAGCCCGCGCCGTCATCAACCATGCGCACGTCGCGCGGATCGCCATACGCGAACGCGTCCAGATCGCGCCCCCGAGTCAGCATTGCGCCAAGGGCAACTTGGATAGCCTGACGCCCATCACGCGGCGCAAGCCGGTGGACAGCACGTGGGGGACGCGCGATCTCCGCACGCAGATCAGGTCGGTCGCGGTTCAATGGCGAGATCTGGAATGCCACAGGTGCTTTCGCAAGCAAGGCGTGAGTGCGGCTCGGCGTGCTCGGACCGGGGCGAAGCAGGTAGCCGGCGGCGATAGTGTCGTGGAACGCTTCCCTGGTAAATGAATCGCCGGGCATCCTTTCGATCAGGCGAAGCCAGAAAAGCGCATCGCTCACACGACTGCTCGCTTTGCCTCGGAGGCTGTCGATGGCGTCGAGACCGACAAGCTCTAGCTGGCGCATGGCCGCCGCCTCTGCCGCAGTCACCAGCAGGGGCAACGCAGCCCCAAGTTTCAGCAACGCTTCGTCATCATCGCGGTCGAGTTGCAGCAGGCTGGGCCAGCGCCGTGCCAGCCAGCGAGCTGACGGCCAGAAGAAGCGGCTGCATAGCCCAGTACCAGCGATTCCGCTGTCGGCCAGCTTGTCGCGATGCTGACAGAGATCAGTGCGTCGCTGAAAGTTAGCCAGCATGTGCTCGACGAGCGCAAGCACTTCTGCGTTATCGGGGTAGGCGCGCAGGAAACAAAGTACCTCATGCAGCCGCATCACGTCGCGGGCCGTACGCAAGCGCCTCCGCGCGAGGTGGCGGAGCAGGGCGATCTTCGCGTTAGCGCAGCCCTCTTCGTAGCGACTCCTTTCCCGTTCGAGCGCAGTAAGCATTCTTGCGGGGGTCATAGGACAGGATCGATGGTGCCTGGCGGCAGAAGCCTGCCCGGATTCATGTGGCCCGCGCAACCGGCCTTCAGAGCGACGGCTGCCAGGCAAGTAACTCTTCCACGCTTTGGAAGCGCTCGTCAGGCTGTTTCGCCAGCATGCGCTGGATCAACGGCTGGAACTCCCGGAGCGAGGCGGGAAGGCCCGGCACCGGCGCCTGGCGGTGCTTGACGATCACGGCCATCGCGGTGTCGCCGTCGTAGGGCTTGGCGCCCGTGAGCATTTCGAAAAAGATCACACCCAGGCTGTAGATATCACCGCGGACATCGACCGGCTCGCCGTGCCCCTGCTCCGGGCTCATGTAGTACGGCGTGCCAAAAATCGCGCCAACGCCGGTGACCTCGGCCTGCAGGGCCACCTGCTTGGCAAGTCCAAAATCGATCAGTGCCAGCGAACCATCGTCCCGGAACAGCACGTTAGTCGGCTTCAGATCGCGATGCAGGATGCCGGCCGCATGGAGCACACCGAGCGCACCAGCGATGTCCCGCATCAGGCGGTAGGCCTCGTAGCGGTCCATCCCGGCAGCGACGCGCCGCTTGAGGCTGCCGCCGCCACAATATTCCATCGCGATGTAGGCGTGATCGTCGGCTACGCCAAAGTCGTAGATTCGCACGACGTTGGGGTGGTCGAGGCGCGCAATGAGCTCGTACTCCCGCAGAAAGTGGTCCAGGATTGTCCCGGCGGACGAATCGGCAACCTGGTGCAGGACTTTCAGCACCAACTGGCGGTCCGCGTTGCGCTGTCGGGCCAGGTAGACAGTGGCAATTTCGCCGTGCGCCAGCCTGCGCACTATCTCGTAGTTGCGGGGCAGCGGCTCACGGTCGCCTGTTATTGCGGGATCGGTCGGACCGTTGCCACTTGGCACACCCCGTGAAGGGACCTTCAGGGCCTCCTCGATGGCTTCGACCAGTCGCGCGTTATTCAGTCCAGGCTTGCCAACGTACTCATCCGCGCCGGCTCTTACGGCCGCCACGATCTGCCGTTCCTCGCCATTGCCGATCACCACGATGGGTGGAAAACGTGGCAGGGCCCGGAACTGCCTGACCCAGTCGAGCACGTCGCCCCGGCCGCAGGGATGGCCGAGAAGAATCACGTCGTTACCGGCACCGGAGAATGCCTCTGGCAGGCGTCCAGAGATCTGCGGGTCGTACTCGCGAATCACCGCGTCGGGCCAGCGGGCTGCCACGTGATGCGCGAGCAGCCGACGGTAGTCGGCATGGTCGTCGATGATGAGAAGCTTGAGCAGCGGCCCTAACCAGTGCGCAGGCGGGGGCCGGGGGTCAGGGGCGTGACGTCATCCCCCTCCGGGTCGCGGATCTCGAACGGTCCTCGTCGCCGCTTGCCCTCGCGCTGGCTCTTGGCCCGGTCAGAGCGCTCCTGCTCAAGGCGGGCGAGATATTCGGGGCTGACGTCGCCCGTCACGTAATGACCCGAAAAGCACGACGTGTCGAAGTGCGTGATGTCACCGTTGTCGTACCGCACGGCACGGATCAGATCGTCGAGCTCCTGGTAAATCAGCCAGTCGGCCCCGATGAATTCCTGCACCTGCCGCTCCGTCCGGCCATGCGCAATCAGCTCACTGGCAGCCGGCATATCGATACCGTAGACGTTCGGATAACGAACTGGCGGCGAGGCCGAGGCGAAGTACACGCGGCGGGCGCCCGCCTCGCGGGCCATCTCGATGATCTGCTTCGACGTCGTCCCGCGAACTATGGAGTCGTCCACCAGCAGGACGTTCTTGTCGCGAAACTCCAGGTCGATCGCGTTGAGCTTGCGCCGCACTGACTGCCGGCGCTGGTCCTGCCCCGGCATGATGAAGGTTCGACCGATGTAGCGGTTCTTGATGAACCCCTCCCGGTACTTCACGCCAAGTCGGTGGGCCACCTCGAGAGCGCTCGTGCGGCTGGAATCTGGGATCGGAATGACCACTTCGATATCGTGGTCAGGCCGCTCCCGCAGGATCTTGTCCGCGAGCCGCTCGCCCATGCGCAGCCGCGACTTATAGACGGAAATGCGGTCGATGATGGAATCAGGGCGGGCGAAGTAGACGAATTCGAAGATACACGGGGTATAGCTGCGCCGTGGGCCACACTGCTGGCTGTGCAGGGTGCCGTCGATCTCGATGATCACCGCTTCGCCTGGCAGAATGTCACGCACCACCTCGAAGTCGAGCGCGTCCATGGCCACGCTTTCCGAGGCCACCATGTGCTCGACGCCACCCAAGGTCTCCCGCCGACCCATACACAGGGGCCGGATACCGTGCGGATCGCGGAACGCCACGATGCCGTAGCCAATGACGAGCGCCACGACTGCATACCCGCCCCTGCACCGGCGGTGGACGGCGGCCACGGCCGCGAAGATGGCCTTCGGTGTAACACGCTCGGTGTCCTGACGCTGAAGTTCGTGGGCAAAGACGTTAAGCAGTGCTTCAGTATCGGAGCCGGTATTCAGATGCCGTCGGTCCTGCTGGACCAGCAGTGCCTTGAGTTCATCGGAATTGGTGAGGTTGCCGTTGTGGGCCAGGCCGATGCCATAAGGCGAATTCACGTAGAAGGGCTGGGCCTCGGAGGAATTCAGGGTACCTGCCGTCGGATAGCGACAGTGGCCGATGCCGATGTTGCCCCGCAGTTCGTCCATGTGCCGCTGCTGGAACACGTCACTGACCAGGCCGTTCTTCTTGCGGGTGCAGAACGTACCGTTCCAGTCAGTCATCATGCCGGCGGCGTCCTGTCCACGGTGCTGGAGGACGGTCAGCGCATCATAGATGGCCTGATTGACAGGCCGATGGCCGACGATGCCAACGATGCCACACACGTTACAGCAGGACTCCCTGTTGCCGGGCCAACTGCTCTCGCACAGCGTCCCGCAGCTTGGCCCCTACTGCGGCCGCATACGGTAGCAGCTTGGACTCGTGCCACCAAGGCTCCGCCGCAAACCCGCCGAGCTCAAGCGCCAGGACCAGAATACCCGCCAGCACCACCCCCCGGGCCGCCCCGAACAGCATGCCGAGGACCCGGTCCGTCCCGGTGATGACGCTCCGGCGGACAAAATAGCTGACCAGCCAGGCCAGGATGCTGCCGGCGAACAGCACACCGACGAACAGGGCCAGCCGTCCGGCCCAAAGCTGCCAGAGCGGATCATCGAGGGCTGTGCTGAACAGCCGGGCCGCGTGACCGCCGAAACGGGCCGCGCACCAGAGCGCCACCACCCAGATCACCAGCGACAGCGTTTCCCGGATCAGCCCGCGCAGAACCCCCACCAGCGCGGAAACGACCAGCACTGCCAGCAGGATATAGTCGAACGTACTCATCTCAAGTCACCGCCCCTCGGGGCAGCACCCCTCTAGGCAGCATCTTGGCTATTGCCGGCCAACACGGCCACCCCTGAATCCAGCCGCGGCCAAACGGCCGGCGAGCGCCTCGGCGGCCGCCCGGTCAGGCGCCGGCCCGGCACGAACCCGAAAAAGGCTACCGCTGGAGCCGCCCCCACCCTGAACGGACGCGGCGAAGCCCTTGCGCTGCAGATCCGCGCCCAGCCGATCCGCGTTGTCGCGCCGCGAGAAGCTGCCGAGCTGCACGAACCAGTCGCCACTCCCGGCCAGGGGTTCCTGCGCCAGGGACCGGACTGGGTCCGGCGCGGGTACCGGTTCCAGTGCCTGGCTGCCGGACGATGCTGCGGGCGGATCGGCGGGCGGCGCGGGCGCGGACTGGGCAGAAGTCTCCGGGATGGGAATCACCTGCCGCGGGGTGGGTACCGGTGGTTCGCGCTCCGCGCTATCGAGACGGAGCGTGTGCGTGCGCAAATTCAGTGCTTCTTCCTCGGGCGGGTGGGTAATGGTGGCGCCGGAGTCCGGGTCGCCGTCCAGGATGGCCGGAATGACCAGCACCAGGACCGCGAGCAGACACGCGGCACCGACCATTCGTTCTGCGAGCTGGCGGTCCATGACGACAAACTTCCGGGAAGGAATCAGTATAAACCAAGCCACTGCAGGGCGGGCCCGACAATCCGAAAGGAACCGCAGACCACAATTCGGCCCCCGGGCGCCGTCACCTGACGGGCACGGTCGAAGGCGCCGGCGGGCGCGGGCATCCAGGTGACATCATGAGCACCAGCCTCCCCCATAGCCTCCCGCATCCGGGCCTCGGAGCTGGCCCGGGGGTCATCGACGCCAGAGACGATCCAGCGCCCGGCCGCGGGAACCAGTTCGGCCACAAACTCCGTAATTGCCTTGTCGGCAAGCAGCGCCGTCACCAGGGTCACCTCACGCAGGCCGCCAGGTGGCGAGGCGAGCGTGTTCAGTTGCTCACGCAGCACTGCTGCGGCCTGCGGATTGTGGGCAACGTCCAGGATCCACTCGTGCTCGCGCCGCACCACCTGGAAACGGCCGGGCGGACTCGAGCGCAGCAGCACCGGGTTCAGGAATGCCGCCGATAGCGACACCGTCGGCGTCAGGCGGGCCAGTGCCGCCAGGGCAAGGGTCGCGTTGCGGAACTGGGCGGCTGTCCAGTGCGCCGGTGCACGCAGGCCGTCGAGGCGCTGGCCCTCAACGTGCGCAGGGCCGTGCCCGTGCCCGTGGTCATGCCACTGCCAGACCCCGGCGTTACTGTCCCGGGCGTAACTGAAGTCGCTGCCATAAGTCTGGAGATCGGCGCCCAGGCTGTCGGCCCGGGCGCGAATGGCCGCCGGGACCGGGGCATCGCCGTAGAGCGCCACCTTCCCACCCCGCAGGATGCCAGCCTTCTCCCCCGCTATTGCCTCGAGGGAATTACCGAGCCATTCCTGATGGTCGAGACCGATGGTGGTGATCAGCGCAAGGTCCGCGTCCAGCACATTCACGGCATCGAGGCGCCCACCCAGGCCTACTTCCAGGAGCCAGGTGTCGCAGCCCGCTTCAGCGAAACTGACGAAGGCAGCCAGGGTGCCGAACTCGAAGTAGGTCAGCGGCACAGAATGCCGCGCAGCTTCAACCCGCTCAAAGGCACGCACGAGTGCCGCGTCCGCCGCGGGTTGATCGGCGATCCGGATGCGCTCGTTGTAGCGCACCAGATGGGGGGAGGTGTACAGCCCCGGATTCCCGCCCGCGGCACGCAGGCAGTCGTGCAGCAGTGTGATCGTGGACCCCTTGCCGTTGGTCCCGCCAACGCTAATCACCCGGCCGGCCGGCGGCTGCAAGCCGAGCCGCCCGAGCACCTCGTGCACGCGCAGAAGGCCCAGGTCGATGGGCCGGGGATGCAGGGACTCCTGCCACCGAAGCCAGTCGGCGACCGAGGCGGGACGGGTCATTGCCTGATGCCGTTTCGAGGTTCGCCGTAGCGCGGTTGCCGTGACGACTTGGCGTGGAGACGTCAGGCCGGGGTTTCGGGCGGCGGCGCCTGTTTCAGGAGTTTCGCCAGTAGCGAGGCAATCTCGTCTCGCATCTGACGGCGGTCCACCAGCATGTCGAGGGCGCCGTGCTCCAGCAGGAACTCGCTGCGCTGGAAGCCCTCCGGAAGCGTCTCGCGAACAGTTTGCTGAATGACCCGGGGCCCCGCAAAGCCGATCAGTGCATTGGGCTCGGCGATGTTGACGTCACCCAGCATCGCCAGGCTCGCGGAGACACCGCCGGTGGTGGGATCAGTCAGCACCGATATGAAGGGCACCCGCGCTTCAGCCAGTTCGGCAAGCGCCGCGCTCGTCTTGGCCATCTGGAGCAGTGAATAGAGTGCCTCCTGCATCCGGGCGCCGCCGCTTGCAGAAAAGCTGATCAACGGCTGGCGGTTATCCCGGCTCCAGGCTGCCGCCCGGGTGAACTTCTCGCCAACCACGGAACCCATGGAACCGCCCATGAAGCGGAACTCGAAGGCGCACGCCACGACGGGCTGGCCCTTCAGCAGGCCAGTCATTGCGATCAGCGCGTCCCGTTCGCCGGTCTCCTTCTGCGCCTGGGTGATCCGCGTCCGGTAGGGTTTGCTGTCCTTGAAGCGAAGCGGGTCGTGCGGACTCAGCTTTTCCGCAATTTCCCGGCCCGTGCCGGGGTCGAGGAAGACCATCAGCCGGTCCCGGGCGACGAGGCGCATGTGGTGACTGCACTTGGGACAGACGTGCAGGTTGCGCTCGAGTTCCGCCCGATACAGCTGTGCACTGCACTGCGGGCACTTGATCCAGAGTCCCTCCGGGACGGACCGGGTGCGCCGTTCCGTGTTGATCCGCGAAGGCAGGACCTTTTCGTACCACGTCATGCGCGAATCATAATCAAGTCTGCTTCAGCGATCACGCCAGATGGGCTGCGCCGCGGCTGGCGGGAACGCAAGCTCCGCCGGGTAATGGACCTCCGCAAGGTACAGGCCCTCCGGCGGTGCCGTTGGCGCCCCCAGACGGCGGTCCCGACCGGCCAGGACCTCCGCCATCCAGCCGGGCTCGGCGTCGCCGGCTCCGATCCGGACCAGCGCACCGACGATGTTGCGCACCATGTGGTAAAGGAAGCCATTGGCGCGCACCTCGATGTGTACGTAGTCGCCTGTCCGGGTCACGATCAGCCGCTCGAGCCGGCGCACGGGGCTGCGTGACTGACAACCGGCACCCCGGAACCCCGAGAAGTCGTGTTCGCCAATGAGATACGCCCCTGCCGCGGCCATCCGTCCTTCGGCAAGCATTTTTCGAAGACACCAAGCGCGCTGGCGATCGAGTGCGGAACGCACCTCTCGATGCAGGATGACGTAGCGGTAGGTGCGCGCGAGTGCGGAGTAGCGGGCGTGGAATTCACCGGGGACCTCGCGGACCCACTGCACGGCAATATCCGCCGGCAGGTTCCTGTTGATACCTAACAGCCAGGAGCGCAGCGGGCGGAGCGCAGCGGTGTCGAAGTGGATGACCTGGCTGCAGGCGTGAACGCCGGCATCAGTGCGACCGGCTGCCGCGGTGCTGATCGCCTCGTTGGCTACCACACCAATAGCGGTATTCAGAACCTGCTGGACGCTGCGCGCGTGACTCTGCGTCTGCCAGCCAAAGAAGGCGCTGCCGTCGTACTCGAGCCCGGCTGCGAAGCGCTGGGCGATCAACCGGGTGACTTCTCGCTGGGACCGGTCGCGGGGAACCGGTCAGTCCGACAGATCGTCGAGCAGGCGACGGGCTTCCTGCCGCTGAGCGGAGTCACCCTCCTCCAGCACCTCGTTCAGGATGCTGCGGGCGCCATCGGGATCACCCATGTCCACATAGGCGCGGGCCAAGTCGAGCTTGGTGCCGACTTCGGTCATGGTGGGACCCTCAGGGCCCCGGCGTCGACCGATCATCACGGACGTTGGCTCGATATCCTCGGCCGTGCTGTCACCAACGTCGAAATCCACCTGACTGAGCTCGGCGGAGGCGTCGCCAAGGCCGGTCGCCGAGACGCGCGGTTGCTCTGCGGTGTCCTCGACAACCCGGTGCTCGGCCGTGTCACTGCTGGTATCGACGGGGCTGTCTCGATTAGCGGCACTCTTTTCCATGGCGTTGCCGAAGGCGGGCGATTCCGCCGTGCCTTCGTCGAAAGCCATCCCGCGCATCTCCCCGGTCGAATCACCTGCGAGTCCCTGCAGCAGGTCGGAAGCGTCGTCGTCCGCTGTGCCCAGGTCGTACACCTCGCCATCGCCATCGAGGGCATCATGCACGCCCGTACCCAGCTCGTCGGCCGCTTCGTCGAGCCCTGTTAGATCGAGCCCAAGGTCTTCAAGATTGATCTCTTCAGTCTGATCGGAACCGCCAGCACGGCGGAAATCCTCAGCACCGGTCCGGAAACCCTTAACTGGACTCTCCACTGTTGGGGTCTCCATCGTGGACGCCCCGAGCTCGCGGGACTCGATGGTTGGCGTTTCCATGGTCGACGAATAGTCGCCCTCGTACCGGGCCTCGATCGTCGGCACTTCCATGGTTCGGGGACCGCTCTCGCCGCCGCCACGCGGAGCGCTTGCCGTCGGCATCACGCTAGTGTCGTCGACCGGCCCCTCGTCCATGGACCCAAGATCGAAATCGAGCAGCTCTGAGGCCGAGCCCTTCCCGGCAGGCGAGCGCTCGAGGCTCGCTGCGTCGACCTCATCGAAGGAAATGTCCACAAGGCCCTTGTCGTCGTCGGCCAGGGCCAGATCGAGGCCCACGTCGCCAAAGCTCGATACGGCGCCAGCGAAGAGCGGTTCACCCGGGCAGATCTGCTTGCCCATGATCACGACCTTGTTCCAGCTGGGGTCCGCGACACCCTTGAGTTGCCGCTGGAAGGTCTGCGCTTCTTTCAGGAATCCGGCCTTGTTCTCCCAGATGAAAAACACCTCGAGCAGCTTCAGCCGCAGATCGCGCCGATCCGGGCTGTCGCGCAGGGCGCGTGTGAGCAGTTCGGCGGCCTGATCGTAGAGGCCGTAGGCCATGTGGAAGTCGGCTTCGGCGACCACGTCCGCCTGGTCCACCTCCACAGAGCCTTCCGTGCTGATGGTCCGCTCGAGCGGCGTTTCCGTGTCCGCGTCCCGCGCCGCGCCGCGGCCGAGAGCGGGCATGGACCTGGTCCGGTCAGCAGCACCTTCCTCAACGCTATAACCATCGCGGGGAACCACCGGCTGGGTGCCGGCAGCGCCGCCCGGCAGGTCGCCGCGAAGATCGTTGCCGAACCGGCCTTCGGCCTCGTCCGCCGTGGCCATGCGCCTGCGGGGGAAGACGTAAAACAGGCCAAAAAACAGCACCGCCGCGGCCGCCACCAGAAACCAGACGTTGGAGATCAGGCCGGCAAGCCCGCTCAGAAAGCCGCCACCCGTGCCGCGCTTGAGGGCGGGGCGCTTGGCGGGTTTGCGCCCCTCGGCTGCCCGCTGCGCGGCGGTGGGCGACTCGTCGGTCGCGACGGGCGCCACTGCGCTGCCAGGGGCGGGCACTGGAGCCTCTGCTGTCGCGTCTACTGGTGACGCCGCCACAGGTGCCTCGGCCGGCGCTTCGGCCGGTGAAGGCGCCGGTGTTCTGCCCTCGAGCTGGCTGACGCGGTCCTGGAGGGCCTTGAGCTGACTGTCCTTGAGGCTGAGCAGACGCTGCTGCTCCGCCAGCTCCCGTTCCAGCCTCGGGCGATCGGCTCCTGCCGTCGGGCTGCTACTCGTCCCCGTCCCCGTCCCTGTACCCGTACCACTCCCGGAAGCCTTTTCCGCCGGGGGCACGAGCTGGAGGCGAGCTGGAACCGGAGCAACCCCGGCGCCGCTTCGCCACTGCTCATCCTGCCGCCGTACCTCGGCGGCCGCCTCCCGGCTTGAGACCCCTGTGAGGTCGCTCCCGGCAGGCACCCGCAAAATGGCGCCGCGCCGGAGCCGGTTGATGTTGCCGGCAAAGGCCTCGGGGTTGGCCCAGTAGAGCTCCACCATCATCTGATTCACGGAAACGTTGCTGTTCGCCCGCAACCGCTTGGAGATACCCCACAACGTCTCGTTGGAGCGCACTGGGCCATAAGTGTCCCCGCCCGGTCCGGAGGTGAGGCTACCCTTAGCCGTGTTACCCGGGGCCGTGTTGCGCGGAGCCGTGTTACCCGAAGCCGTGCTCCCGGGCGCCAACCCGCCGTCGGGCGGCTGGGGCCGGCGAATGGCCGGGGCCGACGCCGCGGGGCCCGCGGCCGCCGGCGGTGCCGCTACGGGCCGGGAACCATTCTGGCCCGAGCCCTCTCGACGGGCGAAATCCGGCGGATCCAGCAGAACCGTGTACTCCCGCAGGAGCCGGCCCTCGGGCCAGCCAACGTCCACCAGCAGGGAGACAAAGGGCTCACTGACCGGCTGGGTAGAGGTGACGCGGACCACGGCCCGGGAACCTTCCCGCTGGACCTGAAAGCTGAGGTCCTCAAGAAATTGGGGCCTGTCGAGGCCAAAGCGCTCGAAGGCAGCGGCCGGGGCCAGCTGCACGCTCAGCTGATTCAATTCGTCGGGAGAGTCCGCGGTGACCGGGATCTCGGCAACGAAAGGCTGATTGAGTCCCGACCGGAGCGTGATTTCACCGAGGCCCAGGGCGCCGGCGGTCAACGGTAGGAGCCCCGCCAGCAGCGGGACTGCAGCGAGTCGAACTCGTGGCATCACCAATCCCCGATTGAGCCGCCAGCACCACCCCTCGTCGGGGAGCCCAAGTAGCCGATGGCCTAGAACTGAAACCAACTATAGCCCATATGTTGCGGCCGCGTAAGACAGTGCGCCCCGAATCTAGAGGTAATCCCGGATCAGCACTTCGGCGATCTGGACACTGTTCAGGGCCGCGCCCTTGCGGATGTTGTCGGACACCACCCACAGGTTGATGCCACGCTCGCAGGAGATATCCTCCCGGATCCGGCCCACGTAGACCGCATCCTGGTTCGCGGCCTCAGTGACGGCGGTCGGATACCCGCCCAGACGGGCCTCGTCCACCACGGTAATGCCGGGGGCACGCTCGAGCAGGGCCCGGACTTCCCGCGCACTGATCTTGCGCCGGGTCTCGATGTGCACCGCCTCGGAATGGCCGAAGAAGACCGGCACCCGGACGGCGGTGGGATTGACCTGAATCGACTCGTCAGCGAAGATTTTTCGCGTCTCCCACACCATCTTCATCTCTTCCTTGGTGTAGCCGTTCTCCTGGAAGTCGTCGATGTGGGGCACCACGTTGAAAGCGATCTGCTTCGCCGCGCCAACGGTTTCCACAGGCTGCGCGTTAAGCAGCTGGGCCGTCTGTGCGGCGAGCGCATCCACAGAGCGACGGCCCGCGCCAGACACCGACTGATACGTAGCCACGTTGATGCGGGTGATGCCAACGGCATCGTAGATGGGCTTCAGCGCCACGACCAGCTGGATGGTAGAGCAGTTCGGATTGGCAATGATGTTGCGCCGTCGGTATTCCGGAATGGCCTCCGGATTCACTTCCGGCACGATTAGCGGGATGTCCCGGTCGTAACGAAACTTCGACGTGTTATCGATTACTACGCAGCCGGCGGCGCCGGCGCGGGGCGCATGCTCACCTGAAACGCTGCCGCCCGCCGAGAACAGGCCGAGATCGACACCCTGGAAATCGAAGGTGGCGAGATCACGCACGCGATGCGTCTTGCCGGCAAAACTCACCGTCTTGCCCACTGACCGCTCGCTGGCGAGAGGAATCAACTCACTGATGGGGAACTGACGCTCCTCGAGGATCTGGAGCATGGCTTCGCCAACGAGGCCGGTGGCGCCGACAACGGCTACGCGATAGGCGTCCTTGCTGGGCATAGGGTCGATACTCTGAAACGGCGTCCGCGATGATCTGGAGCGCCGCGAAGGATAGGGATTTGCGCCGGGACTGCAAGCCCCGGCAAGTGCGGCCGCGGGTCAGGACCGGGCGCGGCCGGCCTCCACCGCCGGAGTCACGGGCTGGACGTCCGCATTCTGGCCCCGGTGCCGCAGATAGTGGTCCAGGAGCACGATGGCAAGCATGGCTTCGCCGATCGGCGCCGCCCGCAGCCCGACACAGGGATCGTGCCGCCCGGTGGTGGCCACCTCCGCCGCCTCGCCCTCCTCGTCCACCGTCTCACCCGGCAGGCGGATGCTGGAGGTCGGCTTCAGTGCCATGCTCACCAGGATGTCCTGGCCCGTGGAAATTCCGCCGAGGACCCCACCGGACGCGTTACGACGAAAACCGGCGGGCGTGATCTCATCCCGGTGTTCCGTGCCCTTCTGGGTAACCACCGCAAAGCCCGCACCCAACTCGACGGCACGGACCGCATTGATGCTCATCATCGCGTGGGCGATATCGGCTTCGAGCTTGTCGAACACCGGCTCACCGAGCCCCACCGGGACGCCGCTCGCCACCAGATTTATGCGTGCGCCGATGGAGTTACCCTCCTTGCGCAGCGCGTCCATATACGCTTCCAGTTCCGGCACCCGCGAAGGATCGGGGCAAAAGAACGGATTGTCATCCACCGTGCCGAGGTCCACCACGTCGAGGACCAGCGGGCCCAGCTGGCGCAGGTAACCGCGAATTTCGACCCCGAGCCGCAACTGCAGGTACTTGCGGGCGATCGCGCCAGCCGCCACGCGCATGGCCGTCTCGCGCGCCGACGAGCGGCCGCCGCCCCGGTAGTCGCGGATGCCGTACTTCTGCTGATAGGAGTAGTCGGCATGTCCGGGCCGGAAGCGATCCTTGATCTTCCGGTAGTCACCGGACTTCTGGTCCACGTTCTCAATCAGCAGACCGATGGGCGTACCGGTGGTAAGGCCCTCGAAAACACCGGAGAGAATGGTCACCGAGTCAGGCTCGCGGCGCTGGGTGGTGTGCCGGGACTTGCCGGGCCGGCGCCGCTCCAGGTCCTTCTGGATGTCCGCCTCGGCCAGCGGCATCCCCGGTGGGCAGCCATCGACGACACAGCCCAGCGCGGGCCCATGGCTCTCGCCAAAGGTGGTGACGGTGAAGGACTTGCCGATGGTATTGCCGGACATCAGTGTTCTGCTCGCAATGGGTCGCTAGTCGTCGCTCCAGGGCAGGTGGGCCCGAAGATCTGCGGCGCTGACCAGGGCGATGCCCTCCCCGCCGTTCGTCAGCTCAGGCCAGAGGAATGGCACCCGTGGAAAACGGGCTTCCAGCACGCTCACCCCGGCCCCGATCTCAAGAGCGAGCCAGCCGTGGGTGGTCAGAAAGCGAGCCGCATGGTGCAGGATTCTCGCCGGGGTTGCCATACCGTCGGCGCCGGACACCAGTGCCAGCAAAGGTTCGTGGCCGTACTCGGGCGGGAAGCTTGCCACGTCCTCCTCGGGCACGTAGGGCGGATTGGTCACGATCAGGTCGAACGGGCCTTCAAGCCCCGCAAAGAGGTCAGCCTGGACGAGCTCCACGCGGGCGGCCAGGTTGTGCCGCCGCACATTGCGGCCCGCGACAGCGAGCGCGTCGACGGAAACATCGGTGGCCATCACGCTACTGTCGGGAAAGGCCAGCGCCAGGGCCACCGCGATGCAGCCGCTGCCGGTCCCGATCTCGAGAATGCGCCGGACGCCCGCCGGGTCCAGCCAGGGCTCGAAACGGTCGGCGATCAGCTCCGCGAACGGAGACCGGGGAATCAGCACGCGTTCATCCACATGAAACGGCAGTCCGGCAAACCAGGCCTCGCCGGTGAGGTACGGCAATGGCCGGCGGCTGCTGATGCGCAGCGCAAGCAGCGCCTCAATTTGCAACCGGTGCTCAGCGGACACGCGCAGCCGGTAGGCCCGTCTGGCATCGGCATGGTCGAGACCCATGACATGAAAGACCAGCGCAGCTGCTTCATCCCGCGCGTTTCCGGTGCCATGGCCGAAGAAGACGCCCGCGTTGTCGAGACGCGTCGCGCACGCCGTAATCAGGCCGGCCACCGTGCCTGCGACGTCCTTCCTGCGCGAGCCTCCGCGCGCGCCAACCGAGCCTGCTGCCATGCTCCCCCCACCGCCGGAAACCATACCGGCGTATAGAATACGTCGCCGCCGCGCCCCGGGAACCGATCGCTGATGCTGCCCGCCCTGCTGGACCAGCTCTTCGTCCTTTTTCAGAGCCTGCTGCCGGAACGGCAGCTGGGCCGTGCGGTCGGTGCCCTCACGCGCAGCCGGACCCCGTGGCTGCGCAGCCTGCTCATTCGGGCGTTTGTGCGCGTCTACGGCGTGAACCTCGCTGAAGTGGAGCACCCGGAGCCGGAGGCCTGGGAGCACATGAATGCGTTCTTCACCCGGCCGCTCCGCGCCGGCGCGCGGCCCATCGCAGCCGGTGACGGCACGGTCGTGAGTCCGAGTGATGGCCTCCTGGAGGACCTCGGCTACGCCGATGCGGACCAGCTGCTGCAGGCCAAGCGCTTCCAGTACCGGATCGCCGACTTTCTCGCCCTGGATGCGGCGGAAGCCGGGCCGTTCAGTGGTGGTGCTACCACCACCATCTACCTTGCCCCGCACGACTACCACCGCGTGCATATGCCGCTCGGCGGCCGGGTGACCGGGATGGTCTACGTCCCCGGCCGGCGTTGGGCGGTCAACCGGCGTACCGTCCGCACAGTGCCGGGCCTCTTTGCCGCCAACGAGCGCGTCATCCTCTGGTGCGAGAACGGGGCGGGCCGCTTCGCTGTCGTGCTGGTCGGTGCGCTGAACGTCGCCAGTATCTCGCTGGCCTGGAGTGGTGACGTGCTGCCAGCGGGCCGGGTGGTCCGGACCCGTTACGAAGTAACGGACCCGCAGCTGCAGATTCCGGCCGGCGGTCTGCTCGGGCAGTTCAACCTGGGCTCCACGGTGGTGGTCGTTGCGGAGCGAAATCTCATCAGGTGGGATAACGGTACCGGACCGGGCAGGCCGGTCCGGATGGGGGCCCGGCTCGGACAGGGCCAGGTCGGACAGGGCCAGGTCGGCCAGAGTCAGGTCGGCCCGGGGCCGCGGACAGCCTGCTGATGCACTGGCGACCGAGCGCCTCGTTGGTCACGCTTCGCCAGCGGTCACAACTGCTGCGCGCCGCCCGGGCCTTCTTTAGCGAGCGCGGCCTGCTGGAGGTGGAAACGCCAGCCCTGGTGCAACGCGCAGTGACGGACCCGCACCTGCAGAACATCCAGGCCCGCCTGGGCCAGGGCCAGCAGCTCTTTCTGCACACTTCCCCCGAGTTCCACATGAAGCGCTTGCTGGCAGCGGGAGCCCCGGACATCTGGCAACTCGGCAAGGTCTTCCGCGACGGCGAGGCCGGCCAGCGCCACGAGCCGGAATTCACGCTGCTGGAATGGTATCGCCACGACTTCACCCTGGAGCAGCTTGCCGGCGAGACGTGCGAACTGTTGGCGGTACTCGCGCGGGCTGCGGAAGATGCCAACGCTGAACCGACGATTGCCACGGACGCGCCGGTTCACTGGACCTATGCAGCCCTGTTCCGGGAAACGCTGGGTATTGATCCACTGACGGCCGGTACGCTAGAGCTGCAGGACTGCGTCCGTTCAGTGCTGGGCGCCCGGGTGGGCACGGAGCTTCGCGCCAGTCTCGGTGACGAAACCACACTGTGGCTCGACCTGCTGATGAGCCACGTGGTCAGCGAGCGGCTGGCCGGCACGGGCATTGCTGTGGTCACGGGTTACCCTGCGGCGCAGGCCGCTCTCGCCCGTGTGGACCCCGCGGACCGCCGGGTGGCGGAACGCTTCGAGGTTTTCTGCCGGGGAATTGAAGTGGCTAACGGTTACCGGGAACTCACTGACGCGGCGGAACTGCGCCGGCGTTTCAGCGCGGATCGCGACCTCCGGGCCCGACTCGGCCGGCCCGACGTAGCCCCGGATGAGCACCTGCTGGCAGCGCTGGAGCACGGCCTGCCCGATTGTTCGGGCGTAGCCGTGGGTTTCGACCGGGTGGTGATGCTCCTGCTCGGGCTTCGCACGTTGCAGGCGGCGATCAGCTTTCCCATCCTGGAAGCCCAAGGTGTGGTGACGTAGCGAGTTGCCCTACTTTACCCGCGATGCATACGCGCTCGTACGCGTGTCCACCTTGATGACTTCACCCTCGTTGATGAACAGTGGCACCTTGACCACGGCGCCCGTCTCAAGCCGCGCGGGCTTCATGCCACCGGTGGCGGTGTCGCCCCGGACACCGGGATCGGTCTCGACAATCTTGAGCTCGACGAAGATAGGCGGCACGACCAGCAGCGGCACCCCGTTCCAGAGCGTAACGGTGCAGGTGTCCTGCTCGCGCAGCCACTGCTTGGCTTCCTCGACGGCGGTCAGTGAGGCCGGAATCTGCTCGAAGGTCTGCGGATCCATGAAGTACCACATGTCACCATCGGCGTAGAGGTACTGCATCGGCCGATCGACGACGTCCGCAGACTCGATTGAGTCGCTGTTGCGGTAGGTCTTTTCCACAGTCCGCCCGGTGCGCAAATTGCGAATGCGGACACGGTTGAACGCCTGCCCCTTGCCGGGTTTGACGAATTCATTGTCAACCACAGTGCAGGGATCGCCGTCGATCAATACCTTGCTGCCGCCCCGGAGGTCACTCGCGCTGTAGGTGGACATAAGAACCCATTCGATTGCTTAGCCAGCTATTCTAGCGTGATCTTTCGGCGCGACATAACTCCAGCTGCGCCACATAACCGAACTACGGTCACATAACCCCCGCCTAACGACCTGCAGAATCCCGCTCCATTACAGGGACTAAGCAGGTGTGGAGTTGGGCAACTCCGTAGGTATTCCGCTAATCGTCATGAGCCGTAGCGACGATCACGCGACGACCATCAATTCGATCCTTCGGGATAGCGGACATCCGGTGCACTGCCAGCGGGTGAACGATCTCGCGACCCTGATTGACCGGCTGAAGTCCCTGCCTCCCGAGATGCTGCTGTTCTTTGACGGTGACACCGACCTGGACTTCGCCGCGACCGCTGCAGCGGTCGCCCAGTGCTCACCACCACCACCCTTGCTGATGGTCCAGACCCGGGTCGATGAACCCGGTATCGCCGCCGCCATGGAAAGCGGTGCCAGGGACGTTGTCTCCCTGACCCACCGGAACCGGTTGCGCGCGGTCGTCGGGCGCGAGCTGCACGCACATCGGCTTCGTCTCGCCCTCGACGGTGTCCTGAGCTCTGCTCGCCAGTACAAGCAGGAGTTGCGCAGCCTGATGAGCGGCGCGTCCGAGGCCATTGCGGACGTTCACGAGGGGATCATCGTGGCGGTGAACCCGGCCTGGGGGGGCCTGCTCGGCGTGGAAGCCGAAGAGGAACTGATCGGCCTGCCGTTCATGGACCTTTTTCGTGAGGCCGACCAGGCAATGCTGAAGGGTGCCCTCGTCGCGTGCCTCAAGAACAAGTGGCAGGACGACGGCGTGCTGCCCGTCGTCGCCTACCGAAAGGACGAATCGGAGCTAGCGCTTGAACTACGCCTGAAGCGCGTGACGGTGGATGGTGACCCCGGCGTCCGCGTGATCGTCCCTGGCGATCGGCAACCCGACCAGGCCACGGAAGACCTGCTGGTGCAGGCCGTGACCAAGGACCCGTCCACCGGCTTCTACCAGCGGCACTACTTCCTTGAACGCCTGGCCGGGCGGCTAGCCAAACAACAGGATGGTGGCATCCGGGCACTTGCCTACGTCCGTCCGGATCACTTCGCACGGGTCCAGTCGGACGTGGGCCTGCTGGGAACCGAAGCGCTGCTGATGCGAGTCGCGGAGTTGCTGCGCGAACTGATGCAGCCCGGCGACCTCTACAGCCGTTTCGGCGGCACGATGTTTACCGTGCTCGTCGAGCGCGGCACGATGACGGACGTGGAGGCATGGGCCAACCAGCTGCGCAAGGCCGTGGCAAACCAGGTGTTCGAGGTCGATACGCAGTCCACGTCCATGTCCTGCACGATCGGGCTGTGCGAGGTCCGTTCGTCGGACCAGAATCCGGGCGAGCTGCTTGCCGAGGCGGAGCAGGCCTGCCGCAACGGCCGCGATCAGGGTGGTAATCGCGTGGTGCTGAGTGACGCCACGGGTGTCACCGAGCGGCTGCGCCAGACCGACACGCTGTGGGTAGCCCGGATCCGGGCCGCGCTGATGCAGAACCGCCTGCGGCTCGTGCATCAACCGGTGGTTGGACTGCACGAGGAAGTCCAGGGCGTGCTGGATACGCGGGTGCGGCTGATCGACGAGCAGGGCGAGCCAGTCCTCCCGGCTGACTTCATCCCGGCCGCCGAGCGGGCGCACATGATGAAGAATATCGACCGGTGGGTGATTGGCGCCTCATTCTCGTTCTGTGTGGCCCGACAGCCCAATCTGGTCTTTGTCCGCCTGTCCCGCGATTCAGTCCTTGACGACTCTCTCCTCGAATGGCTCAAGGCCCGGGCACACAGCACGCGCCTCAAGCCCTCCCTGGTCTGTTTCCAGATCAGCGAGGAGCTTGCCCTGCAGCAGTTGAAGCAGAGCAAGGCGTTGGCCGAAAAGCTGCAGGAGACCGGCTTTCTCTTTGCCGTCGATCACCTGGGGGCCGGTCGCGACTCGACCCAGCTGCTGGGTCACCTGCCAATGCAGTTTGTCAAGGTGGACGGCAGCCTGATGCAGGGCCTGCACCGGGACAAGGACCTACAGAAGAAGGTCGGGGAAATCGCCGCCAGAGCCCGCGAACTGAAGATCAAGACCATTGCCGAGCGCGTCGAGAATGCCAATACGATGGCGGTTCTCTGGCAGCTGGGCATCTCCTTCGTCCAGGGTAACTTCACCCAGACCCACGGCGTGGTCCTCGGGGGCGCCAGCGCGACCGGGCAGCAGGCCGCAGGCTGAGGGCCGGACGTGCGCTTAATCACACTCCAGGGACGACCCTCGGGGAACGATGCCCACGACATAACAGAACGAGACCTGGGTCGTTTACCGGTTGGCCGGCAGATGGTTTCTTAGCGGTTGCCCACAAAAGGACTTCAGGCCCTGCTCATGCGCCGATTGCGCCAGCCCACTCGAATTGCGAATTCCCTGCTTCGCCTGGCCATCCGGCAGGTATTCGCCCGCCCACTCCTGACGGGGTCCCTGCTGCTGGTGCTGGCGCCGGCTGGACAGACCCTGACCCTCGGCGACATCAACATCCGCTCCACCCTGGGCCAGCGCCTCGATGCCACGGTTCCCGTGCGCCTTGGCGCTGGCGAGGCGCTGGCCAGCACCTGCGTGTCGCCCGGCCACCAGACTGCCGATCTGCGCAGCATTCCCGGCGCTGACGTCACGACACCTGAGGCAACTCGCGAAGGGGTCTACCAGCTGCGGGTCACGAGCGCGTCGGCACTCTACGAACCCATGTACGAACTGGCACTCAAGGTGCAGTGCCCGGGGGCACCCGTCCTGGTTCGGCAGTACGTGCTGATGCTCGACCTGCCCGCTGCTGTCGCCAGCAGTGCAGCGATGGTTCCTGAACCTGCAGTCGTGCCAGCAGCAGCAACCACCGCGCAATCCGCCGATGCGGGCATTGAGAATCCAGCCATTCCACCGCGCGTAATGCGGCCCCACTCTGCCGCCAGCCAACCCGGCGAGACGATCGAGACGGGCGCCCGTTATCGGGTTGTGGCTGGGGATTCGCTCTCGTCCATCGCCGCCCGTGTCCGTAGCCGCAAGGTGTCCCTGTGGGCGTTGGCCGGCGCAATTCAGGCAGCCAACCCGGACGCGTTCATCCGTGGCGATGCGAACCTCATCAAGCTCGGTAGTGAGATTCTGATTCCTGCCGCGACGGTGACTGCAGCGCCCGCACCGAGCACAGCCCCAGCCCCGGTCCCTGTTCCGGTCCCGGCACCAGTGACACCACCCGTCATCGTCACTGAGCCGCCAGCGCCGGCCGACCTGACACAGGCCGCACAGCCAGAGGCCACGCTGGCAGAGGCTGCACGTCCCCGGTCTGCTCCCGCGCCGGTGGCGCGCCGCGCCGCTGTGCCGACGCCGTCGGCCAAAGCCGCGGTAGAGGCTGCTGCGGACGAACCGAACCCTGTCGTCGCCGCCAGCGCCGGTATCCTTTTCGGGCTGTGCATCAGTGCCCTGCTCTGGTTTCGTCGGCGCCGGCCATCGCGCCAGCGGCTGGCGGCCAAACCGGCGCCCGAGAGAAAGGCACCATCACCCCTTGCCACGCCAGCACGCGCGACTGCGAAAGCCCCGCTGGTAACGCGCTCTATAGAGCCCGCATTCTCGGTGTCCTACACGCCACCGGCCGACGACACCGTCGAGTCGGAATTCGCTGGCGAGGACATCACCGCGGAACTCGAAGACCTGTTCGAGAGTACGGATACCACGATCAAGAAGCGCCTGAACGCAGAGAAGATGCTGGCGGCGCGCGCACTCAGCACCGAGTCGCCGGACGAGTCCGCGCCCATGGTCATCGAACCGGGCAGCGCGGTGGATCTCCTGGCAGGGGACCCGACAGACGAGGACGCCACGTCGCCATCCGGCACCGTGGACATTCACTCCCTCGCCGCTTCGGCCACCAGTAATGAGCGGCAGTCCCAGACCCTGCTGGAGGCCCTGACGCTGCTGGAGCGTGACTACGAAGAGGAGTTGACGGCGAGCCAGGTGCTGGACATGTCGGCCGTACGCGCAGCCCTGGGCAACGATCTCGACGAACCGGCGGAGATCCGCGATACCCACATCCGCGAGGCCTCGGCCCGCAAAAAATCCCGCTAGGTGGCGATTGCCGCCATGACGCGGTCGATCTTCCGCCAGCCCCGGGGCAGCAGGCCCCCGCGCTGACCGCGCGCGCCGCGATATTCAGCCAGGTCCTTAGGCGCCAGTGTCATGGTGCGCTGATTGCTGAACAACAACAGCGACTGCCCGGGCTCCAGCACGACGACGGCCGATAGCTTCTCCTCGCCTGCCTTGAACTTGCGGGACGAGACGCCAAAGATCTTGTTGCCCTTGCCCCGGGGCAGCTCTGGCAGTTCCGCCGCCGGAAACACCAGCAACCGGCCTTCGGAGCTGAGCGCCGCCACCAGCGCCTTGCCGGGAAACTCCGCTCCGGTCACCGGTGACGGGATCAGCACGTCACCACCCTCCGGCACCCGCAGGCAGGCCTTGCCCGCACGGTTGCGTGAGTGCAGGGCCCCAAGCTTCACGAAGAAACCATAGCCCGCGTCGCTCGCCACCAGCCAGCGCATTTCCGGGTCACCGAGCAACAGTCCGCGGAAGCTGGCCCCCGGGGCTGGATTCAGCCGGCCGGTGAGCGGCTCGCCCTGCCCCCGGGCGGAGGGCAGCGAGTGGGCAGGCAGGCAATAAGCGCGGCCCGCGCTATCGAGAAACACAGCGGTCTGGGTGCTCTTGCCGGTTGCGGAGCTGAGATAGCTGTCTCCCGACTTGTAGCTGAGGCTGACAGGGTCGATGTCGTGACCCTTCGCGGCCCGGACCCAGCCACTGGCAGACAGGACGACAGTGACTGGCTCACTGGTTACCAGTTCGGTTTCGGCAAGTGCCTGGGCCGCCTCGCGCTCCACGATGACCGTCCGCCGCGCATCGCCATGCTTCTCCGCCAGCGCAAGCAGCTCGTCGCGAATCAGCGTCTTCAACCTGGCAGCGCTCTTCAGGATCTGCTGGAGACTGTCCCGCTCCTTCGCCAGTTCCTTCTGCTCCGTGCGAATCTCGATTTCCTCCAGTTTGGCCAGCTGCCGCAGCCGGAGGTTGAGGATCGACTCCGCCTGCATTTCGCTGATTGTGAAGCGCTTGATCAGCGCCTCCTTCGGCTTGTCCGACCTGCGGATGATGCGGATCACCTCATCGATATTGAGGTAGGCGATCAGCAAGCCTTCCAGGATGTGGAGCCGGTCATCGACCTTGGCGAGACGGTGCTGGAGCCGCCGCCTGACCGTGGCCGTGCGGAACTGCAGCCACTCACCGAGCAACGCCTTCAGGCCCCGGACGGACGGCCGACCGTCGAGACCGATCACGTTCAGGTTCACCCGGATCGTGCGCTCGAGGTCCGTCGTGGCGAACAGATGGCTCATCAGCGCATCGACGTCCACCTTGCCCGCCTTTGGCGAGATCACGAGGCGGGTTGGATTCTCGTGATCGGATTCATCCCGCAGATCGTCCACGAGCGGCAGCTTCTTCGCCTGCCGCTGGGCTTCGATCTGCTCCAGCACCTTGCTGCCGGAAACCTGGAACGGAAGGTTGGTGATGATGATGTCGTCGTCCTCGCGCTCCCACGCGGCCCGCAACCGCAACGTGCCGTTGCCGGTTGCGTAAATCTCGCCGAGTTCCTTCCGGGGCGTCACCAGCTCCCCGCCAGTCGGAAAATCGGGGCCCTTGATGTGCTGGCAGAGCTGCTTGAGGGTCGTGTCGGGCTCCTCCAGCAGGCGGACGAGAGCCGTCACCACCTCGCGCAGGTTGTGCGGGGGAATGTCGGTGGACATGCCGACCGCAATACCGCTGGCGCCATTCAGGAGCAGATTGGGCAGCTGGGCCGGCAGGAGCACCGGTTCCTGCAGCGTGCCGTCGAAATTCGGCACCCACTCCACCGTGCCCTGCTCGAGTTCGTCCAGCAGGGTCGCTGCGTAGGGCGTCAGGCGCGCTTCCGTGTACCGCATGGCCGCGAACGACTTCGGATCGTCAGCGGAACCCCAGTTACCCTGCCCATCGACGATCGGGTAACGGTAGGCGAAGGCCTGGGCCATATGGACCATCGCCTCGTAGCAAGCAGAGTCGCCGTGCGGGTGGAACTTGCCGATGACGTCGCCGACCGTCCGGGCAGATTTCTTGTGCTTGGTGGCGGCAAGCAGGCCGAGCTCGCTCATCGCGTAGATGATGCGGCGCTGGACCGGCTTCAGACCGTCGCCGATGTGCGGGAGTGCACGATCGAGGATGACGTACATTGAATAGTCCAGGTACGCCTTCTCGGTAAAGACCCGCAGCGGCACCTTCTCGACGGACTGGAATTCCAGGCGGGTCTGCAGGGCCGGGGGCGCCCCACTCTTGCCGGTCGATTTGGACGACGGTGATTTCCGGGTGCCCATGCGCGTCAAATTTCGGCCAGATTGCCCTTGGTCTCGAGCCAGGTGCGGCGGTCGCCCGCACGCTTCTTCGCCAGCAACATGTCGAGCAGCTGTTCCGTGTCATCGCCGGAGTCAATGGTCAGCTGCACGAGGCGCCGGGAGTCTGGCAGCATGGTGGTTTCCCGGAGTTGCAGCGGGTTCATTTCCCCGAGGCCCTTGAACCGCGTCACGGAGGGCTTCGCCCGGACCCCTTCGGCGGCAAGCCGGTCGAGGATGCCCTGGCGTTCCGCGTCATCCAGCGCGTAATACACCTCCTTGCCGACATCGATGCGGAATAACGGCGGCATGGCGGCATAGACGTGACCGGACCGGACAAGCTGGGGAAAGTGCCGGACGAACAGCGCGCAGATCAGTGTGGCGATGTGCAGGCCGTCGGAGTCGGCGTCCGCGAGAATGCAGATCTTGTGGTACCGGAGGCCGGTCAGGTCTGCACTGCCAGGCTCCGCCCCCACGGCAAGGCTGATGTTGCTGATTTCCTGCGAAGCCAGCAGCTCGCCCTGATCCACCTCCCAGGTGTTCAGAATCTTGCCCCGCAACGGCAGCACGGCCTGGTACTCCCGATCCCGGGCCTGCTTGGCTGAGCCGCCGGCAGAATCGCCTTCCACCAGGAAGATCTCGCAGCGTTCCGGATCCGTGCTGGTGCAATCCGTCAGCTTGCCGGGCAGCACGGGACCACTCGTGATCCTCTTGCGCACCACGACCTTCGCCGCCTTGGAGCGTCGCTGCGCAGCGAGGATGGCGCGCTCGGCGAGCTGGTCGCCCTCTTCAGTGTGCTGGCTGAGCCACAGCGAAAAGGAATCCTTGACGACGCCACCCACGAAGGCGGCGCACTCCCGGGAACTGAGGCGCTCCTTGGTCTGGCCGGAAAACTGGGGCTCCTGCATCTTGACGGAGAGGACGTAGTGCAAGCCGTCCCACACGTCGTCCGGCGCCAATTTAACGCCCCGGGGCAGCAGGTTGCGGAACTCGCAGTAGTCCCGCAGCGCGTCGGTAAGGCCGGTGCGCAGGCCACCCACGTGGGTGCCGCCCTGGGCCGTGGGGATCAGGTTGACGTAGGACTCGTTGATGGCCGGAGTGTCGGTGTCGGCCCACGCAAGGGCCCACTCCACCTCCTCACGCTCGCCTTTGAGGCTGGCTGAGTAGGGCGGGCTTGGAACCAGCTCGGCGTCCGGAAGGCTTTCAGCAAGGTATTGCTCCAGCCCGCCTTCGTACAGCCACTCGTCGCTCTGCTCCGGCTTCTCGACGTCGAAGCGGATGCGCAACCCCGGACAGAGCACCGCTTTCGCGCGGAGGACGTGCTTGAGATCGCTCACCGAGAACTTGTCGGAATCGAAGAATTTGGGATCCGGCCAGAAACGCAGTGTGGTGCCCGTGTTGGCCTTGCCAACCGTGCCGACCTGGTCCAGCTTTCCCACCCGCTCCCCGTTGCGGAAGCTCATGTTGTACTCGTGGCCGTCCCGCCGGATCCAGACCTCGAGGTTCTTCGACAGGGCATTCACGACAGACACGCCGACGCCGTGCAGGCCGCCGGAGTACTGGTAGTTGTTGTTGGAGAATTTTCCGCCCGCGTGCAACCGGGTCAAGATGAGTTCCACACCGGGAATCTTTTCGGTAGGGTGCTTGTCCACTGGCATCCCGCGGCCGTCGTCAACGACCTCCACGGAGCCGTCGGCGTAAAGCTTTACATCAATGCGCTTGCAGTGTCCGGAGAGAGCTTCGTCCACGCTGTTGTCGATCACCTCGTGGGCGAGGTGATTCGGCCGACTCGTGTCGGTATACATCCCGGGGCGGCGGCGCACGGGATCAAGGCCGCTCAGGACCTCGATGTCAGCAGCTGCGTAACGGGTGGCCATCAGAATTCAGGGACAATGCACAACAACGGGCCGAATCTTAGAGTACCCGCCGGATTAAGCAAGAAAATGGTCCGCCAGAAGTCAGGCCAGCAGTCAGGCCAGATCGGCGATCAGGGATTCGCGCAGCAGCTCCGGAATGGCCTCGACCCGCACCGACAGCCCGGGGTGGTCGACGCCGGCCGAAAGTCCGGCACCGGCGCGCAAAGCCTGGATGGCAACCGCCGGCAACTCGAAACGCAGGAAGTGCACGGCAGACGTCTTGGTATCGTTGGAGCGCTCGAGGTCCTCGTCCGCAATACCGTAGATCAACGCCTGCTTCCCCACGCAGACCCAGACCCGAGCCTCGACGCCCCGCAGGCGGCCCAGGGCGATCCGGCGCTCGTCCTCGTCGGGGTACTCGATCAGGAGCGTCGCCTTCCAGTTGCTCCCGTCGGGGATCAGCGGATTGTAGGTCTCGAGTTCAGCCTGGATGTCGTCCGCCTCGAAGATCCGCTCGGCGCGCAGCATTTCCTGGATCTGATAGTGCATCGTCAGCCGGTCCTCGAACGACAGCGTGACGTGCTCACCGAGGGACAAACGCCGGTGCGCCTTGTGCTCGATGACCCGCTCACGAAATTCCGGGCGCAACCGGGCATAGGTCTCGAGGGGGAAGAGATCATCCAGCGTGAGCTTGCCCATACAGTCCCTTCAGGACGGATCAGATGCCGTAAGCCAGCCGCAACAGCTCGATCGGGTGCGAGTGATCGCTGCGCTGGGCCAGGCCTGCCACCTGGGCGCCCGCCATGGGGCAGTCACTGCAGAAGTGGTCGGCACCACTGGCCTTCACCTGCTCTGCCACCGGCGTGGCGATCTTCACCGAGGCCGCCCGGAACTCGGTCTTCACGCCATAGGTGCCATCGTGGCCGGAGCACCGCTCAATCGGCTCGACCGTCGTGCCGGGCACGAGCTGCAGCACATCCCTGGTCTTGAGGCCGATGTTCTGCACCCGCAGGTGGCATGGCACCTGGTAGGACACCGTGCCGAGGGACTTCGCGAAGTCCGTGCGCAGCTTGCCGCCCTTGTGGCGTAGATGCAGGTAGTTGAACGGGTCAAAAAAGGCACGGCCGACGGCTTGCACCTCAGCGTCCCGGGGGAACATCAGGGGCAGTTCCTGTTTGAACATGAGGACACAGGACGGCACCGGGGCGACGATGTCCCAGCCCTCTGCCACCCACCTGGCCAGCTCGGGCACGTTGGCGTCCCTGGCCTTCGCCACCGACTCCAGGTCACCCAACTCGAGTTTTGGCATTCCACAACACTGCTCGGACCCTGCCAGTTGCACGGTGATGCGGTTGTGCCGGAACACGGCCACGAGATCCTCCACCATCGCGGGCAGATTCCGGTTGCCGTAGCAGGTGGTGAAGAGGATGACCTTGCCGCTGGTGCCGTTCACGGTTTCCACCGGCGCATCTGGAACTGCCTGCCGTGCGAGGCGCTTGCGCGCCGTGTCGCTCTCGTAGCGGGGAATTGGCGCGTCCCGGGCCACGCCCAGGGTCTTTTCCAGCAACAATCGACCAACCTGGTTGCCGTTGACGGCGTTCACCAACTCCGCCACGACGGGAATCCCGGCAATGCTGCCCACCCGGTCGGTCGCTGACAGGATCCGGCTGCGTAGCGGCGCGCCCTCCTCCCTGAAGCGCACGGCCTTGGCGCGGAGCATCAGGTGGGGAAAGTCCACGTTGAAAGGATGCGGGGGGACGTAGGGGCACTTGGACATGTAGCACATGTCGCAGAGGTAGCACTGGTCGACGACGTCGGCGAACAGGGCCTTGGGGACCCCGTCCACTTCGCCAGTGGACGACGCATCCACCGCATCGAACAGGGTGGGAAAGGCATTGCAGAGGCTGAAGCAGCGGCGGCAACCGTGACAGATGTCGAAGACGCGCTCCAGCTCGGTCTCGAGGGCTGGCTTGCTCCAGAAGTCGGGCGACTGCCAGTCGAGGGGATGACGGGTGGGGGCGTCGAGGTTGCCTTCGCGGGTGCCCATTTCTGTCCTTTAGTCGGATCCCTCCCGATACCGGGGGCAGTCAGGGAGGCACCGGGAAGAGCCGGCCGGCGGCATCGAAGCCACCGGCCGGCAACGCGGGAAGGCTTACTTGCCGAGGGTGTCCAGTGCCTTCTGGAACCGGTTGGCATGGGACCGCTCGGCCTTGGCCAGGGTCTCAAACCAGTCCGCGACCTCGCGGAAGCCCTCGTCGCGAGCGGTCTTGGCCATGCCGGGGTACATGTCGGTGTACTCGTGGGTTTCGCCGGCAATGGCGGCCTTGAGGTTGTCCGACGTCGGGCCAATCGGCAGACCCGTGGCGGGATCACCCACCTCCTTCAGGTAGTCCAGGTGCCCGTGGGCATGGCCGGTTTCACCCTCCGCCGTGGAGCGGAAGACCGCCGCGACGTCGTTAAAGCCTTCCACGTCCGCCTTGCCCGCGAAATACAGGTACCGGCGATTGGCCTGGGATTCGCCCGCGAATGCGGCCTTGAGATTGCCTTCTGTCTTGCTGCCCTTGAGAGCCACTTGCATTCTCCTTGTGTTGTTTAGACTTGGTCTAAATATAGGAAGCCGGGCCTGATTCTGTCAACCTAGTCACCCATGAGTACACCGCGCCGCAAAGCAACCTCCAAGCCTGTGGATCTGGACAAGAGCCTGGCGGAGCTGGAAACCATCGTCGAGCAGCTGGAGTCGGGCGAACTCCCGCTGGACAAGTCCCTGCAGGAGTTCGAGCGCGGCGTGCGGCTCAGTCGCGAGTGTCAGGGCGCCCTCAAGGATGCAGAGCAGCGCGTGCAGGTACTGATGGGCGGCGAGCTCAAGGACTTTGAGACAGACGATCCGGATGCGGATCCGGAAGACGACAACCCGCAGTAGGCCTAAGGAGTTTACGCGGACCATGCGCAGTTACCTGACTCTGGGCGTGATTACCCTGCTGGCAGCGGGCTGCGGTGGCGGTGGCGGTGGTGAATCGGGCGGTTCTGCCGATACGACGTTCCTCACCGCCGACGTGCGGGGCCTGTCGGCCACGGTAGATCCGGGAGCCGGGATTCCGACGCCTCCGGGCGGCTCCGCTGACTTCGGTGCTGTCGCGGATGACGCCCGCGCCGAGATCGCCCGGGCCATCGAGGAAGCCGATCTCTATCGCGTCTCGGGTGATCTGCTCTATCTGCTGAACGCGTATCGCGGCCTCACAATCGTTGATCTTTCGCGGCTGGAACTTCGTGGCCGCCTCGCATTGACGGGGGTGCCGCTGGAGATGTATCTGCGCGACAACCGGGCCCTGGTGCTGCTGGCGGACCTCCAGGGCGGAACGCGGCTGGTGGAGATCGCAGTGGCGGACCCGGCGCGGCCCGCGATCTCACGCAACGAATTCATGACAGGGTCCTATCGCACCAGCCGCCTGATCGGCAATGCGCTCTACACCGTCACGGATCAGCAGGTGCAGTCGTTCCTGGTGGGGCCGACGCCTTTTTCCCCCGGCTCGAGCCTGGCGCTGACGACCAACGCCGGCTTCGCTCACGCCACCAGCAGCTACATCTTCATCGCGGGCAGCAATGCCGACAACGGCACCACCGTCACGCTGGTGGACGTGTCGGACCCCGCCGGCGCGCTCGCCCTGCGCGGATCGCTGGATCTGCCCGGTTTCGTCAGTGACGATCAGAAGCTGAACTTCGGCGGCGGCGTACTCCGGGTCGTGACTCACGACTGGACAGACACGGGCCTGTCGCGGCTCTTCACGGTGGACATCACCGATCCTGACGCGCCCGCGGTGTTGGCAAGCCTGGAGCTGGCGCGCGGTGAGCAGCTCTTCGCCACCCAATTCACGGCGGATCGCGCCTATCTGGTCACCTTCGAGCAGATCGATCCCCTGTGGGTGATTGATCTGTCCGACTCAAGTCGGCCAGTGATTGCCGGGGAACTCGAGGTGCCCGGGTATGCCACCCAGATCGTGGTCGATGGCAGCCAACTAGTGACTATCGGCGTGGATCCGGCCCTCGGCTGGCGCACCAGTGTCTCGCTGTTCGACGTCTCCAATCCTGCAGCGCCCGCAATCCTCGATCGGGAGGATGTGGGTGACAGCAGCGCCACGGCGCTGTGGGAACGCAAGGCCTTCGCGGTCTTTCCCGGCCTGATCCTCGTGCCTCGCTGGGACGGGCTGGCCGTGGTGGAGCGCGCCGGCACCACACTGACGCTCCGCGGGGTGATCGAGGTGGCGGGCGGAGCGCTGCGGGGAATTCCCTACGGCGCCGGGATTGCGGCGGCCGGCGCCGAAGAAGTAGTGATGGCCCAGGCGGCGACGCTCGACCTGATCGGCCGCGTCACCATCGCCGAGAACGTGGTTGACATCGGCCAGCTGGCGGATGGCACGCTGCTGCGGCTGGTGCAGGCCGGCAACCGGGCCCGGCTCGGCGGTGTCGAGGTGGAACTCTGGGCGGAGTCGTTTTACCCCTACGGTCAGTCGGCCGCCGTCGTCGGCTGGGACGCGGCGGGCCGTGCCGCCTACGTGATGGATTTCAGCGCTTCCCCAGCTGTGATCTCTGCCCGGCTTGATCTCGGCTCGGGAGCCGTCGCCCCCGTTGGCGGCGCAGGCGAGGGTGCCGCGCCGCCCGACTTTGTTGGCGGTGGAGCCGCAATCATCGCGCCGGTTTTCTCCGGTGCGCAGACCGCGTTGACCTCCTCGGGCAAGCTGGCGCTTCGCGGCCTTCCCGGTGGCGAGCCCTATTTCTTCGGCGAAGGAACGCCCGCCGATGGCGTGATCGTGATCGACATCCCCGCGGCAGAACTTGGCAAGGGCGTGGCAGTCGGTGATGCCGCCATCACCGGGTTCGTTGCCGATGGCGCCGTGCTGGCGTTGACGTTCGCGCAATTCGCCGGTCAGGACGAACTCAATCGTCCGCTGCTCGAGCATCACTACGTGCGGATCGATCTCGACGGCCGCGTGGTCACGCCGTCCGTGATTGTGCCCGGTTACGTAGTCGCTGCGGCGGGCCCCGAGGTCTTCACGGTCCAGGACAGCTGGGGCGATGACTGGTCGGTGACCAGCACCGTCGTAGCGGCCCGCACCGGTGCGGGCGGCATTGAGGTCCGCGACCGGCTGGTCCTGCCGGAAGGCGCCTACGATCTGCGGGCTGCTGGCAGAACGCTGTTCTTCACCAGGGGCGGAAGTTTCGTGGTGCCGCTGTTCGATGGCCTGGATCGGCCCGGGCAGTGGCTGCCCGAATCGGACATTGGCACTGTCCGTCTCGGTGCACCGCTGGCGCTCGGCCCGGAGATCTCCGGAACAGACGCCTTCCGAACGCTGCTGCTGCCGGAGGACGGCGCCGCACTGGTCTCCCGTGACGGACTCACGGTCCAGCGCTGGGATGTCGCGGGCGCCGCGGCGGAGTTGAGCTGGACGGCAGCCTTGCCGGCATACCCCCTGCGGGCGCACGCGGATACGGTCAACCCCGGGCGGTATCTGGTCACTCTGGGCTACGCGGGCGATCTCACGCTGCCCTGACGTGTGCGCGGGCTGGGCGGCGAGCTCAGGTACTTGGTTAGCTGCCCGGCCAATTTAGGGCCGCTGGCGGTTGTTGCCGCCCTGGCCTGTCCAAAACCTGTCAGTACAGGGGATCCGGGCTCTGCAGCACGGTGAAGTCCGTCGGCATCAGTGCGCGGTCGGGCTGCTGCACGCGGGCGATTGGCACCCGGCCGTAAAACGCGGCCCAGCTCGAATAGGAGCTGGGCGCGCCTATGATGCGGTCGCACAGCGACAGCGCGTGCAGGTCGCTGACCAGGCCGCCCGGTCCGGGTGTGGCATCGAACTCCGAAAATTCGTGGGCCTCAAACGCGGCGTTGGAGAAAATGAGGAACGCCACCCGTTGCGGGGCGAGCAGCGCCTGGCACTCGCGCATCAGCCGCAGGTAGGTGGCGACGGGATAGAAGAAGCGGCCGCCGAGATGCTTGGCGTAGTCGCCGTGGCGGATGTGCACCCCGACCACCGCGTCGGCGCGGGCCCGGACCGCGGCGACCGCGCGTTCAGCCTCGGCACGGATCTCTGGCAGGGGCTCGAAATAGGCGCGGATCGCGTCTGCGTGGCGGCGTGCCCACGCATGATGACGGAAGTGATAGCCCTGAAGCGCCAGCAGGCGTGAACTGCGCTTCTCGGCTGCAGTGACCACCGGTCCCAGGTCGAGGTGCTTGCGGCTACGCGCCTTGGCCGTGGCCACCGGCATGCCGGGGATCAGTTCCAGCACCTTGCTTGCCTGCCAGACGATGCGCCCACCGGCGTAAGCCAGGCGACGGGTGAGCGCCCGGGTCGGCGCGGCATCGGGCCGCGGCGCCTTCCAGACGATGGCGTCGGCTCGCGGGCCAACGAAGTGATCGGCATAGCTTGCGAAGGAGGGATTCAGCAGGACCCAGCCACGCTCACGCGCCGCTGCCAGGCAGTGCGCCGACAGGGTCAGCCGGTTACCGAGCCGACCGGTCCTCTTGGTGACAATGAGGAAACGAATCATGCGGCCGGAAAACGCGCGCTCAACCGGGTCCGTACCGAGCGGAGGGCCCCGTCGTGCATGACGGTGAGGCGGAAGTCAGTGAAGCACTGTTTGAGCAAATTGGCGTCCTTATCCTCCGCTCAGGCTGTTGCGGGAACCATGCTGCGACGTTTCTGGTCACTCATCCGCATTATAGCCAGAACAAAGCCCCCTCTTCCGCGCTCCTGCCGGGATCAGCTGTGGCGGTTGACCGCAGACCGAATCGCTGCAACAACGTCCAGGCCGGCAAGCCGCACTCAGGAAGCAGGCGGGGTGAACTCCGGCGGCGTGCTGGCGCCCTGCAGGCGACGGATCAGGGTCCGCAGAAAGACCTTATTGAAGCGCAGCTGGCACTCCGTGGACACCTGCTCCAACATCGTGGAGCTGACCGAGAGCACGGTCACGGCGTCCTGGGCACGAATTCCGGCCGTGCTGCGCGCGCCGGAAATGTAGCCGGTCTCGCCGAAACAGTCGCCGTCGCGCAGATTGCCCAGGGCCTTGCCGTTACTCTCCACGGCCACACCGCCGGTCACGATGACGTAGAAGCGGTCGTCAGCCGTACCCTCCCGCACGATCTCGTCAGCCGCCGAATACTCCCGCCACTCGCTTGCCCGAAGCAGCTCGCGGATCTCGGATTGTGAGAAATCGTGGAAGAAGGACAGGCGGCGCAGGATGTCGAAATGCTCCTGCTGGTCGATGCCATCCCACTGGCCTTTGAGCTGGTGGTAGACCCGGGTCAGCCGTACGCCGAAGTCGGTACCGTTCGTAAAGCGATTGGCAGGATCCTTCTGGAGGGCGACCGCCACGATCTCCTCCAGCTCCTCCGGCGCTCCGAGGCGGAGCGTGTGGATCGGGGGCGGCGTGGCGTAGACGATCTGATTCAGCAACTTCGACAGGGAACTCGCCCGGAAGGGCCGGAAGCCGGTCAGCAATTCGTACATCACAGCACCGAGCGAAAAGAGGTCGGACGCGGGGGTCAGGTCATTGCCCTGCACCTGCTCCGGTGACATGTAGCTGGGGGAGCCGGCAATGCCCTCGATCCTGGAGATGCCGGAGTCCCGGAGGATCGCGATGCCGAAGTCGATGATGCGCACGTCATTGTCGTTTGTCAGCATGATGTTGCTGGGCTTGATGTCGCGATGAATGACGCCACGCTGGTGGGCGTAGTGCAGCGCCTTGGCGCATTTGTAGATGATCTTAACCACGTCCTCGACGTGCAGCAGATTATCCGGGCGACAGTAGGCCTCCAGCGTGCGGGACCGCTGTACGTGCTCCATCACGACGTAATACTTCCCGTCCTCCTCGCCCGCGTCGAGGATCGGCAGGATGTTCGGGTGCTGGAGCATCCCGACCATGTGCGCCTCGTTGAAGAACATCTTGCGGGCGATCTTTGCCCGGGAGGGATCGTCGTCAGTGGCGGTGGCGTAGACCTTGATCGCCACGTCGCGCCGGGAGTACAGGTCGTGGGAAAGGTAGACCGTGCCGGTAGTGCCCCGGCCCACTTCATTGATAATCAGGTATTTTCCGATCTTCTTCAGCACCGCAGCGACGGAGCCGACGCTCGGGGTCGTATGCTGAACCATGCGGCGGAGACCTGACCGGGCTAGAACGGCGGCAGCAGCAGCGCTCCCCTGACGACCAATGCCGCATAAACAGCCGCCAGAACGTCATCGAGCATAATGCCCAGCCCGCCCGGGATTCTGTGATCAGCCTCGCGAATCGGTGAGGGTTTGACCACGTCAAAGAAGCGAAATAGCAGGAAGGCCGCCAGCGTCCAGCCCGGCGTTCGCGGCGTGACGGACAGCACGAGCAGCATGCCGACGACTTCGTCAAACACGATGCCGCCGTGATCATGCACCCCAAGCCGCTGCGCACTCGTGCCGCAGATCAGGCAACCCAAGGCAAAGACAACCACCAACGCCGGGAGCATGACGGTGAGTGGCACTGGCGGCAACGCCCAGAAGATCCCGACGGCGAGCAGCGACCCCCAGGTGCCCGGCGCCCCGGGCATCAGACCCGAGCCCAGCCCGAAGGCCAGCCAGTGCACCGGGTCGCGGAGCACCTGGCGCGCGAGGTCAGTACGTGAGGGTCTGGCCGCCATCAGAAATGCCGGAACGTCGTGTCGGGAATGGTCAGCGGCTGGCCATGCAGGCGCCAGCGGGCACCCGAGCCCGGGACGATAGTGCCGATGCGTGTTACTGGGACCGGCCAGTGCGCCGAGAGCTCCCGCAGGCGCGCATCGCCCGACGATGGCATGGTGAAACACAGCTCGTAGTCGTCGCCGCCGGTGAGGGCGCATTCGACGGCCTGGGTGCCTCGAACGCTCCGCAATTCCGCACTGAGTGGCAGCTCTCCGGCATCGAGTTCGGCGCTAACGCCGCTGGCGACGAGCAGCTTGCGGAGATCGTCGTCGAGACCGTCGGAGACGTCGAGCATGGCCGTGGCGAGACCGGCCAGCAAGCGGCCTTCGCGCACCCGCGGCTCCGGATAGAGGAACCGCTGGCGTAACGCGGTTGCTGCCGCCTCCTGCGTGGCCTCTGCCAGCAGCAGGCGACCGGCGACTGCATCGCCCGGATGTCCAGTGACCCAGATTCCGTCACCAGGACGGGCACCGCTGCGCCGGACCGCGCATTGCGGCCGGACACGACCGAGGATCGTCACCGTCCCGCCCAGTGGCCCACGCACGGTATCGCCTCCGACCAGTGACACGGCATAACGGTCCGCGAGAGCGAAGAGACCCGCCGCAAATTCGCCGACCCAGGCCGGGTCCGCCTGGGGAAGGGACAGGGCCAGAGTGCACCAGAGCGGTTCCGCGCCCATCGCGGCCAGGTCGCTCAGGTTAACGGCCAGGCAGCGATGGCCGATGGCGGCCGCGGGAATCCCGGGCGGGAAATGCGTGCCTTCGGCGATGCTGTCGGTCGCCACCACCAGGTCGAATCCCGGTTCGGGACGCAGCACAGCCGCGTCGTCGCCGATTCCCAGGATCACGTCTTCCCGCCGGTCGGGCCGCCGGTCGAAGAAAGTGCTGATGAGGGTCCGTTCGTCCACCACCGCTCCGGTCGGAAGTCAGGCCGCGGGACGCAACTTCGGGGCGAGCCGGTCGAGCAGGGCATTGATGTAGCGATGGCCATCCGTCGCGCCGAATTCCTTGGCCAGCTGGACGGCCTCGGTAATGACGACCTTTAGCGGGATCTCGGGGTGCGCCCGCAGTTCGGTGAGCCCCAGCCACAGAATGCCGTGCTCCACGGGATCGAGCTGCGCCACCGGCCGGTCGGCATCGCCCTCGATCAGGGCATCGAGTGCGGCAGTATCGGCCAGGATCTCGCCAAGCAGCCGCCGAAAGAACTCGACGTCCATCTTCTCGAAGTCCTTCTGGGCCGAGAATTGCGCCACCAGTTCGGCAGCCGTGTGCCCAGCGAGCTGACGCTGATAGAGCGCCTGCACCAGCAGGCGGCGCGAACCGTGCCGACCGGTGACAGCCATGACGCGGGGCTCAGGCCTCCAGCTGACGCAGGAGGCTGACCATCTCCAGGGTAGCCAATACGGCGTCGGCGCCCTTGTTCCCGGCTTTACCGCCGGCGCGATCCATGGCCTGGTCAACCGTGTCGCAGGTGAGCACACCGAAGCCGATCGGCAGGCCATGTTCCAGGCTGACGCGATTGAGCCCGGCGGCGCACTCGCTGCAGACGAAATCGAAGTGGGGCGTCTGCCCGCGGATCACGGCGCCCAGAGCAGCGATGCCATCGTAGCGGCGCAGCCTGGCCAGTTGCTGGGCCCCCAGCGGCAGCTCGAAGGCACCCGGCACGCGGACCACGTGAATGTCCGTCTCCCCGGCGCCGTGCCGTTTCAGTGCATCAACCGCGCCGTCCACGAGATTGCGGACGATCAGATCATTGAAGCGGGCGGCCAGGATCACGATGCGCACATCGCGGGCGATCAATTGTCCTTCCAGGATGCGCATGTGCCGAGATCAGCCACCTGAGCGCCGGTCCGGCGCGTCCACGTACTCTACAACTTCGAGGCCGAAGCCTGATAGGCCGTGCATCTGCTTGGGCGCGCTAAGGACACGCATCCGATGCACGCCGAGGTCCCGCAGGATCTGCGCGCCGGTGCCGTAGTTACGCAGAACCTGGCCACCAGGCGATTCCTGACGTTCAGCCCCGGCCAGCCGGCCGAGTGAGTGGAATGCGGCCAGCAGTTCGCGCGGGGACTCGGCGTAGTGGAGCAGCACGACAACGCCGTGCCCCGCCTGCGCAATCTGCTGCATGGCTGAACGCAGGGGCCAGCCCAGTTCCGCGCTACGGACCCCCACCACATCGCCCAGCGTGTCCTGGACATGGACACGGACGAGCGGCGGTTCGGGCCGGGTGAGATCACCCTTGATCAGGGCCAGGTGCACGTTGCGACTGACGTGATCCTCGTAGGCGACCAGGCGGAAGGCGCCAAACTCGGTATCCACCGTGTGCTCGGCGATGCGGGCCAAGGACTCCTCGTGCTGGAGCCGGTAGCGGATCAGGTCGGCGATCGTGCCGATCTTCAGGCCGTGTTCGCGGGCAAAGTTCTCCAGCTGGGGCCGGCGGGCCATCGTCCCGTCCTCGTTCAGGATTTCCACGATCACGGCCGCCGGTTCGAAGCCCGCCAGCCGGGCGAGGTCGCAGCCCGCCTCGGTGTGTCCCGCGCGAGTCAACACCCCGCCGGACTGGGCCATGAGAGGAAAGATGTGGCCAGGCTGCTGGATGTCTTCAGGCGTGGCGTCCGGGCCGACGGCCACCCGCACCGTGCGGGCCCGGTCCTGGGCGGAGATGCCGGTGGTTACGCCCTCGGCAGCTTCGATGGAAACCGTGAAATTGGTGCTCTGCTGGCGATCGGTGTCCCCAACCATCAGCGGGAGCCGCAACTGCTGACAACGGGCCCGGGTGAGCGTCAGGCAGATCAGTCCGCGACCGAAACGCGCCATGAAATTGATGTCTTCCGGCCTCACCCTGGCCGCCGCCATGAGCAGGTCGCCCTCGTTCTCCCGGTCCTCGTCGTCGACGATAATGACCATCTTGCCCTGGCGCAGGTCTTCGATGATGGCGGGGACCGGGCTGAAGGCCAGCGGAGTCGCGCCTACGGTGTTGGTCGCGCCTAAAGGCGCTCCTACAGGTGCCGTAGGAGCGCCTTTAGGCGCGACTCCGGAAATATCTTTATCGAAAAGAGTCATGAATTGCCCAGCAGTCTTTCCACGTAGCGTGCCACCAGGTCCACTTCGACGTTAACCCGCGTACCGACTCGATAGTGTTGCATGATTGTGTTCGCCAGCGTGTGCGGCACGAGGGTGACCAGCACCCGGTTGTCCGTCACGTCATTGACCGTCAGGCTCACCCCGTCGATACAGATGGAGCCCTTGCGGGCCGCATAGCGCTGCAGGAATTCCGGCAGCGCGAAGCGCAGGACCGTGGTCCCACCCTCCTCGCGGCGCTCGGCCACCTCGCCGACGCCGTCCACATGCCCAGTGACCAGGTGCCCGCCCAGCGGTTCGGCCAGCGTGAGCGCCGGCTCAAGATTCACCGGGCTGCCGGGACTCAAGTGCCCGAGCGTGGTCACCCGCAGGGTCTCGGCAGAGACGTCTGCCGAAAATGTGCCGGACCTGAACGCCACCGCCGTCAGGCAGGCGCCGTTCACCGCAATGCTGTCGCCAACACGGAAAGTCCTGGAGCCCAGGTCGCCCAGTTCGAAGACCAGTTGCCGCCCTGAGGTCGTCGGGGTGACAGACCGGACGGCACCAAGCGCCTGGATGATTCCCGTAAACATCAGCGTGAACTTCCCGTGGGTGCCCTGGGCGTATAAATCAGGCGCAGATCATCGCCCAGATGCCGGACGCTCTGCAGCTTCAATTCAGGGCGGGCAGCCAGGTCGGTGAGCGGCGGAATATCGAACATCCCGCGGGCGTTGGTGCCAAGAACGCTGGCCGCCAGGTACACCAGGAGCTCATCGACCAAACCTGCCGTGAGCAGCGCGCCGTTCAGCGTCGGCCCCGCTTCGACCCAGACCTCGTTGATCTCGAGCTCACCGAGCCGGCGCAGCATGGCCGCCAGGTCGACGCGTCCCGCTTCGAGTGGCACCGTTTCGACCAGGACGCCCTGGGACATGAGGGCCGCCCTCTTGACGTCAGCGCCTGCTCCCACCAGCAGAACGTCGCCGGGCTTCGCCAGCACCCGGGC
>CAYMKJ010000190.1:0-22784 GCA_964391025.1 uncultured Chromatiaceae bacterium
ACGTTTTTGTTACCGTTGATCGCAATTTGGCCTTTCAGCAGAACATTCCGAAGTTCTCTCTGGCCGTCATCCTTGTCCATTCCGTTAGCAACCGTCTATCCGATCTAATTCGGCTTGTGCCGGACATTCAGAGCGCCATCCCAAACGCAATGCGCGGGGCAGTCACGAATGTCGGCCGCTAACCAATCGCTTAACCGGTCGCCGAGCGCCGGTGAGCTCAACCGTTGAGGCTGTAGAAAAAGCCCCTCCGGAAAAATCGAACTGCCCCGCGCGGAAAAAGGCTTCGTAAAATGACGCGCATTGAACGATCGCTGGTCCAGGAAGGGTCAAGAGACTGTCGAAATGGATGTCCTTCGACCCCTCAGGGACTTTTTCTACACCCTCGTTATGCGGCGAGTTGATACGCCACCGAATTCTGTTGAGCAACTACCGTGAAGACGACAGCTTACTTTGATGCGGTGCGAATACGCCCAGACCGTGCACAGATCACGGATGCCTGGATCGAGCGCGCGATAACTGCGCCAATCCGTGAACTTCGGCAGCAGGACGGCCGGATTCGGCACTGGATCCAGGTGCCGGAGATGGACAATCGCTATCTTCGGGTTATGTTGTTAGGAGACGGTGAGACCGACCACAACGCATTCTTTGACCGCAGGTTCGCGCCATGAAAGTTCGCTACTTCGCGGAGACCGATACGCTGCTGATCGAGTTCCGAGACGCGCCCGTATCGGAGACTCGTGATCTGGACGAGAACACAATCCTGGACGTGGATGCACAGGGCAACATCTGCGCCATCACGGTCGAACACGCGTCGAAGCGCGCAGGCGCCCCGGACTTCTCCTACGAGCAAGTCGCCGCATAACAGCGCGTTCGAGCGGGCCGGATAGTTCCTTCGCACTGCGCCCGGCCGATCAACGCAAACGTTAGTTGACCTTGTGACGGCCCTAGCAAACCATGAACTGCCCCGTGTAGAACACATGCTCCGAAGAGCAGGACGGTTTCGATCAAACCTTCTTGCCGTCGGATACTGGAGAAATTTCCCGTACGCGAGTCGGGGCGCTTTACGAAGTGAATAGGTTTCCCAATAAGGCGCTCCACCGGTCGCATGGCGCGGCCATCACGCGGCCAATGCAAACGTACCTCGGCACCTGTCACTGCGGAGCCGTGCGCTTCGAGATCGAGACAGACTTCCCGGAACTCACCCGGTGCGACTGCTCGATCTGCCGCCGAAAGAACGCACTCATGGTCAAGGTGCACGAAAGTCAGTTTCGGCTCCTCGCCGGCGAAGAGTCGATCACCGAGTACCAGTTTCACACCAGGACGGCCCGGCACTTCTTCTGCAAGGTCTGCGGCATCTACCCGTTTCACCGCAAGCGGGTGACGCCCGACACTTTCGGAATTAATGTTTACTGCCTGCACGACTTCGACCCCACGGGCATTCCTGTCCGTCAGGCCGACAAGCTTCCTACCCCGCAGCCCGCCGCCGCGTGTACGGCACTACTTCCAGGTGCCGCTCCTCCAGGTGGCAAAGCTTGAGCTTCCGCCAGTAGTCGGCCGTCAGCAAATCGGCGTTATGGCGGAGGAATTCCTCGAGCAGCTCACCCCGCAAACCGAGAAACTCAAGAAACTGCTCAGGGAACACATCGGTCGAGCCCACGAAGAACCAGGGCTCCGCACGCATCTCGTCCTCATCGTCCCGGGCTGTCGGCAGGTCGCGGAAGGAGCATTCGGTGACCAGGCACAGCTCGTCGTAGTCGTAGAAGACCACGCGCCCGTGCCGGGAGACGCCGAAGTTCTTCAGCAGCAGATCGCCGGGAAAGACGTTGCTCAGCGCCAGATCGCGAATGGTCTGCCCGTAGTCACGAATGGCGCGTCGCGCCGCATCCGGGCTGGCCTCGCGCAAAAAGACATTCAGCGGCTTCATGCGCCGCTCCATGTAGCAATGGCTGATGATCAGGTCGTCGCCTTCGATTCGGCAGGTGCCTGAGGCGGACGTCAGCAGTTCCTCGAGCAGTTCGGGTGAAAAGCGGGCCTTCGGAAAACGCACTTGCCGGAATTCCTGGGCATCCACCAGCCTGCCCACCCGGTCGTGCTGGAAGACGAACTGGTATTTTTGCATCACCTCTTCGCGGGATGCCGTCTTGGGCTCCGCAAAGCGGTCGCGGATCACCTTGAAAACGAGCTCCGACGAATAGAGCGTGAAAACGATCATCACCATGCCCCGAATTCCCTCGGCATGCACAAAGGAATCCGTGGACCTCGCCAGGTGGCGGAAGAGACTGCGATAGCGTTCAGTCTTGCCCTGCTTGGCTCGGCCAAGAACCGTGTAGATCTCGTCCACCGGCTTGCCCGGCATGATCGAGCTCAAGTACTGGACGGCCGGCTCAACCGCCGGCAGGTCCGCGTGAAAGTACGACCGGGAAAAGCCGAACAGCGGCCTGACCTCGTACTCGGACATCATGACCGCATCAGCCACAATGCCGCTGTCCGGGTGGGCAAAAGCGATGACGAGCGGCAGCATCCACCCATCGCCCGCCACTCTCCCAACGAGGAAGGCCCGGGTGGCCCGATAGAAGACCGGTTGCAGAACTTCAAGCTGGAGTCCCTCGATGGTGAGGGACCTTGCCTTCACTATTGCCGCAATCTCCTCAGCAATAAAGCGCGCCGTGGCTGACGAATCCGCGAAGTGCCGCGCCCACGGCACACCAGCAATAAGATGCTCGACGGCGGCCTGGAACTCCAGGCCAGGGGGTGCGGTGCGCAGCGGCAGTTCCGCGGGCTTCAGGGCGGCGTGGCTTTCCCCTTGCTCGTCAGCGACGCTGGCAAATTCTACATCCCGGTTCATCCCCACCGTCTTGAACACTTTCCGGGTGAGCGAGTTAAAGAAGGTGGCGTCGAACTTGCGATCGGGGCAAGTGGCAATCAGGCTCGCAAACTCGGCCTTGATCTCGCGCCACATGGACACCGCGGCGATATGCCGCCCGAGGGGCCCGACCAGATCAGCCAGACACTTCTCCACGCGCCGGTCGTAGAGTTCGATTCGCTCGACCGCGTCCCGCTGGCCGAGCTGCCACTCCCGTTCCACGAAACGCCGCTCGGCGCGGCGGGTTATCGCCCGGAACGCGTGGTTATAGTCCTCGAAGGCCCCGAAGATCCCGGCCGCAGTCCGTCGGGCGAGTTCCTGCACCATGCGACGCCGGGCTAGGGCCGTCCATCTCGCAGGCGTTCGCAAGAACGCCTAGTGGCTACCGGGGCCATGGAACTGCTCGGCTTCCGTACTGCCCTTCAAGGCCGTTGTCGACGTGTCGCCCGAAATTACGGTCTGCACGGCGTCAAAGTACCCGGTGCCCACGAACGCCTGGTGCTTCGCCGCCCGGAACCCGTGCTGTTCGTTGGCAAACTCCCGCTCCTGCAGTTCCGAATAGGCCTGCATGCCGGACTGCTTGTAGGCACGGGCCAGCTCGAACATGGAGAGGTTGAGTGCGTGCCAGCCGGCCAGCGTGATGAACTGGTAGCGGTAGCCCATGCCAGCGAGCCTCTCCCGGAACTCCTTCAACTGCGCGGCCGGCAAGTTGGCCTTCCAGTTAAAGGACGGCGAGCAGTTGTAGGACAGGAGCTTGCCCGGGAACTTCGCGTGAATGGCCTTGGCGAAGCGCTCCGCCTGGACCAGATCGGGCTTGGACGTCTCGCACCAGAGCAGATCGGCATAGGGCGCATAGGACAGGCCTCGATCGATGGCCTGGTCGAGTCCGGCACGGACTTCGTAGAACCCATCGTTGGTGCGGCTGCCCGTGAGGAACTTGTGGTCACGCTCGTCGTAATCAGCCTGGAGCAGGTTGGCCGCGTCCGCATCCGTGCGGGCGATGAGCACCGTCGGCACACCCATCACATCGGCAGCGAGACGGGCCGCCACGAGCTTGTTGATGGCGTCCTGGGTCGGCACCAGCACCTTGCCGCCCATGTGACCACACTTCTTGGCCGACGACAGCTGGTCCTCGAAGTGCACGCCGGCGGCGCCGGCACGAATCATGGCCTTCATCAACTCGAAGGCATTCAGGTTGCCGCCGAAACCGGCCTCGGCGTCGGCGATGATCGGTGCCAGCCAGTCGATGCGTGTATCGCTTGCCATGTGATGGATCTGGTCGGTACGCAACAGTGCGTTGTTGATGCGCTCCACCATCTTCGGCACGGAGTCGACGGCGTAGAGGCTCTGGTCTGGGTACATGTCGCCCGTGCTGTTGCCGTCACCGGCCACCTGCCACCCGGAACAGTAGATGGCTTTCAATCCGGCCTGCACTTCCTCGACGGCCTGGTTACCCGTGAGTGCGCCCAACGCCGAAACGACCTTTTCCGAGTGCAGCAGGCTCCAGAACTTCTCCGCACCGAGCCTGGCCAGGCTGTATTCGATGTGGACGGAGCCCCGGAGACGGACCACGTCCGTCGCGGAGTACGGGCGCGTCACGCCCTTCCACCGGGAGCTGTCGGTCCATTCGCGCTGGAGTTGTTCGGCGTCGTTGGGCTTGGTCATGGAAATGCTTCCGGTTGTTTAGTGTTAAGTATCCGGGTCGGTGCGGCACCGGCCGGGATGGAAGGGATTTTGACCTTCAGACTCTACGACAATTGTGAGCACAATTTCACCCCAAAGCTCTCAGGGTGCGGTTATTTCCGGTCGGGGGCCTGCAGCGGGGTGCGAACGTGCTGCCGGTCGGTGTTCCTACCCGAGCACCGTCAGCGAAAGAATCAGGTTTGCTTCGGCCTCAGTCACAGGCGTGACCGATAACCGGTTGCCGCGACGGAGAATCTGCATCCCGGCCAGTTCGGGGTGCCGACGGAGTGCGTCCAGGGAGAGCGGTCGCCCGAACTGGCTCTTGAACCGGACATCCAGGGCCAGCCAGGCTGGCGTCTCCCGCCGGCTCTTTGGATCGAAATATCCGGACTGCCGCTCGAACTGGGTCGGATCGGGGTAAGCGGGGCCGGCGACAGTCATGGCACCAACGATGCCCGGTTCGTCACAGCTGGAGTGGTAGAAAAAGGCCAGGTCGCCCTTCGCGAAGTCGTCCCGGAACATATTCCGGATCTGGTAGTTGCGGACGCCGCCCCAGCTCGTCCGCTTGTCCCTCTGCAGATCGTCGATGCCGTACACCGACGGTTCGGACTTCATCAGCCAATACTTCATCAGGTCAGCCAGAGGATTCCGCGATCCCCGCAGTATATCGCCAGCAATTGAGGAGACCGGGTTGAACGGGCATCATGGGCCGGGGCATTCACGGGGGGGTACCCATGCTCGGCCGGCTGCAGGATCTGGTAGTTCGCATATCGCAGACCTGGTGGCTTTATCTCATCGTCCTCCTGCTGTTCATCGGTTCGCTCCGGGCCCTGACCCGAATTGGCGACCACTTCCCGGCGTACGCTGGCGGTGCGACACCCTTCGACCTGCAGAATGATCTCCGTGCGGACCAGGTCTATCCACAGCTGGCCGGCTACACGGCACAGGCCCGGGAGCTTTACTACGCCTTCACCCTGATCGACTACGCCTTCCCGTTCTTCGCGGGCCTCTTCATCACCGCCACTGTGGCGTTTGCCTTGCGCAACAGCCTGCCCCGGCTCTATGCCGCTCTGGTGGCCCGCAAGCTGCTGCTGGTGTTGATGCTGGCCACCGCCTTCGACTGGCTGGAAAACGTCGCGGCGCTGTCGACGATTGTCCTCTACCCCACTGAGGTCGGCTGGCTGCCCGTGCTGCTCGTGGTCGCTAAAGAGTGCAAGCTGGCTGCCCTGATGGTCAGCAACGTCGTTATGTTCGCGGCACTCCTGGGCGCCGCGGGTTACTGGCTATTGAGGCGGATCCGCCGCTAGTTCGAAGTGGCCTTCTCCAGGGCGCGGGATTTAAGGCCGAAGCCGGCCACTGCCAGCACCGCGGTCAGGCCACCGAGAATGAGCAGGGCCAGCTGATAGCCTGGCGTGCCGCCCCCCTGGGAAGCCGCGACGCCGCCGATCAGAGCCGCACCCGAAAGCTGGCCGACCGCAAGGAACACAGTGAGCAAACCCTGGGCGGTACCTCGGTCAGCCAGTAACGCCTCATTGAGCACGATATAGCGCAGCGGGGCCCCGAGGAGCGCCGCGAAGCCAAACCCGCCGATGATTCCGCCAACCACGAACAAGGTGACCGTGAGTTCCGTCAGCGCATACATGAGCGCTCCAACGGCCACCAGCGCCAGGCCCGCCTGGACGATCGCCCGCGACCCGAGCACGTTTAGGAGGCGCCCCATCAGGGGGGCACCAACCGTCGTGGCCAGCACTGACGGTAACATCAGCAGGCTCGCGTTATAGTCGGTGACCCCAAGCGCCGCAACTGCCAACGCGGGAAAAAACGCGGACCCCGCCTCAAGAGTCCCCGTACCAACGGCAATTGCCGCCGTCAGGCGCATCTGCAACGAGCCCAGCAGGCGGGGCGGAATGATGGGATCTGCAGCCCCCCGCTCGACACGCCAGAAGACCGGTGCCAGCACGACGGCCAACACGGCAAACGGTGCAACTGGCAGAGACATCAGACTCGCCCCGAGATGGCTGCTGTCAATTTCCGTAAAGACGATCGCCACACTGCCCAGCACCACTGAAAGCAGCAGCGCGCCGGCCGCGTCGAAAGGCCTCGGCGTCGCGGTGCCGGACCCCGGCAGCAGGCGCAGGGCCTGCCAGATGAGCAGCAGGACGATGGGCAGGTTAATCAGGAACAACCAGTGCCAGGAGAAGCGCAGGAGTATGCCCCCGAGGATGGGGCCGACCAGGAAGGCGATGCCAAACACAGCCCCGAGCAGTCCGAGGGTGGACCCGCGCTTCTCGGGGGGGAACCTGTCGCCGATGACGGCGCTGGCGACCGGAAAGATGCCGCCAGCACCCAGCCCCTGAATCGCCCGGCCAAGCAACAGAACCTCGAAGGATGTCGTGACCGCAAGAGTCAGCGAGCCGATGCCGAACAGAGCGAGGTTCAGCACGTAGATCGCCCGTCGGCCAAACCGGTCCGACAGCTTGGCCATCAGCGGCGCGCCCACCAGTTGAAAGAGCACGTAGATGTTGAAGATCCAGGCCAGTGCCCGCGTATCGACGCCCAGATCGGCCTGGATAGCCGGCAACGCCGGGCCGATGATGGCCAGGTCGAGCGCGCCCATGAGCACGCCGACGAAGAGGACCAGCAGCAGCGGCCGGAGGTTGGGCTGGTTCACATCGGACGACCAGGCTGCGCTGGACGCTCAGCCCGTGCTGACTTGATCACGCTGTCCACCCATTCTATGAACTTCGGATTCTCGACCAGACCCTTCTCGGCAAAGGTGTACTTCAGCCCCCGCAGGTCCGTCTTGATATGCTGCTGAACGCCGAAGCTTGCGGCTGCAATCGCCACCACGATGACATCGCGGCCGCTCTTGGTCGCCTGCTGGATCCAGCCGCGCAGCTTCCGCACGTTGGACTCGCGCACCGGGACAATGGCGTCATCCTGCAAATTGATGATCCGGACATCGGCAAAGAGTTTCTTCGCTTTCAGCCTGTCCACATGGGCCTGGAGGATCTTCAGGTCGGGCCCGTTATCAGCGGAGTCTTCCGGCCCGTGCCCCACGATGATCAGCACCTCGTTGGCGGGATTGGTGCTGACCGAACGTGCATTGTCGTAGAGCATCTCAGTGATCAACGGGTGGTCATTGAAATGTCCCGCCCAGACGAACTCGACGCCCGGAGCATTTATCGTCGGAACATCCATATAGCTGGACTCTGGATACAGGCCGAATATGTACTGCCAATGCCGGGTCAGCGAGTTGTACTTGGTGGTGGTTCCCTCGTCCACGAGGATGATCCGCCGGACCCCGTGGGCGCGCAGGTCATCCACCGCTGACTGCAGGTGGGACGAACTCATCATGGACATACCAAAGCCAATCGCGGTCGGCGCCTTCTTTGCCATCGGCAGGTACGCATCCCGGATGAGCCGGTCGCTGTTCTCACCCACTCCATGAGTGAGGACCAGCACGCCCGTCTCACCCTTCACATCCGAATCGCTGACGTACCACTCGTAGTCGGGGCCCATCGCGCTCATGTTCATGTCGAGTTCGCGATCTGTGAACCCCCGGTACAGGGCAATCTTGTTGCGCAGGGCCGCGCGCATCTCGGGCGTCATCTCATGGTGCTTGTTGTAAGACTCGAGGCGTTTGCCGTCCGGAGCCATGGCCGGCACCGCCCCGCCGTGCTGGTGGACGGGTTCATCCGCTGCAGGGACATTCGACCCCGGCAGGACCAGCAACAGGCACATGAGCGGCGACAGGAGCCAGGCAATACGTGGGTCTTTCACCATTAAAACTCCTCAGCTTTCGAGTATTCGTTCGACAGCACGGCGCAGCTCCCGCTTCACCGCCGCCGTGTTGTCCCGGCGCATGGCCTGCCCCGCTGCGGCTTCCACCATGCCCCGGACCAGGGCCGCGATCAGGCCGGTGTCTCTTCGCTTGCCGCGAAGAACCTCCGCCAAGGACTCCGCCAGTACCGCACCCGGCGCCTCGTGGAGTTCGATGAGCTGCTTCCGAAGTTCGGGCGCGTCACTGCGGATCTCAGCGATGAGCTCCAGCGTGGCGTGCGCGGGACTCGTGGCCATATCAATCTGCATGTCCAGCCAGGCGCCGATCCGCTCTACTGGATCGGGATGCAGGCTGCCCAGGCTCCGCATCTGCTCAATGTAGGCACCCATGTCCCGCGCGACGCAGGCCAGCAGGATGAAATCCTTGTTCCGGTAGTACCGGTAGAGGGAGTTCCGGGCCAGGCCGACCGACTTGGCAATGTCGTCCATGTCGGTCTGACGGTAGCCCCGCTCGCGGAAGAGTTCACTCGCGGCAGTCAGTATGCGCGCGGTCTGCGCCCTGACATGCTCCTCGATGCTGGCCGCTTCAATGCGCGGCATGGGCCACCGCCAGCTGCTCCAGACGGCCATCAGCGATGTGCACGGCCCGGTCGACATACTTCAGCATGTCCGGGTCGTGAGTCACCATGAGGGCCGCGACCCGATGCTCGTGGCACTGACCCCGGAGCAGACTCACGATCTGCCGACCCCGGGACTGGTCGAGCATGGACGTCGGCTCGTCCACCAGCAGCAGACTCGGCGACGACATCAGCGCCCGCGCGATGCCCACCCGTTGCCGCTCGCCGCCAGACAGCTCCGCAGGCCGGCGCTTGCTGCGGGATTCCATGCCAACCTGCTTCAGGAGCACCATGGCCCGGTCGCGATCGGCAGCCCCTGGCCTGGTGCCTCGCAGGTGCACGGTGAGCAAAAGCTGATCGAGCACCGTCAGCGCTGGCAGAAGATTGGACTGCTGAAAGACGAAGCCGACCCGCTCGCGCCGCACGCGGGTCAACTGCTCCGGGTTCAGGGCCGTTATCTCGGTGTCGGCCACATGGATGTGCCCCGAGTTCGGTCTTCGCAGTCCGCCACACACCGCCAGCAGGCTCGACTTGCCGGACCCCGACGGGCCCACTACCGCCAGCAACTCGCCCGGGGCGACGCTGAGCGATACGTTGTCGAGAGCCTGGACCTGCTGATCCCCATCGCCGAGCACCAGGGATACCGACTCAATGCGCAGACTCATCGGTCTCTCCCGAGCGCAATCAATGGCTCCACGGACGTGATCCGGCGAATCGACACCGCACCGCCCAGCAGCCCCGCCCCCAGCAACAGCAGTGCGGACAACGCGACGGTCACGGGCTGGAACTGGAAGGGGGTGCCCGCCTCTGCTGTCGCCTTGAAGGCCACGCCACTTACCAGGGCGAGACCCACGCCGACGGTCAGACCGCCCAGCAGCAGCAGCAGGGCCTGGCCCAGGGAATCGCGCAGCAGGTAGCCGTTCGATGCCCCTAACGCCTTCACGAGACCGATTTCGGCCGTCCGCTGGATCGTCCAGATCAGGAAAAAGGCTCCCAGCAGCACCGCCGAGGTCACCACCAGAAAGGCCTGGATGGCGGCGACGGTGAAGACTTCCACCTGATAGGCCGGTGAGGTCTGGAAGGAGCCCTCGCGCGTCAGGGTCGTGGTGCCAAGGTCGGAGTCCGCGGCGGCAACCTGCTCCGGCGTGACGCCGGGTTCGAGGTCCAGGGCAACCACGCTCGCAAAGTCGAACACCACATCGGGCAGCTTTTCCCCGGGCGGTGCGCCTCCCGGTGGGCCGTAGGTCGCTTCCTGCCACTTCGCCAGAGTCGCAAAGACAATCGGGGTGTGTTCGTAGTTGCGCTCCTCGTCGAGGACTCCGACCACCTTGAGCTCGGTCAGGACCCGGTCGAGGGTGATGGTGTCGCCAATCTTCACGCCACGATCAGCCAGCAGGCGGGAAATCACCACCCCGTTCTCCGTGGCGCCCAGGCCAGTTCCGCTGGTTGCGGGAACATCCAGAAACGAGCCCGGGCTAACGCCCCAGAGCACGAACTCGAGCGGTTCATCGCGCTGATTGCGCCCGTTGAATGAGGTGTGACCCAGGGGTTCCGCATGGCGGACCCCGGACCGTGCCTGCCAGCCCTCCCACATCGCACGATCCACGAGACTTGACCGGAAGGTGGGGCGATCGTCGTACTGGAACGCAAAGTGAGTCACCGGGGCGGCGATCAGCCCGGAGACGTTGTTGCTGATAAGGCCCCCGGACAAGCCCGAGAGGAAGGTCATCAGATAAGCCACGAGAGCCACCACGAGACCCATGAGCGCAAAGCGCCCTTTCGCGTAGACGAGATCCCGAAGTGCTATGAACATTAGGACCACTCTTGCCAACGAACTGTCGGGATGATGCAAGTATAGCGACGACTAGTCAATATCTGTCGCCAACCCGCGGTGTTGCCGGCACCCCTTCCGGGAGCGTGCCGAAGGATCAGGGACAGACTGATACCGGGAATTTTGGTGTATCCTCTGCGCGCCTGCTGGCTATCGGCAGGCATTGCAGAGGGATGGGAACCGGTGGCGGTGTGCCACCTCTTTCGGACGGGGTGGTCCGAAAGGGTAATCACTGAACACTGGCTGGCCGTTTTTCAGGCCGATTGAGTCTGGCCATTTAGAAAATTGTGTACACAGGAGGACGACCGATGAGCACTATGATTCGTCAGGCATGGCTTGCCCTGCCAATGGCGCTGGTAATGATCGCTGGCTGCGGTGGCAAGCCCGCCGACAAGGCTGTTGAGGCTGCTGATTCGGCGATGGATAGCGCTTCCCAGGCAGCCGACGCGGCAGGTGATGCTGCTGGCGCTGCTGTTGATGCTGCCGGCGCTGCAGCGGATGCGGCTGGAACGGCTGCTGAAGGCAGCGCCGATGCCGCTGCTGCTGCTGCTGCTGGTGCCGCCGACATGGCTGCCGGTGCTGCCGCTGACGCGACCGACGCTGCCGGCGCTGCTGTCGAGAGCGCTGGTGAAGCCGTGCAGGACGCTGGCGAGGCGATGCAGAAGCCCTGATTGACTGCTTCTCAGTCAATCGACTAACACAGGGGCCGCGCATGCGGCCCCTGTTTTTTTGGGCCCTGCTATAGTTTCAACGATGAAGTGGCTGCGCTACCTCGCCTTCGGCTTTGGCGCTCTACTGGCTGGCAGCGCCGTCGCCCTGCTGGTTGCCGCCTGGGTCTACCGGGATATTCCGGCCGAAGTCCTCGAGGCCAGGTACACCACCCCCGCCTCCAAGTTCCTCAACGTGGACGGCGTACGGATTCACTTCCGGGATGAAGGCAGCGGGCCGCCGCTGGTCCTGATCCACGCCAACTTCGGCAGCTTGCTGAGCTGGGACAGCTGGGTGGACTCGCTGCAGGGCAAGCACCGGGTCCTGCGCTTCGACATGACGGGCCACGGCCTCACCGGTCCGGACCCGTCCGGTGACTACAGCCTGGAACGCACGGTGCGGCTCACAGAGCGCTTCGTGGATGCGCTCGGGCTCACCCGTTTCTCGATCGGCGGCACCTCCATCGGCGGCACGGTCGCCATGCACTATGCGGCGGCGCACCCGGAGCGGGTGGAGCGTCTCATCCTGCTTAGTCCAGGCGCGCTCGAAGGGCGCAGCATGCAGCGGGCCGGGCGCAGTGTCCCGCGCATCGCCAACATTCTTGAGTACATCACGCCCAGGGCGCTGGCCAGTTACATGCTGACGAGCCGCTTTGGCGATCCCGGCAAGGTGGACGACAAGCTCATCGATCAGTGGTACGAGATGTGGCTGCGCGAGGGCCAGCGCCCGGCGATCCTCGCCCGCCTGCGCACCTACTCGAGCGATGATCTCGGCACCGTCACGGCCGCAGTCCGCGTGCCCACGCTGATCCTCTGGGGCGAGAAGAATCCCCAGGCGCCCGTCGAGCAGGCCGAGGAGCTGCGCAAAATGCTGGTCAATGCGCCGGACGTGAAGGTCATTACGTACCCGGGCGTCGGCCACATGGCGGCGGATGAAGCCGGCCCGGTCATCGCCCGGGATGTCGGGGCCTACCTCGACGCCGGAGGCTAAGACTCGGTCGATCGCCCAGCTGGATTCGTTCTTGCTATTGCGCCGGATCGCGGGCGGGCGTTCCCTCTTGCTATGCTCGGGTCCCGACTGCTCCGCAACAAGACATTAGCCACTACCTGGAGGTCTCCCATGCGTCGCCTCGTCCGTACCGTACTCGTCGCCAGCCTGGCCGCCAGTCTGGTCGCCGGCTTCTCAGCCGCCACGTCGGCCGCCACCACACCGGCGGATGCGATCAAGTATCGCAAGGCTGTGATGGACGGGTTGGCCGCCCATGTGAGCGCGTTTGTCCTGATCAACTTCGGCAAGGTGGACCATCCGGAGTACCTGAAGGGGCACACGGCCGCGCTGGCCGATCTCGGCGCGCAGGCCAAGGTGCTGTTTCCGGCCGGGACCGATACGGGCGATACGGACGCGCTTCCCCTGATCTGGAAGGAACAGGAGCAGTTCAACAAGCTGGTCTCCGATCTCGAGACGTCGTCCGCCAGGTTGCGGGACGCGGTGGCCGCCAACGACAAGCCAGGGGCAACGGCTGCCTTCAAGACGCTGGGCGAGGCCTGCAAGGGCTGCCACGACCGTTATCGCAAGCAGGACGATGATTGATGGCGGGCGGTCCGGGCGCCGCAGCGGCGGCCCGGGAACGTCTTGGCCACTGGCTGGGGACCGCCCTGCTGCTCGGCGGCGCGCTGGGGACGCCAGCGGCCGAGTCGGCTGACCTGCCGGCCCCGAGCGAGCGGGGCCGCTACCTGGTGCATGCGGGCGGCTGCCTGACGTGCCACACGGCTGACCGGCCAGATGCCATACCCCTGGCCGGCGGGCGAGCGCTGGCGACGCCCTTCGGCACCTTCTACTCGCCGAATCTCACCCCCGATCCGGTCACCGGCCTCGGCGGCTGGACGGACACGGATCTCGGCCGGGCGCTCCGGGAAGGTGTGGCGCCGGATGGCAGCAACTACTACCCCGCCTTTCCCTACCCCGCCTACACCGGCCTCACGGATGCCGACGTGGCTGCCATCGCCGCCTATCTCCGCAGCCTGAAGCCGGTCCGCCAGATGACACCGGAACACGAGCTGCCCTGGTACCTGTCATCCCGCCTGGTGATGTTCGGCTGGAACCTGGTCAATTTCACGGCCGGGCGCTTCGCAGCCGATCCTTCCCGTGATGCTCTATGGAATCGCGGGGCCTACCTGGTCCGGCACCTCGGCCATTGCGGCGAGTGCCATACGCCGCGCAACGTCCTCGGCGGCCTCGACCGAAGCCGCGAACTGGCCGGCAACCCGGCTGGGCCGGACGGCGAGAAGACTCCGAACATCACCCAGGACAAGACGGTCGGCATCGGCCGCTGGTCCGTCGACGAGATCGTGTTCCTTCTCGAGACTGGCTTGCTGCCGGATGGGGATTTTGCCGGCTCCTTGATGAGTGACGTGATTGAGGACAACACCGGGAAGCTGACCACTGAGGACCGGCAGGCCATCGCGACGTACCTCAGGTCGCTGGGTCCAGCCAAACCACAAGGCCCGGGGGCGGGCGGGAGCGACCACTTGCCATAATCAGGTAGCCCTGCCGCGTGAGCTCCGTCACGCTACTTGACTGCACCCGCTGTTACATTGCCTTGCCAGTCCAACAAAAATAATGAGATGGCATTGATACATCCCGCGTGTCTAGTACCCGTGAGCTGCGCCCAGTTGCAGCTCGGCATGTATGTGGCCGAGCTGGATCGATCGTGGCTGCAGACGTCGTTCCATGCCCACGGCTTCCTGCTCAACCAGAGCGAGCAGATCGAGGACCTGCGGCGGATCTGCGCTTACGTCTATGTGGACCCGGTGCTTTCGGAGCACAGCGACGGCGAGATGTTTTCCACCGGCCTGACCGCAAGGGTCAAGGCCCTGTCCCCCGATGTCCTGCCGACACCCCTGACCCGCCAGCGAACGGAACTGCGCGCCCTGGGCCATGCCTTCGCGGTAGCGGTGCAGGGCGTGCGTCGCTCCAACGAGCTGGTGCTGACGCCGCTGCGTTGCGCGCTCGAGCCGGTGGTTGCGAGTCTGCTGGCGGACGCAGACACTATCCCCTGGCTGCTGGCCACCGAGCTCAAGGTGGGCTTTCTGCATCGGCGGGCCCTGGACTCCGCGGTACTGATGGCGCTGGCCGGCCGAGGGATTGGCTTTGAGCGGCCATTGGTGAATGAGCTTGCCCTGGCCGGCCTGCTGCTGGACATCGGCAAGCTCTCAGTGCCCATCACGATTCTCGCCAAGATCGAGCCACTGACCGGTCATGAGCGCGGCTTCGTGGAGCGTCACGTCCGACGGGGCCTGTACATGGTCCGCTCGACGTCGGCGATCTCGGAAACGGTGGAGGATGCGGTGCTCGGGCACCACGAACGCCTGGACGGCAGCGGCTATCCGCGCGGCCTGCGCGGCAGCCGGATTCCGCTTCCGGCCCGGCTTGCGGGACTCGTGGACACCTACGACGCCGTGCTCCAGGACCGGCGGTACGCGCCGGCCATGGCGGCGCACGACGCCATGCGGCTGGTGAATAGGCTGTGCGGCAGGAAGTTCGATACGGCCATCGTGCGCAGCTTCATGCGTGCTCTTGGACTATTCCCCACGGGCTCCTGGCTGCAGACTGCCGACGGCCGCCTCGGCATCGTGCGCCGCCAGGTCGATGACGAGCCGACGCGCCCGCAAATCGCGCTCGTCAGCGACCACGCTGGCCGCCGGCTGCCCGGCGGTCCGACGCTCTGGCAACCGATCCGCCGCGGCGACATCGCCCGCGTGCTGCCGCCGGCCGCCGTGTGCGTGCCTCATCGCCAGCTCGATGAGGCTCTCAGCGCCGCGGCCAATCTGGCCGCCTGATCCCGCTGAACCGAGCGTCGGGGACCAAGTTACCAATCCTTAAGACCCCATCCATCGGGGGGTCAGGAGCCGGCGGATAGCCTTGATCCACTGATCGACGAGCCCGCCCCGTTCCCCCCGGGCCGGGCTCGTCACAGCAGGCTGAAGACGGCTAGTCCTTTGGGCCGGTGAGCGCAAGCTCCCCGGCCCTTTTTCTCTTGCAGGAGTGCCTTTGGGCGCGACTGACGCATTCCCGGTCGCGCCCAAAGGCGCTCCTACACTATGATCTGCGCCATGCGCATCCTCGTTATCGAAGACGACGCCGGCGTCGCCAGTTTCATCATCGGTGGGCTCCGGGAGGCCGGCCATACGGTCGATCACTCGGCCGACGGCAAGGACGGCCTCTTCCTGGCCACGACAGGCAATTACGACGCCCTCATCGTGGACCGCATGCTACCCAATGTTGACGGGCTCACCATCGTCCGCACACTTCGCGCCTCCGACAACACAACCCCCGCCCTGATCCTCAGCGCGCTTGGCGAGGTGGATGACAAGGTGAAGGGTCTGCGGGCCGGGGCTGACGACTACATCGGCAAACCGTTCGCCTTCGCGGAACTGATGGCCCGGCTGGAGGCTATCACCCGCCGTCCTGCCCGGGAGGGCAGCGACGAAATCACCGAAATCCAGGTGGGAGATCTGCACGTCAATCTCCTCAGTCGGGAGGTGCGCCGGGCGGGCCAGAGCATCGACCTGCAGCCCCGGGAATTCCGCCTCCTAGAGTACCTGATGCGCAACCGGGACCAGGTGGTCACCCGCACCATGCTGCTGGAAAATGTCTGGGACTATCACTTCGATCCGCAAACCAACGTCATCGACGTCCACATCAGCCGTCTGCGCCGCAAGGTCGACAAAGACTTCGAGCCACCCCTGATTCACACCGTCCGCGGGGCGGGGTACAGGCTGAGTGAATCCGCTTAGGCTGATCCGGACCTCCACGTTCCAGCTCGCCTGGTGGTACATGGGGATTTTCGGGGCCTCGGCGCTGGTCCTGATCGGCGTCGTGTGGTGGGCTACGCTCGGCTATCTCGAGCAGCAAACCAACGCCACCATCGAGGCAGAAGTCGCCGGCCTCGTCGAGCAGTACAGCCGGCGCGGCCCGCGCGGGCTGCAGACCTTGATCCGCGCGCGCGCCGCTGTAAACAACGGTGCCCTCACTGTCTACCTGTTTGCAGACCGGGAGCGCCGGCCACTGGCCGGCAACCTGGCCGTCTGGCCCGCCGGAAAAACTGGTGACGACGGCTGGTTCAGCTTCACGGTTGTGGGACGAGACGGTCGACGCATCGGCATGCGGGGCCCGATCGTCCGGCTGCGCGATGGACAGCAACTGCTGGTGGCTCAGGACCAGAGCCGCCTGGAGGCCACCCGTTCGCTAATCAACGAAGCTTCTCTCTGGGCCCTGGGCGGCGGTCTCGTACTCGCACTGCTCGGCGGCTTTCTGATGAGCTACAGCGTGATGCGCCGCATCGATGTGATCAACCGGGCCAGCCGCGAAATAATGACCGGTCGCCTGCAGAGCCGCATGCCTGTGCGGGGTGTCAATGACGAGTTCGACCAGCTGTCGGAGAACCTGAACGCGATGCTGGACCGGATCGACTCTCTGATCGAGGGCGTCAAGTCCGTCGCTGACAACATCGCCCACGACCTCCGCACGCCACTAACCAGGTTGCGCGGCCGGCTCGAGAACCTGACGGCGCGCCCGGGGCTGGACGACGAACTCCGCGACGAACTGAACTCGGCCATGGGCGAGGCGGATCATCTCCTGGCAACCTTCAGGGCCCTGCTGCGCATCGCGCGCATCGAGTCGGGCACCCATGACCGGGAATGGGCCGCTGTGGACCTCCGCCCCCTGCTGCAGGACGCCTGGGAGCTGTATCAGGCGGTCGGGGAAGAGAAGGACATTGCGGTCCATCTCGGCCCTGTGACAGGCCAGCTGCGGGGCGACCGGGATCTGCTGTTCCAGGCGCTCTGCAACCTGCTGGACAACGCGATCAAATACAGCCCGGCCGGATCGGAAGTTACTCTCGAGGCCACCGGGACAGCCGACGCGTTCCGCATCTCCGTCGCCGACCGGGGTCCGGGCATTCCGGAGGTGGAACGCGACAAGGTGCTGGACCGCTTCTATCGCTCCGCCAGTGTCACTGGCGTGCCCGGCAGTGGGCTGGGCTTGTCCCTGGTGAATGCCATCGCCCGACACCACGGCGGTCAGCTCCTGCTCACCGACAATGCGCCCGGGCTCCGGGCCACTCTGCGGCTGCCGAGGGCCCTCGGCTCCGGGCCGGCGCCCGTTCCCGAGGTGGCCTTCGCCGGGGCGACCCAGTAGGCTTTCAGATCCCCCTAACGCAGGAATAGCTCATGGACCGTTTTCTCGTCAGAGCGCTCACTGCCGCCATCGGCCTGTGGGTAGCCGATGCCCTCGTCGACGGCATCAGCTTCGACAGCACGGCTTGGCTGCTGGGTGCCGCGGTGGTGCTCGGGCTGATCAATGCGGTCGTGCGACCGCTGGCGGTGATCCTGACGTTGCCGATCACGCTGATCACCCTGGGCCTGTTCCTGCTGGTCCTGAACGCCGGCATGCTCGCGCTGGCAGGCTGGATGCTGCCGGGCTTTCACATCGCCGGTTTCTGGCCGGCGTTCCTGGGCGCGATCGTCGTCAGCCTCGTGAGCAGCGTCGGCTCCTGGTTTTTTGGGCCCCGCCGATCAGTTGGAACGAGCGAATTCAGGTAAACGTCCGGCGGGGCTGACGGGCTCTCAAGCTCTCCGGGAGCCCCGGGTGAAGTCGAGGCGCACTCGCTCTTCCACCTCGCGGGCGGCGCACTCGAACGAGATGTTGCGGTAGGCAGCGTCATGCCCCAGCTTGCGCAGGCGTCCGGCCAGATACTCCCGCAGGTACGCCCAGCGGAAGCGCCAGGCGCCGAGCTCCCGGTACTGCCGGACGTGCTCCAGTTCGTGGGCCAGCAGGGCGAGGAACTCCGCGTCGGCGGTTTCCCTGCCACCCGCCGCCAGGTAGATGCGATGTCGATTCACGTACCCCGCGGGCCGGCCACGGACGTAGCGGGGCACACCCCGGTGCAGCCGGACGGTGTCCAGGTCGATCCCCGGAAAGTATTTGCCGAGCTTCGCGCGAACTACCGGCGACAGCGGCTCTCCCCGGCGACCATCGGCAGGCTGGCTCATCCTGTCGCTGCCCTCAGTCTGCCCGGAGGGATTCGACCGGATCGAGCTGGGCGGCCCGCACCGCCGGCAACACGCCCGCGATCAGGCCGATGAGCAATGCCACGACGACGGCGAGAGCCATGTAGGGCCAGGCGGGGCTCAAGGGCAGCGTCGGAAGCACGAAGCCCAGCACGGCGATGCATGCCAGCCCGAGCAGAATGCCGCACAGGCCACCGATACCCGCCAGCAGCAGTGACTCGCCGAGGAACACGTTCCGGATCTGCCGGCGCCGGGCGCCGATCGCCTGCAGCAGGCCAATCTCTGCCGTCCGCTCCCGCACCGCGATGGTCATGATCGTAAAAATGCCGACGCCACCGACCAGGAGTGAGATGCCGCCGAGTGCGCCCACGGCAAACGTGACCACGTTGAGCACTGAACCCAGCACGTCCAGCATCTGCTGCTGGGTGGTGATCGTGAAGTCCTCGCCGCCATGCCGGGCCATCAGCACCCGGCGGACGGCCTCGACGACCTCCTCTACTGGCGCACCCTTTTCGTACATCACGTCGATCTCGAAAAGGCCCTCCCGGTTGAACAGTTCCAGGCCCTTGGCCACGGGAATGTACACGGCGTCATCCAGGTCGAAGCCGAACATCGTGCCCTTGGACTCCATCACGCCGATCACGGTGTAGCGCTGCCCGCCCACGCGGATGCGCTCGCCGAGTGGATTGCGCGTGCCGAACAGTTCGCTGCGCAGCTTGCTGCCCAGTACGGCGAAGGACCGGGGCGTGTTCGGATCATCCGGGGGAAGGAACTTCCCGAGCGCCACTCGAAACGACAGCGCCTCCGTCAATTCATCGCCCGTGCCGCTGACGATCGTCTGACGCTCGCGACCACCGCCCTCCACCGAGGCACTCCCCTGGACCAGCGGCAGTATGGAGCGCACGTAGGGCAGCCGCTTCAGTGCCTGGGCGTCCGCCAGGCTGAGTGGGCGCGCCGAGTTCAGTACGCCAGTGGGCATGCCAAAAGTCTTTGCCTTGCCCGGATTGATGCCGACGATGTTGGTGCCGAACTGGGTGAACTGGGCCACCATGTAGTTGCGCAACCCCTCGCCCATCGACGTGAGCAGCACCACCGCGGTGACGCCGATCGCGATCCCCAGTGCCGTCAGGCCGCTTCGGAGCTTGTGGGAAACGGCGGACGTTGCCGTGAAACGGATTAGTTCTCTGGCGTTCATCAGCGACGACCCATCAACGACGACCAAGCGCCGCCACGGGATCGAGTCCGGCCGCACGCCGGGCCGGCAGAATGCCAAAGAGCATGCCGCAACCGATCGCCAGAACAACCGCGCCGGCCACGGCCCAGACCGGCGGATGAAAGGTGAAATCCCGGTAAAACTCGCCGAGCACGAAGAGGATGCCATAGCCGGCGAGCACGCCGACGACGGCGCCCAGCAGGGCGAGATAGATTGCTTCCGCCAGAAACAGGCCGAGAATCTGGCGGCGACGGGCACCGAGCGCCTTGAGCAGGCCGATCTCCTGGGTGCGCTGACTGACCGCGACGAGCATGACGTTCATGATCAGCACGCCGGCAACCAGCAGGCTGACGGCGGCAATGCCGCCGAGGGCACGGGTGAGGGTGCCCAGGATGCCATCGAAGGTCTTGAGTACCGCATCCTGGGTTACGACGGTCACGTCTTCGTCACCGCGATGCCGTTCCTTCAGTGTCTGGACGATGTAGCGCTTCGCCGCTGGCATCGTGTCCCGCCCCCGCGCCTGCACGATGATGCGGAACAACGCCGGCGAGTTGAAGATGCTCTGCGCCACCGCGACGGGCACCAGCACCAGCTGGTCCGCATCGACCATCACGGAGATGCCCTGGGGTGCCAGGACGCCCGAGACGCGGCAGCGCCGATCGCTGATGCGCAGCCAGCGCCCGACCGGCGGCTCGCCGCGGAAGAGTTCCCGGCCAATGGTACTGCCGACGACGCAGACAGCGGCTTCCCTGTCCATGTCACCGGCTGGCAGAAACTCGCCGCTCGCCATCTCCCAGCCGCGAATCCTGCGGAACGTGGCGGTGGTGCCCATAATCGTGACATCGCGCTCCAGGGAGCCGGAGGAGGCCGTGGCCTCGCCGACCACCACGGGCGCCAGCATGTCGATGGCGGCACTCCGCTCCAGCGCGCGGGCGTCCCCCAGCGTCAGGTCCCGGGGCGTCGCGCCTGACAGCATGGCAGGTCCGCCCCCGGTCGTCTCCGTACGCCCGGGCAGGACGATCAGCAGGTTCGTGCCGAGCGACCGGAATTCATCCGTCACGTAGAGGCGTGCCGCTTCGCCCAGGCCCGTCAACACCACCACGGCCGCCACGCCGATAGCCGTGGCAAGCAGCATCATGGCCGTGCGCAGCGGGTAGCGGAACAACGCCCCCAGCGCCACCCGATTCTGGTCGGCGAACCTCATCCCGACGAGTCCCTGACGATCTGCCCGTCACGCATCAGCAGCTGGCGATGCGCCCGTTCGCCGATGGCAGGATCGTGGGTGACAACGACCAGCGTCAGCCCCTGCTCGTGCAGCGCCTCCATGATCTTCACGACCTCGCCACCGGAAGTGCTGTCCAGGTTGCCCGTGGGCTCGTCGGCCAGCAGGATGCGGGGCTGCATCACGACCGCGCGGGCGATCGCAACGCGCTGCCGCTCGCCGCCGGACAGCTGGTTCGGCCGGTGATCGATGCGGGGCCCCAGGCCCATGCGCTCCAGCGCCGTCCGGGCCCGGGCCCGGCGGTCCGCCACCGGCATGCCGGCCAGCATCATCGGCAGCTCGACGTTTTCGAGCGCGCTCATCCGGGCAATCAGGTGAAAGATCTGGAACACAAAGCCAATCTCCCGCTGCCGGGTGTCGGCCAGCCGGTCGTCGGGCATGCTGGAGGTCTGCACGTCCCCCAGCCAGTACTCGCCGGCCGTGGGCCGATCGAGCAGTCCGAGAATGTTCAACAGCGTGGATTTGCCGGAGCCGGACGGACCCATGAGCGAGAGGTACTCCCCGGCGCCGATGGTGAGGTCCACACCGTCCAGCGCCCGAACCAGCTGATCGCCGACCTCGAAGGTGCGGGTCAGGTGCTCTAAACTGATCAAAGGTCTGATCAGGGGCCGGCTGGCGGACGTCGGGGCCGTCACCGGCTGACGATCACTCGCGGACTGCGGCGACGCCATCGGCCACACCCTCGCGATCCACCGACGTCACCACGAATTCCCCGGCCTTCAGCCCCGACCGGATCTCGGTGTACTCCCAGTTGGCGACGCCCTTCTCGATGCTCCTGGACTCCAGCAATTTCGTGGCGGGATTCAGCACGAGAACCCGTTTCCCGTCCAGGATGGCCTGGCTGGGCAAGCGCAGGACGTTTTCCCGGTTCTCGAGGATGACCTCCACGTCGGCGCTGTAGCCAGGCAGCAGGTTGTACTTCTCGGGATTCTCGATCTCGGCCTCAACCTCGACCGTGCGCGCCTGCTTCTCGGTGTCGAGCACGTAGGGCGCGACGCGGCGCACGAAGCCCGGAAAGCGCTGGTTCGGAAAAGCATCCAGCGAGATGGAGGCGCGTTGCCCGGCCCGCACGGCGGGCGCATCGACTTCATCGATCGGCGCCGAAATGTACAGGCAGCTGCCGTCCACCAGATCCACCGTGGGCGGCGTCGGCACGCCCACGGGCGAGGGCGTGACGAACTCGCCCACCTCGCCGTTGATCTCGGCGACGACGCCCGCGAAAGGCGCGCGCAGAATCGTCCGCTCGAGCTGGGCCTTTGCCACATCGATGCGTGCCTGACTGACTTTTTCCTGGTCCCGGGCCGCATCGCAGACCGCCGCTTGCGCATCGGCCTCGCCCACGGCCTTCTCGGTCTCACCTTCGGACACGAGGTTCTCGGTGCGCAGCCTGCGGATGCGGGTGGCGTTCTTGGCCGCGACGACCGAATTCACGCAGGCTTCCCGCGTCCGGCTGCGGGACGCGACGGCCTCCCGCTCCGCCTGGGACACCTGGGCACGCTGATCCAGATTCCAGAGCTCCAGCAGGATGTCGCCCTTCTTCACCCTATTACCTTCCTTGAAGGGCAGGCGGGCGATCTGGCCACCCATCGGGGGCGAAAGCCGTGCCCGGTCGCAGGCGTCCACCGTTCCGGCGCGGGTATTCGCCACGGTCGCCAGCACGGCCCCAACCTTTACTTCCGCCACGGTGACCTTCACGGGCTTCGGCCGGGTCAGGTACCAGGCCAGGAACGCGAC
>CAYMKJ010000191.1:0-3288 GCA_964391025.1 uncultured Chromatiaceae bacterium
CGGCCACGGCGGCCGACTCGGCCGGCGGGGCCACACCGGATACAGCCATCAGCACCACTGCCACCAACGCGCTCATGCCGGATCCCGCTGTCCAGCGCCCGAAGCGTCGCCGGAGGCTGGAGGGGCGGGCGACAGGTAGCCAATCAGCAGCATCAGCACACCAACACCGAGGAACGACACGATTCTTTCCACAGTACCTACCCGCGACAGGTCGACGATGAACAGCTTGATGACTACGACCCCCAGCAGGCTGGCTCCGGCCAGCCAGGCCTGGCGTGCACCACGGCGGGTGCCGACCACCATCGTCGCCAGCGCCAGGACTGCCCAGAAAATGGACAGGGACGTTTGGACGAGGGTGTCCCGGGCCATCGCCTCCAGCCGGAACGGGACGTCCATCCACTGGTGCAGGGTGCGCAGCAGGACTGCGTTCAGCCAGATGAAAGTGAGTCCGGCAAAGCCGAATAGCATCGTCCGGGGTTCAATGGTGGCCAGAGGCGTCGTGCGCGCCTTCACCCAGAGTCGCAGGCCCGCGCAAATGACAAAGACCGTGGCCACGTCGAGTGGATTCAGCAGGGGCAGGTAGGGCAATGGCGGGGCGCCTCCCCGCGATGTCACGCTGGTGATCAGGATCCACACCAGGCCGTAGACTGCGAGGCCGCCGCCGGCAATCGCCAGGAAGGCGTTCCGATGGGCGCCAAAGGGCCATTCGATTCGGGCCACCGCGTCGGGAAGGATGAGCAGGATGATTGCGGGCACGAGGACCCAGCTGATCTCCTGCCACGCGCCCCCGTCTGGCAAGGCCTGGCCGACGGCATGCACGCACTCCCAGGAGAGGATGAACGTCAGCAGCCACACCGCCGCTATGTGCAGCGCTCCTGTCCGGGTTGGGCCGAGAACGTCCTCGTGTCGGCGGCACAGGAGGTAGAAGCAGCCAAAGGCGACGGGCCAGGCAACCCCACCACCCCCGGCAAAAGGATGCTCCACGCCCCCAATCCCGATGGCGGTGAGGAGCGCCATCGCCGGCAAGAGCAGCAGCGGCGGATAGCGTGCATGACTGACGCGCACGAGCCTGTGCAGTTCACTGCTCAGGACCGCCGTGCCGGCCACAAACAGCAGGACCACGGCCGGGCGGAACTCCACACCCACGAGCCTGTCGATCTCCACCAGCCCCGCGACGGTCCACCACAGGACGCCCCACCAGAACAGTACCGGCCTGACGAAACCCTCGGCCCCGAGCAGCCGCTCTCGGTTGCGCTCAAGGCAGGTGCTCGCGAACAGGGAACCCGCGGCGATCATCACCCCACCGAGCCAGTTGCTGTTGAGCAGGGGCAGTGCATCGTCCGGCGTACGGAACTCCGTCAGCAGGATTACGCCAGCGGCCAGTTGCAGCAGTGCGCCCGTCGCCCGGGCCAGGGGGCGCCCGGTTCGGCACCCGACCCACACCAGCGCGGCGCCCTCCAGGGCCCACGTCGCGGCGCTCCAGCGCCCGTCCAGCGCCAGGGGCACGGCAAGCGTGAGGAAAGCCACGGCCAGGGCGAGAAACGACTCGATCAGCAGGCGCAGCTCAACCGGCCGCCTGCCGTACAGCGTGCGGGCCACGCCGAGATACAAGGCGCCGACCATCAAGGCGCTGAAGGCCAGCGCGTAACGCTGGTCCCGCAATAACGCCGCCTGCAGTGCAAAGGCGATGATCGGCGTGCCAAAGATCAGGGTGCCATCCACGTAGTTGCGCAGGTTCGGCGCTTGCCGGAACGCGAACAGGACGGCAATGGCCACGTAGAGCAGGAAGAACGTCACGAGGAACGGCTCGGTGCTGCCGAGGAGCTCGGGCTGGTAGCTGAGCACGCCCCATGCGGACGCGATGACGAAGGTGAATGCAAAGCCGACCAGGTTGAGCGGTCGCCACGCCTTGAACCAGGCGATGGCCGCAATGCCGAGATTGAGCACCGCGTAGTAGCCGAAGAGGACGACATGGCTACCCTCGCCCGTTGACGCGAGAATTGGCGCCAGAAAGCCGCCGCTGACTCCCAGGATCGCCAGCGCGAGGGAGTCCTGGAATATGGCGATGGCCGCCGAGAACACGACGATCAGCACCAGGAGTGCCAGGGCCGCCGCGGGCGGCAACAGCGAGTAGAGGCGCAATGCCGCGAAAACCGTCAGGTACAGGATGCCAACCGCGCCACCCTGGATGGCCAGGGCGAATCCGGGCCGCTTCGCGCGCAGCCGCCAGCCAAGCACCAGCAGGCCAATGGCGCCGACCGCGATGCCGGCCAGCCGCAGTTCAATCGGCACGCGCGTGCGTTCAGCCACGTAGCGCACGAGGAATGCCACGCCGAAGAACAGGACGATGACGCCGACGCGGACCACAGTGTTGCCGCCGGTAAAGTAGCCGCGAATGGCGCGCACGAACGCCGACTCGCGAACAGCTGCGTCGAGGTCTGGCCGCGGTGGGGCCTCCCAGGGGGAATCGGTGTCGTCGGTAGTAGCCGATCGGCGTTCGGGAACGGCTCGTGCGGGAACAGGTACTGGCGACGGAGCCGGCCCCGGAACTGGCGCTGCGGGAGCAGGGACTGCACCCGCCCGGTCACCGGGCTCAGTGCCAGGGCTTCGGCCCTGATTCGTCAGTTCTGCGAGCTGCTGGCGCAGTGTATTCAGTTCCGCCCTGAGCGCGTTGGCCGCGTCGCGGGACTGGCCCAGAGCGGCTAGCACGTATCCGGCGACACCTCCGAACGCGATGCCGAGCACTACCCCGGAGCTACCCCCGAGGGCAGCGCCGATCACGCACCCGATGATCAGCGGAAGGAACTGCACTAGGTTCACCGTCGGCAGTCGCCCTGAGACCACGCCGACAAACGTATACCACAACGTACCGCGCTGCGGCAGGGCGGCTTACGCAACCAAGCTCGCCAATGCCGGGTGCAACGTGGAAGCTGCGGGGGGTGATTGGCTCAGTGCAGAGGACTGTACTGACCAGAGTCTTGTAAGAGGAAGGACCGCTAGCACGCTGACTGCCGAGCGCCACCTCAAGTGTCCAGTGCCCAGATTCATCCGTCCGGGCGCGCCAAATATGAAAAAGGCCCACCTGGTGTGGGCCTTTTCTATGGTCGCGGCACGGAACACCTGATCAACCCGGATACCTACGCCCGAAACAGGAACTCCTGCATCCCGTTCTTCAACAACATCGCACTCTCGGCTCTGAACCCGCGCATGCACTTCCCGAGATCTTCCGGTGAATAGCGCGGCGCCTTCCGCGGCACCTCCGTCGTCACCGTCTCAATCAACCGGCCA
>CAYMKJ010000192.1:0-4641 GCA_964391025.1 uncultured Chromatiaceae bacterium
AGCAGAGCGACGTGAAGATCGAGGGCTGGGCGCTCGAAGCGCGCGTTTACGCCGAAGATCCGTTCCGCAATTTCCTGCCATCCATTGGCCGCCTCGTGCGCTGCCAGCCACCGGCCGAGTCCGCCTCCGTGCGTGTCGATACCGGCATCGAGGAAGGCAGCGAAGTCTCGATGTACTACGACCCGATGATCGCGAAGCTGATCACCAGCGGCAGCACGCGCGATCAGGCCATCGACCGGATGGCCGAGGCGCTGGATGCATACCACATCCGCGGTGTGTCCCATAACATCAGCTTCCTCAACGCGCTGGTCTCCCACCCGCGCTTTCGCGAGGGTCGGCTCAGCACGAACTTCATTGCAGAGGAGTACCCGGGCGGCTTTCACGCCGCCGACGTGGACCAGGCGGATCCGCAACTGGCCATTGTCATGGCGGCGACGGTGCACCGCCGGTTCATGGACCGCGCTGCGAAGCTCTCGGGCCAGCTGCCGAGCCACGAGCGACGGGTCGGCAACGATTTCGTCGTGGTCGTCGGCGGTCAGCACCACCCGGTGAGTGTCGTGCCGGTTGCCGGCGGCTGCGAAGTGCGACTCGGCCAGAGCACCCATCGCGTCAGCACATCCTGGCAATTCGGGGAGGCCCTGGTCCGCGCCGAGGTCAACGGTCGTGCCGTTTGCTTCCAGCTGGATCGGGCTGGCGTGCGCTATCGCCTCAGCCACCGCGGCGCGCAGTTGGACGTACTGGTCTGCGAACCCCGCGCGGCCGAATTGAGCCGGCTAATGCTCGTGAAGACGCCGCCTGACCTGTCGAAGTACCTGTTGTCGCCGATGCCCGGACTCCTCATGCGCCTCGCCGTGACCGTGGGCCAGGAACTGAAGGTGGGGGAGGAAATCGCCGTGGTCGAGGCCATGAAGATGGAAAACAGCCTCCGGGCCACGGACAACGTAACCGTCACGAAGATCCTCGTGGAACAGGGTCAGAGCCTCGTTGTCGACCAGCCCATCGTCGAGTTCGGCTGAGGCCGTGGCGCCGGAGCTGGTCAAGCAGTCGCCCGACCTGCTCGCCAGCGACGTGCGCTCGGGCGACAGACGCGCGCTCGGCCGGGCCATCACGCTGGTGGAATCCAGCCACCCGGACGACCGGGAGCCAGCCAACCGGCTACTTGAACTGCTGACACCCTTGTCGGGTCGCTCGATCCGCCTGGGGATCTCCGGCGTGCCGGGGGTGGGCAAGTCCACCTTCATCGAGAGCCTCGGTAATTTAATTATCGAGGAAGGCCACAGGGTTGCAGTCCTTGCGGTGGACCCCTCCTCGGCACTGTCGGGTGGGTCCATCCTGGGGGACAAGACCCGCATGGAAACCCTTTCCCGGCGGCTGGAGGCCTTCATCCGGCCTTCGCCCGCGGGCGGCACGCTGGGTGGCGTCACGCGCCACACTCGCGAGACGCTGCTGCTCGTCGAGGCCGCCGGCTTCGACGTGGTCATCGTTGAAACGGTGGGCGTGGGCCAGTCCGAGACCGCCGTTGCGGACCTGACCGACCTGTTCCTCCTGCTGCTCCTGCCTGGCGGCGGCGACGAACTGCAGGGCATCAAGCGCGGCATCGTGGAATTGGCCGACCTGATTGTGGTGAACAAGGCCGACGGCGAGATGAGCGCGGCGGCCGAGCGCGCCGCGGCCGACTACCGGAACGCACTGCACTTCCTGCGCCCGCGGTCGGCGCACTGGACAGTGCCCGTGGCCACCTGTTCGGCACTCGAGGGCCGCGGCATTGACCGGATCTGGGCGCTTATCGGGGACTATCGGACCGCCATGACGGCGAGTGGCGACCTTCCGGCGAAGCGGGCCGCCCAGGCCCGCCACTGGCTATGGAGTGAGACGGCAGAACAACTGATGGCCCGGCTCCGGGAAGACCCGGCCGTCCGCGAGCGCGTCCAGTCGCTGGAACAGGCGGTACGCGCCGGCCAGGTCTCACCGCGGGTGGCCGCCCAGCAGCTGGTGACGAATTTCTGGAAGGAGGGTAAGAAAAAGTGATAGGACGCCTCAACCACGTGGCCATCGTGGTCCCGGATCTCAAGGCCGCCACGGCGATCTACCGGGACACGCTGGGCGCGAAGGTTTCAGCGCCGCTGGAGCTTCCGGATCACGGCGTCATTACCGTGTTCGTCGAACTACCGAATACGAAGATCGAACTCCTGCATCCCCTCGGCGCCAATTCGCCCATCGCGAAATTCCTGCAGGCGAATCCGAGTGGCGGCATGCACCACGTCTGCTACGAGGTTGCGGATATCCTCGCAGCTCGCGACGCGCTCAAGAAGGCAGGCGCGCGGGTGCTGGGTGACGGGGAACCGAAGACCGGCGCCCACGGCAAGCCGGTGCTGTTTCTGCATCCCAAGGATTTTTGCGGGACGCTGGTGGAGCTGGAGCAGGTCTGAAGAGCAGAAGTTCTTGGTTAGTGCAGGTTGATAACCAGCGGCACTCCGGTCAAGCCCATGTGCCGGTCGGTAGACCAGCAGGACTGCACGCGACGGGATGTCATCAGGTGGAGCCCCACCGCATCGGTCAGCGTCAGCGGTTGATCGGCAAATTGCCGTAGCACCAGCGTCGCCGCCTTCTGCTCCTCCGATCCCACGCCGGAGACCTTCAGCGGCGAAATCGACTCCACCAGTGCCAGGAACTGGAGTGCCCTGGCCGAATCGAAGCGGCGCAGGAACCAGCCGTGCCCCTCGGCCACCACCAGCGTCGTCGTAATCAGCGGTGGGGGTTTCGCAAACAGGCGCCGAAAAAGGGCGTGATGCGAATCGGATCCGTCGGCGAAGGCAATCAGCGCCGCCGTATCGACGTAGGCCTCAGTCCTTCCGGCCATAGACGACGTCATCAATCTGCTGGCTGGAATCCGGGCTACCGGAATTGACCATCCCCGCATAGCGCATCCAGGGCGGTTCATCACCCGGGGGAACAATGCTGCGAAGGGACCGCCGGAGCAACTCGGCAAGGGAGATTCCAAGCCGTTTCGCTTCGAGTTTGGCAGCTTCGTACTCTTGTTCTGAGAGGCTGATTTGGGTTCGGATCATGGTGATAACACTTTTATAGAAGTTGTTATCATACCGCAGATGGCAGGTTATTGACTACCCGGGAATCCTGCCTTTTCTCACAGAAATGCCATGTCAGTCTGATCCTATCGCTGTTAACCCACCGCCGCCTCCACCGCCGCCACCAATTTCGCCATCCGCGCTTCCAGTTCCTGGCGCAATCGCCCCAGGTCGTCGGTGCCTGCCCCGGCTGGCACCCGGAACGGCTCGTCGACCGCAATGGCCACTTTTGAGAATGGCAGTGGCAGGATGAACCGGTCCCAGCTGTTCCAGCGGATGCAGGGCTTCGCCGCGTAGGCGATGAGCACGATGGGGGCCTTGGTCATGCGCGCAAGCAGGATGCGGCACTCGCGGCCGCCGAGGAGGCGATCGAAGCATGGATCGATACCGCTCGCGAGGTGGGTCGTGAGGTGCCGGCGCCAAACCTACGCCACCGGTGGGATGACCTCCACCATTGAAACCGACTGATCTGCGAACGCGCCCTCGATCAGGGCCTGTTGGCCCAAGAGTGCGTCGATGACCTGCTGGTTCCGGCAGTTGCCCAGAGAGAGCTTGATGAGTCGTGGCGGATGCCCGCGAAGACCTGAAAGAGCCACGAAGTCGTCGTCCTTGCTGACAAGCACGAAGCCATTTGCCTTCGCGTAATCCCAGACTTCGGCATCGCTGGCTGATTGCAGCCCCGTCAGCACCACCTGGCTGGATCCGGGAAAGGCAAGCTGCAACGCCGGCACCATGCGGCGTGACAGGTTCTCGTCGAGTAGCAGCTTCACGCCGCTACGTGCACCCAGGTGGCATGGCGTTCGCGATCCGCTGCATACGCGAGCACCGCGCGGATGTCCTCGACTGTCAACTCGGGGTAGTCGTCTACGATGTTTTGCTCGGACTGGCCCGCGGCCAGCCAGTCAAGCACATCCTGCACTGTGATACGAAGGCCACGAATGCACGGTTTGCCACCACGCTTGCCGGGCTCTAGGGTGATGCGGTCTTGGTAAGCAGTCATACCATCGCTTCCTACGACGTCAGATATGCCATTCTGGACTGAACCCACTGCTCCCGCCAATGGGTAGCGCCCCACAAAGGTCACCAGGTGCCTGCTCGGATCCGTGTAACTCAGCGGGTGGTTTCAGCGCCGCCATTGCCCACCGCCGCCTCCACCTCCGCCACCAGTTTCGCCATCCGCGCCTCCAGTTCCTGGCGTAACCGCCCCAGGTCCTCGGTGCCCGCCCCCGGGGGCACCCGAAAGGGCTCGTCGATCGCAATGGCCACTTTTGAGAACGGCAACGGCACGATGAAACGGTCCCAGCTGTTCCAGCGGATGCAGGGCTTCGCCGCGTAGGCGATGAGAACGATGGGGACCTTGGTCATGCGTGCCAGCATAATCGTACCGGGCTTGAACTCGTGGAAAGGGCCAGTGGGCCCGTCGGGCGTGATCACCAGCGAGGTCTTCTGCCCCACCAGCACGTCGTACATGTCCCTGAGCGCCTGGCCGGCCGAGCGCTTCGAGGAGCCCCGGAGGACGCCTGCGCCCCAGCGCCGGATAATCGCCGCCGGCACC
>CAYMKJ010000193.1:0-7929 GCA_964391025.1 uncultured Chromatiaceae bacterium
CGCCTCAGCGTGATGGGGCCGGCCGAGATCGCTTACCGGGTCCGTGAGCAGGGGACGTTGCAGCTCATGCGGCTGCAGACTGCACTGGGCAACCTGCCCCGGCCTCGGGGCATCAAAGAGGCAGCGCAGGCGCAGTTCTGCGTCGCCCCCACACGCCAGCTGCCGGACCTTGGCTGGGATGCTGCGCCGGACCCGGCGGCGGATGACCTGCTGGCCGGCCACTGGCCGGCGCTCGGTTTCGCGTGGCGGTGGGCGGCGGGGCCGGACGCCTGGCGACGGGCACCCGATACGGGGCAGCTCTGGCCCGCAGCATTCTTTGGCTCGATTCCGTACCGTGTCGGCAATCCTTATGGCGACATCCGGGTCGCCTGGGAGCCCTCCCGCCTGCAGCAGCTCGTGAGCCTCGGCCTGCTGACGCGTCAGCTGCCGGAATCCAGAGCCCGGCAGGCCGTCACCCTGCTAGAGGACCAGTTACTGGACTGGGTAGCGGCTAATCCACCGCTGGTCGGTATCCACTATTTGTCGGCGATGGAGTGCGCGCTGCGTCTCATCGCGGTCTGTCATGCGGTGGACCTCGTGCGCGACCGACTCACGCGGCCCGACGCGGTCTACGCGGCCCTCGTCGAGCTGGTCGGATCCCATGCGCGTTTTATCGAGCGGCGCTTGTCGGTGCATTCCTCCGCAGGCAATCACACCATCGCCGAGGCCGCGGGTCTCGTTTATGCCGGCTGCCTGTTTCCGGAGTTCGACCGGGCACGCCAGTGGCGGGAACGTGGCCTCGGGCTCCTGGTGCAGGAGTCGGGACGGCAGATCCTCGACGACGGTGGTGGCAGCGAGCAGGCGTTCTGGTATCTGCTGTTCATCACCGATCTGTGTGGCCTGGTGCTCGAGCTGCTGAAGCATCGGGGCGAGGACGCGCCGGCCGAGCTGGTGAAGCGGGTTGCGCTCGCCCGGCGCTTCCTCGCGGCGATGGCGGATCGGCCTGCATCCCTGCCGTCTGTCGGCGACAGTGACAGCGGTTACGCACTGTCGCCCGCGTTGCGCCTGTCGTTTGCTCCCGCGTCCGCTCACGCAACCCTGGCTACTTTCCCCGCGGCCGGTTATTCGCTCTGTCGCAGCCCGGCGGCGCCCCACTGGGAACTGCTGTTCGACCACGGGCCGCTTGGCATGCCGCCATCCTTCGGTCACGGGCATGCGGATGCGCTGGCCATCACCCTGCGGCAGGCGGGCGTGGATCTGCTCATCGACCCCGGAACCTATACCTACACGGGCGACCCGCAGTGGCGAGCCTATTTCCGGTCGACGCCAGCCCACAATACGGTCACTGTCGACGGGCTGGATCAGGCGATCCAGGAAACGCCCTTCATGTGGTCGGTACCGTTTCGCTGTGAGATTATCCGGGCGGAATCGGTCGGAGGCATCGTGAGGGTGCTTGCACGCCACGATGGCTATCGACGCGGCGCTAATAATATTGAACATATTCGTGGGGTTGTATTCAGGTCTGAAGGCCGTATCACGGTCTGGGACCGGGTGACCGGCGAGGGGGAGCACACCGTGGAGCTGGCCTGGCATGCGGGTGTACCGTTGCGGTCCGAGGGTGGCCGCTGGCAGTTAGGCACCGACGCCTGGCTCGAGATCACGGGCGGCACGAGTGCGGACGGGCAGGGAGTTGCCAGCGTCGAGCAGCGCGGCTGGCGCTCCCGACTCTACGGTGTCCGGGAACCGGTGACGTCCCTCCGGACCTCCTGGCACGGGCGGTTGCCCTGCCAGTTCTTGACCCGCATTTTCTCCGGCGACGCTGGGTTTCCAACAAACATGGCGCGAGAGGACCAGGGAGTGTTCGAGAGTTGGCTCTGATTCCCCCGCGACGCATCGACATCCTGGGCGTGCCCGTCGATTGCGTGTCCATGGGCTCCGCTCTCGACTGCGTGGATGAGTTCGTGACCCGCCCGGGCGCGTCAACGATCTTCGCTATAAACCCCGAGAAGGTCATGAAGGCCAGGCAGGATCCCTGGCTGCTCGACCAGATGCAGGGAGCGACTTTGCTGATTCCCGACGGCATCGGCGTGGTCTGGGCCGCTCGCCTGCTGGGACGGGCATCTCTCGAGCGCGTTCCCGGTGCGGATCTGATGATCGCCATCTGCGGGCGAGCCGCGGCGAAGGGCTACAAAATCTTTCTCTACGGTGCGGCACCAGAGACCAACGCTCTGGCGCGGACCGCGATCGAGCGACGTTTTCACGGTATTACGATCGTGGGCAACCGGCACGGCTACGTGACCCAGGCCGAGACGCCCGCCCTGGTGGACGAAATAAACGCGTCGGGTGCGCAGATACTCTTCGTCGCGCTGGGCAGTCCCCGGCAGGAACTGTGGATGGCTCATCACCTGTCGCAGCTGAAGGTCAAGGTGTGCCAGGGCGTCGGTGGCACCTTCGATGTGATTGCCGGGACGGTGCGGCGGGCGCCCGCCAGTTGGCGGGCGACGAATCTGGAGTGGGCCTACCGCCTGCTGATGGACCCGCGACGGCTCCCGCGACAGTCAGCGCTGCCGCGCTTCGCCTGGCGGGTTCTCGCGGCGCGATTTTCCCGCAGTCAGCGCTGAGCCCGGCGTCGTATTTTCGGGCTCGGGGCGCCGGATGGGCTCAGAACTGCCGGCCGGCCAGTCCACCGGTCCGGGGCGCGGCGCTGGAGGACGGTGCGCCTGCGGTATTGCCTGAGAGGCTCGCGACTGCGGGCAGCGGTCTTCGGGTGCCGCGGGGTATCGTCGCCAGGGCCAGCGCGACAATGGTCCACATGTACCAGTTCACGGTCGTGTACACCAGGGGTCGAAACGGGAAGCAATAAAAGGCGTAGCTGGCCAGCAGCAGACAGGCGAGAGTCTGGATCGTGCGGAAATCGTCCCGGGTCGCGCGGCGCGCGAGGGCCAGAGTCTTCAGGCAGAGGCCATAAATAAGGAGCACGTAGAGTCCCAGGCCGACAAGCCCGTTACGCGCCAGGATGTCAATGTAATCCGAGTGCGCCCCGATCCGCGAATAGTAGCTGCCAAAAATGATCGCTGGCCCCGACTGATTAAAAATGGCTGTCAGCGCATTGGCCCACAGCATGCCCCGGTTATTGCCGAGGGCCTCGTATTTTCCGAGGGAAACCCTGCCGGACATGGTCGTGCCAACACCAGAACCGTCAGACTCGATAGCCGCGAGATCTCCCTCGAATCGTTCAAACACATTGCCGGGTTCGTCGACGAGAACTGTGGCCGTCACCAGCAGGATGAGCACCGCGACTATCGGTGCGGCAATCCGTCCCCAGCCGCGCAGATACCATGCGTAAAACATTGCAGCGATACCCGTTTGCACCATGGGGGCGCGGGAGCCACTGAGCGCCATGAGGTACAGATCGATCATTACAAGGGCGATGGTAGCGACCAGCCAAAAACCCTTGCCGCTTTTGGCGGCATGATAGTAAAAGACTGCGATCACCAGGTTATAAAAGGCAAAGGCGCCCAGGGATCCTGCATCGAAGTAGAGACCCACCTCCCGGTACGGTCCCCCGGCGTATGCAGAGCCGACCTTCTGGCCGCCGAATCCCAGTTTGATCGCCGCGAGATTGAGGATCACGGCGATGGCCGTGCCGATGACCATGGCTTTGAGAAAAGGCCTTGTGTCTGTGTACTCGTAGCGGCGAGCCGCCGCGTACGCACAGAAAAAAATCAGGTAGCAGCCGAGAATCCGGATCATCGTTTCAAGGGCGGCAAAGCCGCGCGCCTGGGGGTTCGTTGCCAGTCCAATCACCATGCCGGCGAGATTGAGGGCGATGAAGGCCTCAAAGACCTTCGCGTAGGGCGGGGCAAACTGCGCATGCTTCACGCGAAATGGGAGGAAGTAGATAACGACTAAAAATGCGATCGAGGTGGTTGGCGATACCCGGATCGGGCCGATGAAAAAGTAGTACTCCCAGAACAGGTCGAGGAAGGGCTTCGTCGCGAACAGGATGATCAAGGCGCGGCCGATGGGGTCGCGAATCCTGCTCTCCACCCGGCTTGGGGCCGGCCTTGAATCGGGCGTGGCACCAGGGCTGATGGGGCGGGAGTCTGAAATGACGCGAGACATTACTTAAGATTAAGACCCGCTGTGGTTCCCGGATGCACCCAACGATCTGGATAAGGAAGTTGGGGCAAACGGTTTACTATACGCGAAGTTTATTCAGGCAAAGTGGCCCGGTTCGGCAGTTTTTCGGGTCTGGCACCCGCCCCCGGGCTTCGAAATAGTTGGCAACATGACGAGAATCGTACCGTTCATCGCAATCCTCCTTGGGTTGATCCTGTTTACGGTGCTGTCCCTGTCGGCATCCGGGTTTGATCCCGAGGCCGACGGAGTGGGCCAGAGCTTCCGGTCGTTCAATGGGGTCAGGTTTGAAGAGCGGATCATCCGGGGCAAGCCGCGAGACGTGGCCGCTACCGCCATCGACTGGCAGGAGCAGGGTTTCCAGGTACTGCTCTGGATGGGCGCATCGCAGCTGCACAGCATCAGCGCGGCAAGGGATGGCGAGGCGATAGCGGTGGTGCACGCCAACGAGCAGGCCGCCCGGCGGTCGGCCCGCACCCGCTATGTGCAGCTCTCCTATGGCAACGCCAATCCGCACGAACTCCTTGGCGTGTACCTGCTGGCCCGGCAGGAGGGCTTTCGTCCCGACGGCGTGCTTGTCGGGGTCATCTACGACGATTTTCGGGAGCCGGGCATTCGCCGGGAAATCAGCCCCGTAATCGACCCGGAGTTGCAGCTGGCCGGTGGCGCTGGGGTGGACAGCCTCGTGACGGAGATCGCATCCCGCAACGACGTCACAGTGAGTTCGCCGGTAGTGCGCAACGCGATGGAGGGCACACCCCAGGAAACCATCGAGGCCTTTCTCGTCCAGTTCCTGGAGCATTACTGGCCGGGCTACGAGAATCGGCAGCAGCTCAAGGGAATGCTGGAGATTGCCTGGAAACAGGAGGTGGCCCGAGTCGTGCTGGGCAGCGAGCGCCGCAGTTCCGTGCTCGTCGACGCTGCGGCGGAGGAGTACGGGATGCAGGCCTTCGCGAGTCTTCTGCGACTGACGGCCAGGGATGGCATTCCTCTCTATGTCTACCGCGCACCGCTGCGCAGGAAAGCGAATTTTTCCTACTACCGGGATAGCGATTACCGCGCGTTCTGGGCCCGGATGGAGAGCTGGTGCCGGGCCAACGGCATTGCCTATCGCGATTTCGATCGGCTGATTCCTGACCAGCTATTCGGGCTTACCAACTCAGGTCTACCGGACTATTTTCACTTCAAGGAAGCGGGCCACGAGATTCTGGGCAAGGCCGTCCAGGAGTGGACCACCGGTGGCCAGCCGGAATGACGTTCAATTCCTGGGCCTATCTGCTGCTCGCCCTCGTCGTGGTGCCGTTGCACTGGCTGCTGCCCCACCGCTTCCGAACCCTCTTTCTGGTGTGCGTAAACCTCGCCGTTTACTCCCTGTGGCGCTGGGAGTTCACGTTTTTGCTGCTGTTCTCCACGGCTGTGGACTTTATCTGCGCCAAGGCCGTAAACAGGACTGAGAACCAGACCATCCGCCGGCTCTGGCTCCTGGGGACGCTGGTCGTCAATTTAGGGCTGCTGGCGTACTTCAAATACACGTACTTTCTTGTGGATAACGTCGGGGCCGCGGCCGGTCTGCTCGGCTTCGCGCCGTTTTCCCACGACAGCCTGGCGCTGTCGATCATTCTGCCGCTCGGCATCTCCTTCTATACCTTCCACAGCATCAGCTACACGATTGACGTCTACCGCCGCCAGATCCAGCCCATAGGCAGTTATCTGGAGTTCCTCACCTTCGTGACGTTCTGGCCGCAGCTGGTTGCCGGCCCCATCCTGCGCGCTGCCGAGGTCGTGCCCCAGTTGGTGGCGGAACGGCGGCTGAACTGGGCGATGGTTTCCACCGGCCTGGGACTGATCGTGGTGGGCCTGTTCAAGAAGGTCGCGATTGCGGACAACGTGGCGCCCTTTGTCGATGTCTGGTTCGCCCAGGATCCGCACCTGCTGACCGCGCTGGACGTCTGGAATGCGGCGTTCTTGTTCGGGTTCCAGATCTATTTCGATTTCTCCGGCTACTCGGACATTGCCATCGGCTCGGCGTTGCTGCTCGGAATCGTTTTCCCGGAAAATTTCAACTGGCCGTACATGGCCACGTCACCCCGGGACTTCTGGCAGAGATGGCACATCTCCCTCTCGTCCTGGATCCGGGATTACCTCTATCTGCCGCTGACCGGCCAGAAGTTCAAGGCGCGGAGCGCTGGCGGAGTCAGTCAGAGCACCGGCGGAATCAGCGTTGCCGTGCAGGCACAGGCGGACGCCAGCAAGACCCGGGCGTTGTTCCTGACCTGGGCGATCATGGGTCTCTGGCACGGTGCCGCCTGGACGTTTGTGCTCTGGGGGCTCTACCACAGCGCGATAATCTGGCTTTATCGCTTCATCAAGCCGCTCAACAGGGTGGTTGAGCGCTACCCGCTTGCCGGGTGGCTACTGACGCTGCCCGTGGCGATGGCAGGCTGGATCTTTTTCCGGGCCAGGGACGTGACGCAGGCCCTGATCATGTTTGGCAAGCTGCTCAACCCGTTTGAGTATTACTGGTCGCCGGATCTTGTGGGACTGTCCAACCCCGTGGCGGGCTGGTCCTATTTGTACGGCGCGTTGATCCTGGGCGGGATGGTCACGGTGTATCTGCTCCAGAACTCAGCGAGAGTGAAGTCGCTGCCCGCGTGGTTCACCGAGTCGGTCAGGACCTGCTATCTCGCCGTCATGTTCTTCGCGGTCGTCCTGCTGATGCAGCAGACAACCCAGTTCATCTACTTTCAGTTCTGATGGCGAGGACCGCGCGAAACGCCGCCGCCAGGCTGGCAACCATGCGCTCCTCGGTGAACCGCTCCTCGTAGAGCCGGCGGCTCTCCCGGCCCATGGCCTGGCGGCGCCCGGAGTTGCGGATCAGTTCGATGGCCCGGTCAGCGAGTTCAGCCGGGTTCTGCTTGCCGATGATGAAGCCATTGATGCCATCCTGGACCGACTCCAGGATCGCGCCCTGGTCCGTCGAAATCACCGGCAGGCCGGCCGCCATGGCCTCGACGATGACCCAGGGGTGTCCCTCCGGCGGGTAGTAGGTCGGGAACACGAAGATATCCGCTGACGTGAGCGCGGCCTGCTTTTCCGGGCCCTTGAGTGGGCCCAGCCAGCGAACCGGCAGTTGCGGGTGGTCCCGCAGAAAGGTCTCGATCTCCTGTTTAAGCGCCGGTTCGTACCAGGCGCCCGCGAACAGGAACTCGGCCTCCGGGCAGCGTGCGACCACGGCGGGCACCGCGTGCAACACGTCGATGGCGCCCTTGGTGCGGATTATGTTCGCGAGGAAGAGCAGGCGGACCTTGCCGGTGCCGCTCGTGTCGGAGGGCTTCGGACCGTAGGCCACGTTCTTGCCGTTCGGGACCACGTGGATCCTTTCCGGTGGCAGGATCCCGGCAAACAGGCCCTTGAGGTTCTGGCCGAGCACGATCTGCCCGTCCACGAGGCGGTGTACGAGCCGGACGTAGAGACGCGTGGGCCCGCTCGCCGACTGGAGCCAGTTGCGGAAGTTGCCGCCGCGCAGGTGGCACAACACGCGGCGTCCCATCACCTTGGCGATGAGAATGAAACCGGAGTCCTTCAGGTAGCCGATCGTCGTCTGGCTGATCGGCACGTAAACCACCTGGGGGCGGTGCCGCAGGATCATCCAGAGCAGCAGCACATAGCACTTGAGCGGCAGGTAGATGTTCCAGAAATCGATGGCGCCGAGCGTCTCGATCCCGCGGTGATCGGAGGTGTCCAGATGGATGAGTTCGAACTCGTCCCGCAGCCGGGAGCCGAGGATGACTTCGGTGGCCACTGTCGGCC
>CAYMKJ010000194.1:0-12245 GCA_964391025.1 uncultured Chromatiaceae bacterium
CGGTAGGGTCCAACCAGCAAGACCGTGGGCATTAGGGATCGCCGAACCGCAAAACGTCCCTGATACCCGGCGCAGCCGGTTTCTTCGAGGCGACTTTCCAGTGACTTTGGCTGGATTCGGAGGCTGGAGAACCCTCAGCCCATTATACTTCTCCCATGCGAAATCTCGCGCCTCTGCTCCTCATCGCCCTCCTCCCAGCCTGTGGCATGAAAGGCCCCCTCTACGAGCCCGCACCACCCGCTGCCGAACCCACCACCACCGAACCATCGACTGGCGACACGGACAAGGGCGACCTCAAGACGATCCCCTCTACCCCCGATCCGGCCCAGACCCTTTGACGTCCCTGTGACAGACCACCGCTGACATGACCGCGCCCCGCCGGCTCGTCCTCATCGATGGTTACTCCTACCTGTACCGCGCGTTTCACGCGCTCCCGCCACTGACGACCTCGAAGGGCCAGCCGACTGGCGCGATCTTTGGCTTTCTTAACATGCTCCGACAGATCCAGCGCACGCGGAAGCCGGATCTCATCGCGGTCGTCATGGACGCTCCGGGCCCCACGTTCCGGGATGCGCTGTACGCGGAGTACAAGGCCACCCGGGTTGCGATGCCGGACGAGCTCCAGTCCCAGATCGAGCCTCTCCTGGAGATGGTGCGGGCGCTGGGTTTACCGATGCTGCGCGAGCCCGGCGTCGAAGCCGACGACGTCATCGGCACCCTGGCGTTGCAGGCGGCGGCAGCGGGACTCGACACGCTGATCGCCACCAGCGACAAGGACATGGCCCAGCTGGTCAACGAGCGCATCCATCTCTTCGACGGCATCAGCAACCGGGAGCTGGACACCGCCGGCGTCGTCGCGAAATTTGGCGTGCCGCCCGAGCGGATCATCGACTACCTCACGCTGGTCGGCGATACCTCGGACAACATTCCCGGCGTGCCCAGCGTCGGCCCGAAGACGGCGGCGAAGTGGCTGACGGAGTACGGCAGCCTGGATGCAATCGTGTCCCGTGCGGACGAGATCAAAGGCAAGGTGGGCGAAAAGCTGCGCGAGAACCTGAAGCAGATCCCGCTGTCGAAGCAGCTCGCCACGATCCACGTCAATGTGCCCCTGGAACTGAAGCCCGAGGATCTCGTGCCGGCCCCGCCCGACGTGGCCGCCCTCAAGCAACTCGCGGAGCTGCTGGAAATCCGCAGCCTGCTTAAGGTAGCGGAAGAAACTGCGGGAGCAGGGGCGGAAGCGCCAGCCGCTGTCACGGCAGACGAACCCGGGCAACCGGGCCTCACGGCCGGCGACCCTGGCGACGAGGCACCCACCCCGCCCGCCCGCCTCCCGGACCCCGTCGCCCGCCACTACGAGACGATCTTTACCGCCGAGCAGTTCGCCGCCTGGCTCATCCTGATCGAGTACGCCGAGCTCGTGGCCTTCGACACCGAGACCACCAGCCTCAACTACATGGAGGCGGAAATCGTGGGGCTCTCCTTCGGCCTGGCAGCAGGCAAGGCGGCCTACCTGCCGGTGGCGCACCGCTATGTGGGTGCTCCGGAACAGCTGGATCGCAACGTGGTGCTGGCCCGCCTCAAGCCCTGGCTCGAGAGTCCGGAGGCCCAGAAGGTGGGCCACCACCTGAAATACGACGCCCACGTGCTGGCCAATTACGGTATTCGCCTGGCCGGCATGCGCTATGACTCCATGCTGGAATCCTATGTGCTCGACAGCACCGCCACCCGGCACGACATGGACTCGGTGGCACGGAAATACCTCGGCCTCGACACCATTCATTTCGAGGACGTGGCCGGGAAGGGCGCCAAGCAGATCACTTTCGACCAGGTGTCCGTGGAGAAGGCCGCCGAGTACGCCGCTGAGGATGCGGACATCACGCTGCGTCTGCACCATGCGCTGTGGCCGAAGCTCGAAGCCACGCCAGGGCTCACCCATCTCTACGACACCATTGAACAACCCCTGGTGCCCGTGCTCACCCGCATGGAGGAAACCGGGGTGCTGGTGGACACGCGCCTGCTGCGGGCCATGTCGGGAGAATTCGCCGAGAAAATGTCCACACTGGAGAAAGAAGCCCACGTCTCCGCTGGTCATCCTTTCAACATCAGCTCGCCAAAGCAGCTGCAGGAAGTGCTGTTCAACGAGCTCAAGCTTCCGGTGACCCAGTACACGCCGACCAAGCAACCCTCCACCAACGAAGACGCGCTGGCGGAACTGGCCGATCAGCACCGGCTACCGCAGCTGATCCTCGACTACCGGTCGTTGAGCAAGCTCAAGTCCACCTACACGGACAAGCTGCCGGAGCAGGTCTGTGCGCGCACCGGGCGGATCCACACGTCCTATCACCAGGCTGTGGCGGCAACAGGCCGGCTGTCGTCGTCGGACCCGAACCTGCAGAACATCCCGATCCGCACGGCAGAGGGCCGGCGAATCCGCCAGGCCTTTATCCCGAAGCCGGGCTGCGCGCTTCTGGCGGCCGATTACTCGCAGATCGAGCTCAGGATCATGGCTCACCTGTCGGAAGATGAAGGCCTGCTGAAAGCCTTCGCCGAGGATCGGGATGTACACCAGGCGACTGCTGCCGAAGTCTTCGGTGTGTCACTGAACGACGTGACGACGGACCAGCGGCGCTCCGCCAAGGCCATCAACTTCGGCTTGATCTACGGCATGTCGGCGTTCGGCCTGGCGCGGCAACTTGGTATTGCGCGGGACGAGGCCCAGAAATACGTGGAGCTGTACTTCGCCCGCTATCCCGGCGTGAAGGCCTACATGGACCGCACCCGCGCCCAGGCCCGGGAGCAGGGCTACGTGGAAACGGTCTTTGGGCGGCGGCTGTACCTGCCGGACATTCAGGCCCGACAGCAGTCGCGGCGGCAGTACGCCGAGCGCAGCGCCATCAACGCGCCCATGCAGGGCACGGCGGCGGACATCATCAAGAAGGCCATGATCAGCGTGGACGCCTGGCTACTCCAGAACGACACCGGCGCAGAAATTATCATGCAGGTCCACGATGAGCTGGTGCTTGAGGTTCCGACCCCAGCGCTGGCTGCCGTCCAGGACAATGTGACCCGGCTGATGGCGGGCGCCGCGGATCTACGGGTTCCGCTGAAAGTTGACGCCGGCCACGGCGCCAATTGGGACGAGGCGCATTAACTGTAGGAGCGCCTGTCGGGAAATGGGGACATGCCTAATTTCCAAAAGGAAATTAGGCATGTCCCCATTTCCCGCTCAGCATCTCCGCCAGCGCGGCGCGCGCCTGCTCCAGGCCCAGCTTCGATGTCGCAGAGAAGAGCTGCACACTCACCCGCAGATCCTGCAATTCCCGTTGTGCAGCGACGAGGGCCGCGGCAGCCGACTGGCGCGACAGCTTGTCGGCCTTGGTGAGCAGCACGTGGAGCTGGCAGTCAAGCGCCCTGCCCCAGTGCAGCATCTGCAAGTCGAATTCGAGAACACCACGACGACTATCCACAATCACCATGAGCCCAGCCAGCGACTCCCGGCTGTCGAAGTAGTCGCCCAGCATTTCCCGCCACTGTTCGCGCATCTCCTTTGACACGCGCGCATAGCCGTAGCCGGGCAAGTCCACCAGCCGCTGACCGTCGGCCAGGGCAAAGAAGTTGATGAGCTGGGTGCGACCCGGAGTTTTGCTGGTCCGCGCAAAATCCCGGCGGTTCAGGATGGTATTGATGGCACTGGACTTGCCCGCATTGGACCGGCCCGCGAAGGCCACCTCCGCGCCCTCGTCCGGCAGGAACTGGGCCGCGCGGGCGGCGCTGGTGATAAACCGGGCCTCGGGATACAGGGACATCGGAGTGGCTCGGCTGGGACGCTGGTGTACAATCTCGCGCGGCCGGAGTCTAGCACGGGACTCCGCGCGAATTTCCCTTACAGAACAAGCGCTATGGATGCTTTGAAACCGTCATTTCCGAACGCTTCCCGAGGTCCCATAGTGGGCCTGCTGGCTCTCTTCATTGCCGGCACCACAGTGTTCGTGTCCTCCTTTGCGGGCGCCTCCGACCTGGTCGGGTCCGCTGCCGCGGGTCAGGCGATTTCGGTGACCTGTTCCGCTTGTCACGGCATGGACGGCAACAGCCTGAATCCCGAGTGGCCGACCATCGCCGGTCAGCACGAGAGCTACCTCCTCAAGGCACTGCAGTCCTTCAAGAGTGGCGCGCGGCAGAATGTTCTGATGAGTGGCATGGCCATGCCACTCACGGATGAGGACATGGCGAACCTCGCGGCCTACTTCTCCCAACAGAAGCGCGCGGCCAATGTGGCCGAACCGGCCCTCGTCACCGCCGGCGAGCGCCTGTACCGGGGCGGCAACAAGGACACCGGCGTGCCGGCCTGTCTCGCCTGTCACGGCCCGACGGGCCGGGGCAATCCCGCTGCCGGCTGGCCGACCATCGCCGGTCAGCACGCGAGCTACGCGGCAGCCCAACTCGTGGCCTATCGGGGCAAGCAGCGGTCGACGGACGGCGACACGCAGATGATGCGCAATGTGTCGGCCATGCTCACCGACGACGAAATAAAGGCCGTCACGTCTTACATCCAGGGCCTGCGCTGACGCGCGGCGGTTGAGGGTACCTTCATGACGCGGTTTCGACTTCTTCTGTTGGCAACTGTCTTGAGCGCTGCCGCCGCGTGCGGCAAGACGCCGGATACCCAGGCGGACGCCCCGATTGCCGCGACCAAGACCACGGAAACTTCAGCGGAGGAGGCATCGGCCCCCATCGCGGCGCCCGCGCCAGCGGCAGACCCCGCCCCGGTCATTGCCCCAATCGAGGAGTCGGCAGGTACGGCGGCCGTTGTGCCCGCCGACAACGGCGCGCTCGGCAAGGAAATCGTCCTGGCCGCCAACTCGTCCGGCGCACCAGCGAAGACAGACTGGAAGTACCCGGATGGCAAATTCTTCAATACCCTCACTACCGCGCAGGGCACCAGCAGCTCACCCGGCAAGATCGAGGTTGCCGAGGTGTTCTGGTACGGCTGTTCGCACTGCTACGCCTTGGAGCCGCTGCTGGGCGACTGGGTCAAAAAGCTGCCGGCGGATGTGAGTTTCGTGCGCATCCCGGTCGTTTGGAATCCCGTCAACGAGACTCACGCCCGCATCTATTACACAGCCGAAGCCCTGGGCAAGCTCGACCAGATCTCTCCGGCGATGTTCCGCTCGATTCATGTCGAGAACCGTCCGATAACGGACGAGAAGGACATCCAGCTGCTCTTCGAGCAGAACGGGGTATCGGCGGCCGATTTTAACAAGGCCTTCCGGTCCTTCTCGGTGGACAGCCAGATCAAGCGGGCCAAGGACCTCACCGTGAGGTACCACGTGCGGGGCGTTCCGCTGATCGTGGTCGATGGCAAGTACACCACCGATGGCCCGGAGATCCGCAGTCACCAGGACATGCTGGCGGTTACGGAAGAGTTGATCCAGCGGGAGCGTCAGCAACGCTGACCTCGCAATTGATCCAGCCGGAGTCCCCGCTGGCGTAGTGCTCCTTCTTCCAGACTGGCACCCGTGTCTTCACTGCATCGATGATGTAACGGCAGGCGGCGAACGCCGCGTCGCGATGGGCGGCGGTCACTCCCACCCATACAGCCAGGTCGCCGATCTCGAGCACCCCGAGCCGGTGCACGCAATGGGCCTTCGCGATCGGAAACCGGGCGAAGGCCTCTGCGACGACCCGCTCGCCTTCCTTGAGGCCGAGTGCCTCGTAGCCCTCGTACTCCAGGCGCACCACACTGCGACCCTCGTTGTGATTACGCACCCGGCCCTCGAAGCTTGAGTAGCCGCCGGCCACAGGATCCGACAGCAGGTCGCGATAGCGTTCCGGCGTGAAGGGCTCCCGGCTGAAAGTGAAGTGGCTCACCCGCCCGCCACAGGGGGAATAAAGACGACGAAGTCGCCGTCCTCAAGCGGCGCGTTCCAGTCCCGGAACTCGTCGTTCACCGCCACCTTCACCCGGCCGACGGCGGGGAAGGCGTAGCGCTGGTCCAGTTCGGCATAGAGCTCACCTACGGTTGTGGCGGCGGTGCGGAGGTCCTCCCGGGCACGCCCCACGTGCTCGCGCAGCACGGCGAAGTATTCAATCCGGATCATGATCATGACTCATTGTGCCGGACCCGCTTCGAGCCGTGCCAGATCCTCCGGCGTGTCCACGTCGAGTGCCGCGTGGGGCATGGCAACGGTGGTGTGTTCCGTGTGCCACTCGAGCAGGCTGCGCGCACCCTGATCGCCCCGCAGTGCAGCCAGCTGGGGCCAAAAGGCTCGCGGAATGATCACGGGCGGTCCGAGCCGGCCGTTGAAGCCCGCGGCGGCAATCAGCCCCGGTTCGACACGCCACGCCGCCATGAGGGCATCCAGATCGGCTGCCGTGATGGCCGGCTGGTCACAGAGCAGGATGAGAACGGCGTCGGCTGCCGGCGGCAGGGCTGCCACGCCACGCACCAGCGATGTGGACAGGCCCCGGGCCCAGTCCGGGTTGTCGACCAGCATGATCGCCTCGCCTGCAAGCGCCGCACGCACACCATCCGCGGCGGCGCCGACGACGACGTGCACGCCACCAGGACAGCGGGGGGCGAGGAGGTGCACCCCTCGTCGCACCAGGGTTTTCCCCCGGTACGGGGCGAGCACTTTCGGCGAGCCGAACCGGGTGGCTCCACCCGCCGCCAGCAACAACCCAGCCAGTATCATGCCGAACCTCCAAACTTCTGCCAGTCGTAGGGATCCCAGGCCACCGGCGCCGACGTCAGCGCGGCTTCCAGTTCGAGGAGAAACGTCTCGAGGGGAATCGTGGACGGCGTCCCGTCCGGACGATGCAGGCGCGGTGCCGTGCCCGTCGGCTCCTCTGCCACCCACCCGGGGGCCTTCTCGAGTTCGTTCAGTCGCATCGCGAGTCCGTCGAGGCGAACCCGCAGGGCCACACGGCGTGTCGCCAGCTGCACCCAGCTTTCGTAGCGGTACTCAAACTCGAAGCGGTCCCCCTGTACCCGCAGGATCCGCGAGCACTGCGTGGCGCTGTTGATGGCAAACGGGTGCACCGCAGCCGACTCGTCCACGAGGTAACGGCGGACTGTGCGTCGCCGCAGGTAGGCGGGAATCCGCACGACGACGAGGTCCAGAGCTGGCGCCTCCACCAGAGTTACAACACCGTCGGCAAGCAATGCACGGCTGGTCGTGAGGTGCTCATCCTGCAGCGCCCAGAGATCGCCGTAGCGGGGCCAGCCAGCGTGGAAGTCGCGCAACACAGCCGGCAGCGACTCCAGCAGCGCCGTGTACAACGCTGCCACCCGGTCGGGCTCGGCGAAGATCTCCGGGGGCAGCAGCGACGCCTCCGGATCGGTCAGCGTCTCGACGGCGAAGCACAGGCGGGCACCGTCCCGATCGGTCACCACGCCGAAGTCCCCCGCAAAGGAAGCGGCAATCAACAGCGCCCGGTCGGCCAGCGCGCGCTCTGGCTCGGTAACGGCGTACATGCTGAACAGGCCGTCCTCATCAAAATGATTGTTAGTGACCCAGGGCACGGCCTGGTGCAAGTCAGCCGCATCCAGGTAGGCAAACGCGGTGGCCGTGGAGGTGTCGCGCTTGAGTGTCGGTGGCGACTGGTTGTTCGGCCAGTGGGAGAGCGTGAGCACGGTGGAAGGCAGCGGCGGCCCATCTACCACGATGTTGGGTAGCGTGCGCGCCGTCGCGTAGGGCGTGAAATGCGCGGGCGGCGGCGTCAGAAGCGGCGCGCGATCAGGCACCCGAGCCACGCCACGACACTGAGCAGGATCACGCCCATCAGCAGATACTGCGGGGCTGCGATGTACTCGGCCCCCGGGGCAACTTCGGCGGGCACGGCCGCCCTGAACAGGTACCAGATGGCGCCAAGGGCCGCGGGAATCAACGTGGGCCAGAGCGCGATGCCCTGCCCCTTGCCCGCACGATTCGCGCCCCGGAGCAGCAGTGCCGAGACGAGTCCGCCGATCAGCATGGGCAACAGATTCAGGCTGAAGACCGTGATCAGGGTATCCGTGCGGGTGCCGAACACGATCAGTGCCGCCACGGTGGCCGCCAGGGGCAGCAGCAGCATGCCGAGTAGATTCATCTTGCCGTAGCTCGTCATGGACTCACTCCTGTTGGGTTCAGCCTACCACCCGGAACTCGGCCTCGTCAGCCGGCCAGCCCCCCTCGAAACAATAGGCCTCCAGCACGGCCAGTCGCCCAGCCCGTAGCTGCAACAGGAACTCGGCCCGCTCAGTCAGCTGCGGATGCGCAGCCAGCACCGGGCGCAACCGGGGCAGCGTGGACTCCAGGGCGCACGGAATAGTGTCCGGCACATCAATGCGCGTCACAAACCCCACACCGCTGTGCGTGCGGGAGACCACGGTGGCCTTGCCCAGCTGGGCCCGCAGGGCGTCCAGGCCGTCGGAGCCCCCCACGCCCTTCAGCATGGCCGTCAGCACAGTGCGCTCGAGTGGGGACAGGGGACCGGGGCCCTCGGTAGCGCCGGGACGCTTAAGGACAGGCTGGTGCATGGCCTGGTCAGTCTAGCCGATCGCGTGAGGACCGCCGGCGGACTGGCGGGGCAAACCACCAGACCAGCGCCACCGCCGCGCCGAAGGCTGTGTACAGGACCGTGAACACCCAGGTGTCGGCCCGGTAGTAGAGCAGCCGGTAGAGCCAGTCCTGGATGAAGGATGTCGCGTATCCCGCCTCCCCGGCCCGCGCCCGCAGTCCGCTCTCCAGGGTCGTCAGCGGGCATTCAAGGCCGAACCAGGTCTGCACGACGACGATGCCAATCGCCGCCAGATGAGCGTAGCGGAAGGCGGGCCGTCGCACCCAGGACCAGCCCCGCGCGCAGCCGAGCAGAATCAGGCCAAACCCGACGACGACAAAGCCCACGAAGAGCGCGTGCGTCAGCAGCACGACATCTGCGAGGGCGCTGAGAGGCATCCAGGCTACTCCTCCGGCCGGCGACAGAACCCCTGCGGTGGAACATCGAGCGCGCTGTTGAACTTGCTCGACAGGTTCTGAAAGGCCACGAGGCCGGTGAGCTCAATGACCGCGTCATCCGCGAAGTGGCGGCGGAGTTCGGCCATAAGTTCGTCGGTGACGCCCTGCCCGGTAATCGTCATGGCTTCCGTGTAGTCGAGGGCTGCCCGCTCCGCCGCGGAGTAGAGCTCGGCTGTCCGCCAGTGTTCCAGGGCCTCGACCTTCGTCATGCCACCTGAGCGCTGGGCCAGCGTGGCCGAGTTCAGGTCCACGCAGAACCGGCACCAGTTGAGCTGGGACACGCGCACGGTGACCAGCGAGCGCAGAACCGGCTCCAGCAACGAGCGCCGGGAATCCAGTGCGCCGTAGAGCAGCGCGACGGCCATGAACAGGCGGGGCACCCGGCCCCACAACTGCCCGGGCACAAGCACCTGGCCATAGCGACGCTGCTGGCTCCGGAAGAAGGGCCTGAGATACCAGGGGTATTCACCGGCGGACTTCGGCTGGATGCGCACGGTCAGGACGCCAGCTTCAGGCCGGCGATGGTGAGATAAGTCCAGGCCATGGCACTCCCCCAGAGACACCTGCGAATGCAGCGTAAGCGCAACAGAAACCACTTTCCCGGCCCTGACCAGGAGCTGAATCTTATGTACAATTTGGCCCCCGCGTAAGGTCGCCGGGTCTATAGTTCATAGGACTAGAAAACCACACCCCGACAAGAAGAAAAACAACAATGGCTGCCCCAAAGGACGCAGGGGATGCGCGCCCCACCCTCGACTCGGAAGTCGACTTCGCGGGCTACGATCCGTACATCGTGGCGCTTACCGGCGGCGCTCCCCCCGTCGCCAGCAGCGCTGTGGCGAGCGCCTCTGACGAAACCACTGAAAGCCGCAAAGTGAAGTTGATGACCTGGCTGCGCGAACACCGCGCCTAGCCTCGATTTCACTTTCCAGGATTTCAGTTCCCGGACTGCGTGCGACACAGCGCGTCGACGTGCGGTATGGACCCTCAAGCCGCGCCTGGACCGAACGCCCAATGTGTGATTTCTGGATCCTGAGGAAGAGTCACGCCTTCGGGACGCACTGGAAGCCAGGGACAACCGACTCAGGGCGGCGCGAGAGTCAGGTAACGCATGGCGGCAGGAGCGGCATCGGACGCCGCTGCGGAGGCTAACCTGCTTCGGAGACCACATGATGCCCGCCGTACTGATCAGCCTCAACACGGGATTGCGCCGCGGTGAGTTATTGGCGCTGTGCTGGAACGATATTAACCTTCGGCTGGCCGTGCTGTCGGTTCAAGCCACTTCGGCCAAGAGCGGCCAAACGCGCCACGTCCCCCTGAATGCTGAATCCGTCGAGGCCCTGAAACGCTGGCGGGAACAGAACCCGGATGCCACTCCGCTCGACAAGGTTTTTGCGGTCAGCACGTCATTCCAGACCGCCTGGTCGGGGATTCTGAAAGCAGCTGGAATCCAGAGGTTTCGCTGGCACGACCTTCGCCACCACTTCGCCTCGCGGCTCGTCCAGGCCGACGTCAATCTCAATACCGTCCGGGAACTGCTTGGTCACGGCTCTCTCGCGATGACTCTGCGGTACGCGCACCTTGGACCGGATCAGAAGCGCCAGGCAGTTGCCCTTCTTTGCCCACACCACGCCGTCCCGGTAGGGCGTCTTTAAGGTGTAGCGCACCCGGCCCTGGGGCGTGAGGGACACCCGGCCCTCGGCCAGGGCCGGGCCGAAGCCGCCCGGGACCGGTTGTCGTCCACGGCGTTCCTCGCCGCCCTCTTCCACGGCATCCTGATCCTCGGTATCACCTTCAGCGCAACCACCAGCGCACCCGACAAGCTCACCAGCTCCATGGAGGTCGTCCTCGTCACCTCCGAGTACGAGGATCGGGAGCCATCCGACAGCGCGGTCCTGCTCGCCCAGCGGAACCTGGCCGGCGTCGGCAACGCCGCCCCGGACGTCACGGTGCGCACGGCGCCAGGGCTGGCGCTCCCCGCCGAGGTGCTGAGTTCATCCGGGCAGCGGGAACTGGACCAGGCGGCGATGGAGATCCTCCGCCTCGCGGCACCCTTCGAGCCGTTCCCCGCAGGACTGCGCGCGGAATACGACGTGCTGCGGTTCGCCTACGAGTGGCGCTTCTCGGAAGGGGCCGGGCAGATCCGGGCACGCACCGCTGCCGCCTGGTGATCGAACCAGGCCGGGCGACTCGCAAGCTTCCTGGTCAGTTCGCCCCGCCCCGGGCACCTTCGTTGACTGCCGTTTCGGCGCCGGGGGCGAAACGCCCCAATTGCCGCCTGTCGAAGCTATGGCGACGGATTTCGCCCGCGGCCTTGTAGAGCAATCGCCTCAGAATCAGGACCGGATCCCAGCTTTTTTGCGCTCGACTGCCAATCGTCGATGCGGCCGCGTGGGCCGACGTGGCCACGCTCGGTGGCGTGAGAACGAAGATAGGCGTGTCATGGTCCCACGTTCGTTGCATGAACTTGTCGACCGGCGCGGTGAGTGTGGTGCTCGACCTCACGAGACTTGCTGCTGCCCCCGGGCTGATCGCGTACGCCACCAGGCAAAGCGGGACATCGGACAAGTAGGAGACGGAGAATCCTTCGGCTTCGAGGACCTTGCAGGCGGCGAGGCTCGTGGCCTTTTTTCTCGGGCGTGCATGCGATTGCAGCCGAATGAAGCCAAACCGGTCAATGAGCTTGCTGGTTACACGGATGGCGTCGGGGAAATTCGGATGGAAAAGACAGTCGTCCTCGAGGATCACAATCGGTTCGTTCAATTCCACAGAAAGCTTCCAGAGCGACAGGTGACTCGCGTAGCAGCCCATCTCGTTGGCAATCGGCTCCCGGCGGGTATTGAGTCGATAGAGCGTCGGATCGACAGACCGGAAGTGGGCGAGGGCGTCCCGTCCGAGCACAGCATCGAAAAACTGGTAGGAAAGGCCCAGAGCGGTGAGTTGTTCCGAAACGGCGGCGCGCCGGGCGGTCGCCGACTTCAGACTGATGATGAAAATTCGCACCACCGCACCGTTTTCGATCGAGGATGAGTAACACAGGTCGCCAGGACCGGCTCATATTATCCCAGCCACCGCAGGATGCTATCCGGGCCCCCGCAGGAAGGCCAAGAGCATAGGACAAACAAAGCACCGCCTGATAGCCCGGCCCGAGCGGGGCCCAAGCGGGCGGTGTCGCCGAACCGCCGATACCCGCGGCTGGCGCGCTCCAGCCGTCGGCAACGCGGCCCTGTATCTCCCCCGTCCCACGAC
>CAYMKJ010000195.1:0-18823 GCA_964391025.1 uncultured Chromatiaceae bacterium
CGCCTTGCCGAAGGTGTGGCCACCGGCGATGAGCGCCAGAGTCTCCTCGTCGTTCATCGCCATGCGACCAAAGGTTTCGCGAATGTCCTTCGCGGCCGCGAGCGGATCCGGATTGCCGTTCGGGCCCTCGGGATTCACGTAGATCAGGCCCATCTGGACGGCCGCGAGCGGGTTCTCCAGCTTCCGGTCGCCGCTGTAGCGCTTGTCGGCCAGGAACTTTTCCTCGGGCCCCCAGTAGACCAGGTCGGGCTCCCAGTCGTCCTTTCGCCCGCCGGCAAAGCCGAAGGTCTTAAAGCCCATGGACTCCATCCCGACATTCCCGGCCAGGACCATCAGGTCGCCCCAGGAGATCTTTTGACCGTATTTCTGCTTGATCGGCCACAGCAGTCGCCGCGCCTTGTCCAGGTTGCCGTTGTCCGGCCAGCTGTTGAGCGGGTCGAAACGCTGCTGGGCGCCGCCGGCGCCGCCGCGCCCGTCACCCACACGGTAGGTGCCGGCGCCGTGCCAGGCCATCCGGACGAAGAACGGTCCGTAGTTGCCGTAGTCGGCCGGCCACCAGTCCTGCGACGTCGTCAGGACCGCCCTGATGTCCTGCCTGACGGCATTGAGGTCGAGGCTGGCAAATGCCTTGGCGTAGTCGAACGTTTCGCCCAGCGGGTTGGACTCGGCAGCGTGCTGCCGAAGCGGCGACAGGTCGAGTTGCTCAGGCCACCAGAACTGGTTTGGCCTCAGCTCACCCTGAGCGCTGACTGCAGCCGTTGGCATCAAAGGTAGTGCAGCGACCGCGACAGCGACGAGCAAGGTCATCAATTTCCTGTGCATGGAGATCTCCTCGACCGAATGGACCATCAACCCAGCGGCGATTCTATGCCAATATCACCAGCCGATTTATGGATTGATTCGATTGCCGTGATAGACATTAGCGATTGATTCAATGGCGCGCCCGGATGGGTTCGAGACGCCGAGCCCATGGTGCGCAAGCTGGCAAGGGACTGCTCGCCGGTGAGGCTCTGGATATGCACAGTGCAGTGGGCGTCCTTGTCCCCTCCACTTCCGCTTACGGCTTATACAGCGGAATCTCCGCAGGCCCGTGCCCACATTTGTTCAGCCGTGGTGCCCGCAGGGATCGGGGTCAGCTGGGGTGGATCAGGATTGACGTTAATGATTTCACCGCTGGCCATGGGCCCGGCGTGGGCGGAGGTGTCAATGATGCTGAGCTGCCTGGCCTTGCAATCGTATTGATAGTGCAGCTTGTCTGACAGCACCTGCTTGCCTGTCTTGTCGGGTTGTGGATTCTTGTAGTCAATCAAGGCCCACATTTCTGCGCGGTCACCCTCTCTGTGAATAGTGGAGGGATCTATATAGATCGTGGCATCTGGCGTGGCTTCAAACACGACCCACTCCGAGACCGGTGCCGGTGCTGGTACGGGAGCAGGAGCAGGCGCAGGCGCCGCGACCGCTGTCGGTGAAGGCACACGTGCGGGCTTGCAGGACGCGAGGCCCCAGGCCATCACCGCCAATAACATTCCGGAGACTATTCTCTTCATTGCAGTTCCCTGGCGAGGCATTCGCCCAGTTTCTTGGTCGGCCCCGTGAAGAGAGCCAATCTATTTTCTTATTATATGGCCCGCCAGTGGGCCAGCCACCAGGATGCTCATCACCCGGCACGATCCGGGAACAGCACCCGGCCGATGTCCTCCGGCCTGACGAGGCGCCGGATAATGTCGAACTGCTCCCGGGCCTCGGGATAGTGCCGCGCCAGATGCAGCAGCCATTGCTTCAGGCGACCGTGGCGAAAACGCGCGGGCACCTGCAGCTCGATGGCGACCCAGAACTGCCGCAGCATCTGCCACATCTCGGGCCAGGAGAAGCCCGCCTCCCGGTCGCCGCGGATCATCAGGGCCAGGGCGGGATTGGCCACTGCCCCGCGTCCCAGCATGAGGTCCTCGCAGCCGGAAATGGTGCGGCAGCGACGCGCATCGTCAACGTTCCAGATTTCGCCATTGGCGATCACCGGAATTCGCACGTGTTCACGAATCCTGGCGATCCACTCCCAGTAGGCCGGCGGCCGGTAACCGTCCGTCCGGGTGCGGGCGTGCACCACGATCTCGGCGGCGCCACCATCGGCCAGCGCCTGCGCACATTCCAGCGCGCGATCGGTTGTGTCGTAGCCCAGGCGCATCTTGGCGGTGACGGGTATCGCCGCAGGCACGGCCTGCCGCACGGCACGGACGATGTTCCGCATCAGGTCGGGGTCATTCAACAGGACCGCGCCCCCGCCGTGGCGATTGACGAGCTTGGTCGGGCAGCCAAAGTTGATGTCGATCCCTAAGGCGCCGAGCGTTGCCGCGTGGGCGGCGTTATCCGCCATGCACACCGGGTCTGAACCCAGGAACTGCACCCGCACCGGCACACCTGACGGCGTGCACCCGCGGTTCCTGAGTTCCGGGACGACGCGATAAAACCTGTCGGCCGGCAGCAGCGCGCTGGTGATGCGCAGGAACTCGGTAACGCAGGCATCGATGCCGCTGCGGGCCTGCGCGCCGCCACCCGGCTGGGTCAGCGTGTCGCGCAGGAGGTGGTCGAGGAGGCCCTCCATCGGGGCGAGCAGGATGCGCATCAGGAATCAGGACCAACGAAAAAGGGGCAGTTCCGTCAGGAACTGCCCCGGATTGTAGGCTGAGTCGTCGCTGGGCGCGCCGTCTACCCTGCCGTGCAGGCCTAATGCGGCCCCGGCTGCACGTGTTTCATCGGACTGCCGTCCACCGCGGTAGCCTGCCCGCTATCAAGCTTCTTGATGTCCGCCTCGGTCAGCTGCGGACGATCCACCTTGAGGGTCAGCTTGTTGAGCCTGGCTGTCAGTGTGAACGGCGGCGTGTAGTCCGCATCGTTCACGCCGGTGAGCGTGTCGGAGCCGACGTCGAAGCTCTCGTCCCACTGCAGGATCATCGGCAGCGTCTTGTCCATCGAGTTGGTAGCAACGACCTTGCCGTCCACCGAGAGCGTGGGCGTCGGGATGACGCCGCCGAAGGTGCCCGGCACGCCAAAGCCGGCGTCATCCGTGATGATGAGCAGCACGTTGGGCGCCGACTTGGGCGGCACGATGCGCGGTGCCCACCAGGGCTTCGACTGCAGGGCATCGTTCTTGGTCACGCCGCCGAATTTCGGCTCGGGCACGGGCAGTTGCTTGCCGTCGATCGTGGTCGTGGCACCGGGTGAGCCGGGTGTGCCGGTGGTTTCGATCTTGTCCTGGGCAAGCGCCATGCCACTGAAGGCCATGGCGATGACCACCACAACCGTACGCGCAACGTACGAAGACAATCTGGAAGACATGATTGAACCCCTGAGATTGAGCCAAGCCCGTGACATTGGATTTCCCTTTTACATATACATCAAAGATGCATCCGCTTGCCATCCTGACCGAACCGAGCTATCAGGTCCGGATTCGAACCTCCGTTCCCGGTTGTCTGGTGGAAGGCCCCCGTACGGCATCTGCCGCGCACTAGTGCTAGGCGGCCCGCAGCAAGAACTCGACCTTTACGGCCTTGAACGGGAAGACAATCCGCCCATCTTCTGCACGATTGAGCACACCGGCACTCAATAGCGCAGTGACGTCACTGTGTACAGACTTCACGTCGCGACCGACGCGCCGTGAGGCTTCCCGGATGGAGATCGGACCTGCCCCACAGAGTACCTTGAGCAGTTCCCATCGCTTGGCGGTAAGTACCTTCCAGAGAAGCTCAGGTGTAGCGAAGCTGATGCGCGCCGATTTCTCCGCCTTGCCGTCTTTCCAGGCGTGAACGAAGTCCGTCATCGACTCGTTCGGAGTGCGAACGTCAAGAATCACTGTTTTCACGGTTCCACCTCGCAATATCGCGTTGAAAGTCGGCAATGAGTCTGTCAGACGTCTTGAATGAATAGCTACTTTCCTTGCCGCCGAAGTGGCGGTGATCCCCCTTGCCGACTTCGTTGTCGTAGCGAACCACGCAGACCCCATCGACGACGTATGCCAGCCGATACTTGAACTCATGGATCGAACCGGCCAACGGTTTTGCTACGTGCCACAGGACAAGCTCAGCGAACGCCGCCTCTGACAAGACGATGCGCCTTCGCAAGAGTTGAGTGGCCTTCATGTTGGTAATAATGCCAACACAGTCGGCATGTTGTCAATGAGGCCAACAGCGGGCACCAGCTGTCAAAGTGCGATGCTGATCGCGGTATTGATCTTGAAACGCCAGGGCGGGCCACGCTTACCAGCCAAACGGCATCAACGATGAATGGCTACGATCTGGCTCGCTGAAGGTGAGCAGCCCCGAATGTGAACTCGCAAGTTGATAAGTGGCGCGCCCGGACGGATTCGTACTGCTGACCTCTAATTTCGAAGGAAGGTGCTCGTCGACAGGGAAGATCGCGTGAAGCAGGCTCTACTGGCAGGCCATGCAGCGGCAGAAGGAACGGGGCCGGCCTGAATTCGCCGGGAGGAGCGCCGGTCGGCACTGCTACACGATTCGCAGCACGTAGCACTTGAGGTAACGCGTCTCCCGCAGCGCCAGCAGCACCGGGTGGTCCCGGCCGGCACCGCGTTTCTCGATGATCTGCACCTCGCGCCGCGCGTCCGCGGCGGCGGCCTGCAACATGGTCTCGAAGGCCGCCTCATCGACGTGGTGACTGCAGCTGGAGGTGATCAGGTACCCGCCGGGACGGAGCAGCTGCATCGCCCGCAGGTTGATCTCCTTGTAGCCACGCAGGCCAGCCGCGGTGGCGTCCTTGTTCTTGGCAAAGGCCGGCGGATCGAGCACGATCGTGTCGTAGAGGCGCATGGCGTCGAATTCGGCCCGGAGAAAATCGAAGGCATTCGCGGCCAGCACGTCGAGGTTGCCGATGCCGTTTCGCGCGGCGTTGGCCCGGATCTGCTCGCAGGCCGGCTCCGAGCTGTCGACGGCGGTCACCCGCTCCGCCTTCCGCGCCATCTGCAGGGCGAAGCCGCCGATATAGCTGAAGCAGTCGAGAACCCGTCCGCGGGCATAGCGCCCCGCGACGATGTGATTCTCCCGCTGGTCCAGGAAGCTGCCGGTCTTCTGGCCGTGCTCGAGGCTGACAGCCAGCTCGAGCTGGCCCTCGCGGATCACCACCGGGTCCGGTACCTCGCCCCACAGCAGCCCCTTCTCCTGGACGAGGCCCTCGAGGGCACGCACGCTCGCGTCCGAGCGGTTCATGATGCCCTTGCAGGTGAACTGCTCGACCAGGAGCGGCACCAGCAGGTCACGCCGCTGCTCCATGGCCGGAATCAGGAACTGGACGCTCAGGTAGTCGCCATAGCGGTCCACGACCAGACCGGGGAGGCCATCGCCATCGCCGTGGATGGCCCGGTAAGTGTTCTCGCCGGGAAACATCGCGCGCCGAAGACCGGCGGCCTCGGCAATCCGCTCGCGAAAGAAGCTCACATCAACGGGCTGGTCTGACCGGGTGATCCGGCGCAGCGTGATCTTTGATTGCAGGGAGACGCAGGCCTGACCCAGGAATCGCCCGCGCTCATCCTGTACGGGCGCGATGGCGCCACTGGCCTGGCCCTGCGGCAGGCGGACGTCCGTGCGGTAGATCCAGGGATGGCCGGCAGCCCAGCGGCTTGCGCCGCGGGGGCCGACGGTGACGGCGTTCAGCGGCTCTTCAGCGCGTCGCGAATCTCAGCGAGCAACTGCTGATCCGGAGTGGGTCCGGGCAGGGCCGGCGGCGGTTCTGCCGCCTTCATGCGGTTCATCGCCCTGACCATCAGGAAGATGATGAGCGCGAGGATCACGAAATCCAGGATGGTGTTGGCGAACACACCATACTTCAGGACCGGCGCACCGGCATCGGTGGCAGCCTTCAGGGTGGCGTAGTCCCCGTCACCCAGATTGATGAACAGGTTACTGAAATCCACCTTGCCGAGTAACAGGCCCACGATGGGCATGATCACGTCGTTGGTCATGGAGGTGACGATCTTGCCGAAGGCCCCGCCGATGATCACGCCGACGGCCAGATCGACGACGTTGCCACGCATGGCAAACTCTTTGAATTCCTTCAGCATGGGCGACTCCTTGAGAGGTGCGGCTTTAGGTTAAGCTCACGGTTAAAGGACCGCAACAACAACCCGATGGCAGACCCCTTTGAACTGGAGTTCTACGGCGCCACCCGTGAGGTCACCGGCTCCTGCCACATCCTGCGGATCGGCAGCCGGCAGATCCTCCTCGAGTGCGGTCTCGTCCAGGGCGGTCGCCAGCGCCATGCCCGCAACCGGGAAGACTTTCCCTTCGACGCTCAGAAGATCGACGCCGTCGTGCTGTCCCACGCGCACATCGATCATAGCGGCCGGCTACCGCTGCTGGTCCAGCGCGGATTCACCGGCCCGATCTACGTCCAGGCGACCACGGCGAGATTCTGCGCCATCATGCTGGAGGACAGTGCCCGACTCGCAGAGGGCGACACCGAGCGCGAGAACCGCAAGCGGCAGCGCAAGGACCTGCCGCCGGTGCAGCCGCTGTACACGGCCGCCGAGGTGGAGCAGACACTGCGCCAGTTCGTCACCCTGCCCTATCTGGAGCGACAGGAGATTCTCCCGGGAATCGCGCTCCGGTATGTGGATGCCGGGCACATCCTGGGTTCCGCCAGCGTCGAACTGTGGCTGAAGCACGGTGACGTGGAGCGCAAGCTGATCTTCAGCGGCGATCTTGGCCAGTACGGTACGCCGATCCTCAAGGACCCAGCCCGGAACACGGAGGCGGATATCGTGCTCATGGAAAGCACCTACGGTAATCGGCAGCACAGGGACCGGGCGGCCACCGTCCAGGAGATGGGGACCATCATCAGGTCGGCGGATTACCGGCGGGGAAACATCCTCATTCCGGCCTTCGCAGTGGGCCGCACCCAGGAGATCCTGGACCTCTTCGCCCGCCACTTTGCCGAATGGAATCTCAGCCGCTGGCAGATCTTCCTCGACAGCCCGATGGCGATCCGCACCTCCCAGATCTACTGGGACACCCCGGAACTGTACGACGAGGGCGGCATGCCCCGGCTCCAGAACCTGGTGCTGACCGCCTCTACGGAAGATTCCCAGCGCATCAACCGGCTTGGCAGCGGCGCCATCATCATTGCCGGCAGCGGCATGTGCGAGGGCGGGCGCATCGTGCACCACCTCAAGCACAACCTCTGGCGCCCGGAATGCGACGTGGTGATCGTGGGCTACCAGGCCAGCGGCACACTCGGCCGGAGGCTCGTGGACGGCAACCCCTATGTACGGATTCACCAGGAGAACATCCGGGTTCAAGCCCGCATACACACGGTTGGCGGGCTCTCCGCCCACGGTGACCAGGATGATCTCGCCCGCTGGTACGGCAGTTTCGCCCCGCGGCCACCGGTCTGGCTGGTGCACGGTGAAGCCGACGCCGCGGAAGGGCTTGCCGCCAGATTGCTGAAGGACGGAGCACCCCGCGCGATCGTGGCCGAACGGGGCATGCGCGTGGATCTTCGTACACTGATGTAGGAGCGCCTTTAGGCGCGACATTAATTCGGTCGCGCCTAAAGGCGCTCCTACAGGAGACAAGCATGCAGGACTACGAAAAGCTCGGATCCTTCTACCTGGGCCGCCGCTGGGATCCCAGGGCGGGCCAGCTCCAGGACGAACTCGTCCTCTACGACTCACCGGACCTCACCACCCACGCCGTGATCATCGGCATGACCGGCAGCGGCAAGACCGGGCTCGGCATCACGCTGCTCGAGGAGGCCGCCATCGACAAGGTGCCGGTCATCGCCATCGACCCGAAGGGTGACCTCGGCAATCTGCTGCTGACCTTTCCCGAGCTGCGTCCGGCCGACTTCGAACCCTGGGTGGACGCTCAGGACGCGGCGGCTGCTGGCCAGACATTGCAGGCATTTGCCGCCAGCCAGGCGGAGACGTGGCGCAAGGGTCTTGCCGACTGGGGGCAGGGTCCGGACCGCATCGCGCGGCTGCGTGCGGCGGCGGACTTCGCGATCTACACACCCGGTAGCACCGCGGGCCTACCGCTGTCGGTGCTCGGGTCCTTCAACGCCCCCAGCGAGGTGCTGCGTGCCGACGCCGAACTCTACCGGCAACACGTGCAGAGCGTCGCCACCGGCCTGCTGACGCTCGTGGGCCTCGAGGCGGATCCCATTGCCAGCCGCGAGCACATCCTGCTGTCTGCCGTGCTCGACAGCCAGTGGCAACAGGGCCGAAACCTGGACCTCGGTGGGCTCATCGGCGGGATCCAGAACCCCGGGGTTCGCAAGATCGGTGTTCTCGATCTCGAGAGCTTCTACCCCGCAAAAGACCGCTTCGCGCTCGCCATGCGCCTGAACAATCTGCTGGCGGCACCCGGCTTCCAGGCCTGGACCCAGGGCGAGCCACTGGATGCGGGCAAGCTCCTGTTCACCGCCGACGGTCGGCCCCGGGTCAGCGTGCTCTCCATCGCTCATCTCGGCGATGCGGAGCGGATGTTTTTCGTCACGCTGCTGCTGAACGAGATTGTGGCCTGGATGCGCACCCAGTCCGGCACATCATCCCTGCGGGCCATCCTCTACATGGATGAGGTGTTCGGCTTCCTGCCCCCGGTCGCTGCACCACCCTCCAAGGTCCTGCTGCTGACTCTCCTGAAACAGGCCCGGGCGTTCGGCCTCGGCGTCGTGCTCGCCACACAGAATCCCGTCGACCTCGACTACAAGGCACTGTCCAACGCGGGCACCTGGTTCATCGGCCGGCTCCAGACCGAGCAGGACCGGAACCGGGTCCGGGACGGTCTGCTGGCTGCGGCGCCAACCGAGGGACTGGCTGCTGCCAGCCTGGACGCCACGCTGGCTTCCCTGGGCAAACGGACCTTCCTCATGCACAACGTGCACGAAAAGTCGCCCGTGCTGCTGCAGACCCGGTGGGCGATGGCCTACCTCCGCGGCCCGCTGACCCGGGAAGACATCCGGCGGCTCACCGTGCTTCAGGTGCCGGCGGCGGCGGCGGCGGCGGCGCGGGCCGCCATGCCGCCCGCAACACCGCTGCAGGCGGCCGTGGCGTCGGCATCGGGTAATCGGCCCGTGCTGGCTCCTTCGATTCCCGTGCTCTTCGCGACAGGAAAGACGCGCCCCGCCGCGGGCGAACGCCTCCTGTATCAGCCCCGCCTGCTCGGCACCGCGCGCGTGGCCTACGTGAGCACAAAGTACGGCGTGGACCTCCGGCGGGATCTGGCCCTCGCCCTCGACGCGGTTGGCGGCGCCATCGACTGGCGGAATGCGGAACCGGTAGCTCTCGATCCGGCGATGCTCGTGCAAGACCCGGACCCCACAGCCGGATACGCTGAACTGGCCGCCGAATTCAGCGACCCGCGTGCCATCAGGTTGGCGCAGGACCAGTTCCGCACCTGGCTACGGATGGAACAGCCCCTGATTCTCCGGCGCAGCAAAACGCTGGAGGCGCTCTCCCGGCCGGGTGAGCCCGAGGCCGCGTTCCGTATCCGCCTCCAGCAGCAGGCGCGGGAGAAGCGGGACAAGGCCACCGCGGACCTCCGGCAAAAATACGCCACGAAATTCTCCGCCCTGCAGGAGCGTCTGCGACGGTCGGAGCAGGCCGTTTCACGGGAGCAGGAACAGGCGACGGGATCGAAGATCGACGCGGCGCTGTCGGTGGGTACCGCCGTGCTCGGCGCCCTGTTCGGCCGCAAGGTCATTTCCGCGGCTGCAGCGGGACGCGTGTCCACAGCCATGCGCAAGGCCGGCAACGTGCAGCGCCAGTCCAGTGACGTGGAGCGGGCAACGGAGACCGCAGAGACGCTGCAGGCTCAGCTCGGCGAGCTCGAAGCGCAGGTGCAAGCAGAGATCGCCGGCCTGGAAACCCGCTTCGATGCCCAGACGGAAGTGCTGGAGGAGATCAGCGTGAGCCCAAAGGCTGCGGACATCACGGTGCAGTTCTGCGGCATCGGCTGGCTGCCCTGCATCGAGGACAGTCAGGGGAATCTGCGACCCGCGTGACGCCCGCTCCCCATGGGGCGGGGCCAGGGGCAGCGTGGGGCGGCCAGGGGCGGCCAGGGGCGGCCAGAGGATCAGCGGGCGAAGGGAATACCGTACACCAGAGAGGTCGTCAGCACCCACCAGGAACTGGCAAACTCGATAAACACGAACTCGGCTTCGACGCGCACGTGAAAGCGATCAGAGCCGCGAAAATCCAGGCCGAGGCCCGTGATCAGGTCTGTGCCGTCCTCCCTGGCCGACAGCGGGAACGACTCGAGGGTCGCCTCGCTTTCCCACCGGATCATGCCCAGTTTGCCGAAAGCGGCCAGCTCGTCATTGAGTGGATAGCGGCCGACGAGAGACAAGTTATAACCTGAGGATTCCACCTCGTAATTGATGCTCGGCTGCTCCTGCAGGAATCCGATACGGTCCTTCACTGTACCGAAATCGATGTACCCAGCCTCGAGCCCGACGTAGTCCCCGTACCGCAACCCCAGGAACAGGCGGGTGGCGAACGAAGAAGCCTCAAAATCGGGGTTGGCGAACGAAACATCCCCGAAATCGATGTCGTCGATACTGAACGTCGAATACCCGATGCCAAAACCGCCGTAGACCTCGCTCTCGGCGCGGAGCGTCTGCGGGAGCAAGGACAGGAAAAGCAGGAAGGGCAGAACCAGCAGGGCCGGAAACAGGCGTGTCATCGGAATCTCCAGACTTTTACCAGGCGGAAGCCTAGCAGTTTAGGAGTACCGCGTCCGGGGCGTTCCAACCTATTATTGCGCGCCTGTGCGCAAAGTTTTCTATGGCTGGTATGTCGCCGTGGCCTGCGGGCTCGGTCTGGCCTGTGGATTGGCCAGTGTCATCACGGCCACGTTCTCCATTTTCCTGGGGCCGCTGCGTGCCGAGTTCGGCTGGACCCCGTCGCAGACCTTCACAGGCTTGTTGCTGGTCACGGCGGCGGTGACGATTGCCGCCCCTTTCATGGGCTCTCTGGTGGACCGCTTCGGCGCGAAGCGGATGATCCTCGTCGGCTTCGTGATGCAAGCCGCGGTGATCGCGTCCTTTGCCACCCAGACAGAATCCCTGCTCACATTCTACGCCCGCTACATCGCCCTCGCGATCCTCGGCCTCGGCACTACCCATGTGGCTTTTGCCCGCGTGATCTCCGTGTGGTTCGACCGGCGGCGCGGCCTGGCGCTGGGCATGGCACTCGCCGGCCTCGGCTTGGGCGGCATCATCTGGCCGTTGCTGTCCCAGTGGGCGATTACCGAGTACGGCTGGCGCACGGCCTACGTGATCGTGGCGCTGGCGGTGGCAACGGTGGGCATCCTGTCCATTGGCCTCGTGGTGCGCGAATCGCCGGAGTCTATGGGACTGCTTCCGGACGGGGATGAGCAGCCAAAGGAAATCCCGGGCGCATCACCCGTAACAATAATGCAGTCGGGCTTCACGCTGGCCGAGACCATGCGCCAGGGACACTTCTGGCTGATGCTCGCGGCGTTCCTGCTGATCGGCGTGGCAGTGCAGGGCCTGATCCTGCACCTGGTGCCCATGCTGGTGATGCGCAATGTCGAACCAATGCGGGCGGCGCAGGCCCAGTCGCTGGTCGCAGCGGCGCTGATCGTCGGCCGGCTTGGCGCGGGCATGTTAATGGATCGTTTCTTCGCGCCGCGGGTGGCGATCGCCTTTCTCGTCGGACCGGTCGTCGGCCTCATACTTCTGGCCTCCGGCGCAAGCGGTACTTCGGCTTTCGTCGCGGGCATGCTGACGGGGCTCGCGGCGGGCGCCGAAGTGGATGTAACCGCATTCCTTGCGAGCCGCTACTTTGGCCTCAGGTACTTCAGCCGGATTTACGCCTGGTTCTATAGCGCCTACTCCGCCGGCGCCGGCATCGGTCCGCTGATCACCGCCCAGGCGGTGGAGCGCTACGGTGACTACACGGAAATACTGTACGTGCACGCGGGTCTGCTGCTCGTGGCGGCGCTGATGCTCTCCCGCCTCAAGCCTTTTCCGAAGTCATTCCCGGCAGGAGCGTCTGTAGGAGCGCCTTTAGGCGCGACCCCCTCCCGGGAGAATCGAGTCCGCGAGTCTCTCCCGGGAGGGGGTCGCGCCTAAAGGCGCTCCTACAGGAAGATCGAGCAGCGCGACCAGTCCAGGCCGGTTGTCCTCCAGCCGCAGGCTGCCACCGTGGAGCCGGGCGACAGCGGCGGCCAGATTCAGGCCGAGACCCGAGCCGTCGCGGGGCGGCGCGTTGCTCAGGCGCACAAAGGGCTCCACCGCCCGGGTGCGCTCCTCCGCTGGAATGCCCGGGCCGGAATCTGCCACGGAAATGATCAGGTGCCCGTCCACCGCATGCGTTCGCAGTTCGATGCGGCCGCCGGTTGGTGTGAACTTGAGGGCGTTGTCGATGAGGTTGGCGACCGCCTGGGCGAGCAGTTGCCGGTGACCGAGCACGGAGCTGCCCGGTGCGCAGCTGACGGACAGCGCGACGCCCTGCTCCTCGGCCTGGGGCTGGTAGAGCTCCCCGAGCTCGCCCAGCATCCTGTCCAGCGGGACGAGCTCCGGCAGGGCGCCGACCGTGCCGCTTTCAGCCTCTGCGATCTGCAGGAGCGCTGTCAGTACGCGTTGCATGTGGTCCACGTCGCGCAGGAGCAGATCCAGCGTCTCCCTCTCTGCACCCGTTCCTGCGCCTCCGAGCGCCTGCTCCATGCGCAGGCGCATGCGGTGCATCGGACTGCGCAGATCGTGGGCCGCACTGTGCAGGGCGGTACGGAGAATCTCGGTGGTCCGGGCGAGTCTCGCCAGCAGTCCGTTCACCTCCACGGCCAGCGTGTCGAACTCGTCGTCGTCACCCGCCAGCGGTAGCCGGCGCGAAAGGTTTCCGGCCACGATTTCCTTGCAACTGCGGCTGACAGCCTCAACGCGGGCCAGGATGCGCTGGCTCTGGCGATAACCAATGCCGAGGGCCAGCAGGGTCACCAGCAGTGTGCCGATGGCCGCGGCGACGGCAAAGCGCCGGCCGAGATCACGCCGATCGCTCAGGTCCGTACCCACTAACAGGCGCAGCCCAGGGCCGGGATCCAGCACCATGGCACGCACGGGCCGGTCGCTTTCGACGCCCCCCTCGCGCAACTCGATCTCGAACTCCACCCACGGACCTTCACGTCCCCGCATGACCGGCCAGGCCGGCAGATTGCCGGCGATCACGAACCCTTCGCTGTCGGTCAGCAGATAGACCGCATTGATGCGGCTGAACGTGCTGGCCCGCAGGTTCAGTTCGCTGATGATCCCCCGCGTGCCACTGCGGCCGTACGCATCGAGCATCCCGCGCGCATCGCGCTCGATGACGGTATCCACCTCGGCATTGATATAGCGGGCGGTGAGCAGGTAGATCACGAAAACCAGTGCCACGAGCGCCGCCGCGAAGCTGGCTGCATAGACCACCGAGAGGCGCAGCGCAGAGGTCCGCACGTCAGTCCGCCCGCAGGGTGTAGCCGGCACCGCGCACGGTATGAATCAGCGGCCGGTCGAACCCCTTGTCCACGGCCTGGCGAAGCCGGCTCAGGTGCACGTCAATCACGTTGGTCTGCGGATCGAAGTGCAGATCCCAGACGCCTTCGAGCAACATGGTGCGGGTCACCACCTGCCCGGCCCGGCGCAGCAGGTATTCGAACAGCTTGAATTCCCGGGCCGTCAGTTCGATCCGCCGCCCGGCCCGGGTGACAGTCCGGGCCAGCACGTCCATTTCCAGATCCGCGAGACGCAGCTTCATCTCGGGCGCCGGCGCCGCCTGGCCCCGGCGCAGCAGTGCTTCGATTCGCGCCAGCAATTCGGACATGGCAAAGGGCTTGGTCAGGTAGTCATCGCCACCGGCCCGCAGGCCCTCGACGCGGTTATCCACGGAGCCCAGGGCCGAGAGGATGAGCACGGGTGTGCGGTTGCCCTGCTTGCGCAGGATCTCGATGATCGTCAGGCCGTCCAGATGCGGCAGCATCCGGTCGGCCACGATGCCGTCGTAGACGTGCTCCATCGCCTGGAACAGGCCGTCGCGGCCATCGGCCGCGTGATCCACCCGGTAACCGGCTTCCGTCAGCGCCTTGACCAGATACCCCGCTGCGTCCCGGTCATCTTCGATGAGCAGCAGATTCATCGCTGAATCGTAGCAGCTGCCGCTCTTCCGGTGACCCGAGCGGTGATGACCTCACCCGGTGATCGTCAGCGGCAGAAACAGCCGGCCCTCATTCCGCTGGATCAGCAGTGGAATGGGCTGGCCCTTCGGCAGCTTCCCGGCCAGACCGGCCAGCTCCTGGGGACTGCCAACCAGCTGATCGCCCACCTGGAGGATGATGTCGCCGGTGCTCACGCCTGCGCGGGCCGCCGGGCCGGCAGCGACGCCGACCACCAGCACACCACCCGACTCGATCCCGGCCTGCTCCCGCTGTTCCGGGGTCAGAGCCGTCACCTGCACATTCAGGATGCCGGGCTTCTGGTCCTGCCCTGCGTTGGCGGCCAGCAATTCGTCGTTCGCCGGCTTGAGCTGGGCGACGGTGAGCTTGATCTCTCGGGGCTTCTTGTCCCGCCAGACTTTCAGCGCCACCTGGGTTCCCGGCCTGGTCTCACCCACCAGCGGGGGCAGATCCGCCGACTGGCTGATCGGCCGGCCATTGAACTCGAGAATCACGTCGCCCGGTTTGAGCCCTGCCTTGCTGGCGGGCCCGGCCTTGTCCACCTGGCCAACCAGGGCGCCGGCCGGCTTCTCGAGCCCGAAAGACTTCGCGAGTTCCCCGTTCAGGCTCTGGATACCGACACCCAGCCAGCCCCGCTCCACACGGCCGCTGGCGGCGAGCTGCCGCGCGACGCTCGTGGCGGTATTGATCGGGATCGCGAAGGACAGTCCCATGTAGCCGCCACTGCGGCTGTAGATCTGGGAGTTGATCCCCACGACCTCGCCGCGGGTGTTGAACAAGGGCCCGCCGGAATTGCCCGGATTGACGGCGACGTCGGTCTGAATGAATGGCACGTAGTTGCCATCGGGCAGGCTCCGGCCAAGGGCGCTGACGATGCCCTGGGTGGCGGTGTGCTCCAGGCCAAAAGGCGAACCAATCGCCAGCACCCAGTCGCCGACTTCAAGTTGGGAAGAATCGCCGACCTGGACTACGGGGAGCCCCTGGGCATCGATCTTGAGCAGCGCAACATCCGACGCCTTGTCGAGACCAATGACTTTCGCGGTCTTCTCCGAATTGTCGGCCAGCTTCACGATGATCTCGTCCGCTCCATCGACCACATGCGCGTTGGTCAGGATTTCGCCATCGGCGGAGATGATGAAGCCCGAACCAAGAGAATTCGCTTCACGGGATTCGGGCATGGGTCCTGGCCTGCCGCGGAAGGGCCGGAAGAATTCTTCCATGCCGGGGGGCATGCCCGGGGGCATTCCGGGGGGCATGCCGTGCATGCCCTCACCCGCCTGGAGCTGCTGGGTGGTGCTGATGTTCACGACGCTCGCCTGGTTGCGCTTGATAATGGCCTTGAAGTTCGGGAGGCCCGGCATGGAGTCCGGTACCGGCGCCGCGCTGACCGGCGCCGCGCTGGCCGCCGTCGGACTAGCGGCAGATGGCCCGGTTCCGGATTGGGCAGGCCCGGAAAGGGCGCTGCCGAGCATCACGGCCGCCGTAACGGCGAGCAGCACTAGAGGGACTTGGTAGCGCATGGGTCAGATCCTGTAGTTCCAGAGGGGGGACGTGGAGAGGCAGTGAGGAGTTGGCAGGGCTGCACGGCAAGAGTATCCGAAGCCAGCCGCGGAAGTCTGGAGGACATGGGGAGATAAGTCCGCGGGTCAAGTCCGGATCCGTGCTCGCCGATTGCAGCCCTGCCTTCGCCTGTAGCCCGGTCCGAAGACCACTTCGACAACAAAGAATGCGACAACTCCGGCTATTGACCTGGTTCGTGACACCGGCGAGCGGCGGAGCCGTCGTCGCCTGATCCAGAGGGGGGAGAGAGTTCAGGTTGTGCCGTGCCCGCTCGCTCGCCCGCCGGTGCCACTAAGTCACGTCGTCAAAGCCCGAGTCGTCTCTTCACGCAGTGCCTGTGGAGGGGGTGACTCACCAGGACACCGGGCCATACTGGGCCCCGCCCCATCCCGGGAGCGTTGCGGGCAACTTAAGATTTCTTAATTGGAATCGGGCTTGAGCGTGGCGAAGCGGACCCGCCAGGCCCCCGGGGGAAGACTGGCATCGTTGACCAACTCGAAGGTGACGTTGCGGGCCCCGGGCTGGCCCAGGGCTTCGATCAGAACGAGGGCCAGATCGTCCCGGGACAAGGTGCTGCGCAGCAGGGGCCGCCAGACGTCGCCCTGTTCAAGGCGCAGCCCTTTCTGGCCCGCGGGGTCATTCACCAGGCCGCCGGGGCGCACGATGGTGTAGGTGAGGCCGCTGGCGCGCAGGTGCTCCTCGCCCTTGAAACGCCAGCCCAGCGCGCCCTTGGTGGCCTTGTTGAAGGGATGCGCGGGATCGGTCACACCGATCGCCGTGAGCAGCACGAACTGCTGCACCTTCTCGTGCACCGCCGCATCCACCAGATTGCGCACTCCGCCGTAGTCCACGAACTCGGCGCTGTTGTCGTCGCCCACGGTGTTGGCGCCAATGACGCTGATTACGCGGTCCACGCCGCGCATCGCGGCGGCTACCTGGGCCTTGTCCCGGACGTCGCACTCGACCCAGTCCACGCCAGCGAAATCGGCGCCCAGACGCTGCTCGGCATCGGCACGGCTGCGGGTCATGGCGCGGAAGGGAACACCCTGCTCCTTGAGGCGTCGGACCAGGTACGTGCCCGCGCGCCCAGACGCACCGGCCACCAGCAGAAGCTTGCCGTCGCTGGTTGGTGCGCTGGCGCAGCCCGATACGACCAGGACGATCGTGAGGGCAGCCCCGAGTAGTGTGCGCCGCTTCATCCGCGGAACACGGCGATCCCGGCCAGCGACCGGAACGGCGCCGTGAACCCCGTGTCCATCTGCTGCAGGATTTTCTCTTCCTTGAGATCGATGCGCACGGCAACACCGGTCCAGACGTTGGCGGCCAGCGCGTACCGGGGGTCCACGTCCGGCGACACCTGGGCCCAGCCGTAACCCGGCAGCGGAATGTGCTGGAGGACCTTGCCGGATTCGGCATACACCGCCAGGCCGTCAGCCACGGTGCACAGCAGGCGCCCATCAGGCAGATAGGCGACGGCGATGAACCAGCGCTTGTCGGTGCGATCGTAGGGATCCGCATCGGGGTAGCCGGCCAGATCCGGCAACTGGCGGCCCGCGCCGCGCACGTCGTAGCGCATCAGCCGGCGGGCGGTTTCCGTCGTGTAGGTGATGAACTCACCGGACGGGTGGAGCGTGGAGTGGGTGACGCCCTTGAAGCGGGTTGGCTCCGGGGAGTTCTCGGTCGGGTAGTCCTGCAGCAGTTTCAGGTCCGGGCCGTACTTGTAGATGTGGCCGGCCCCGAGCGTGCCGTCAGGGAGGCGCTTCGCGGTGGTGCCCTTCCAGATTTCCTTGCCGATGAAGTACTCCCCGAAATAGTGGTTGCCCGCCTTGTCCCAGTTGACGCTGCCGAAGGCGCGACCGGAATCCCAGGGGGGCAACTCCTTCGCGTCGGGCGTGGCCCGCACGGCCATGTGGTCGTGGCAATCGAAACCCCAGAGGGTGCCGTCCGGCGCGAACGTGCAGCCCACAATGAAATAGCGGGTCCCGGTGGTGTACCAGGTGCCCTTCGCGATCCAGTGCTTGTCGAACTGGAGGATGCGCCCCTCCCCCATGTGGTCGTCGTCGGGGTTGTTGAGGTAGGTGCAGCCCAGGAAAATGTCGCCTGTTTCAAAGGGCTTCAGGGTCGAGGTCTTCTGCATTGCCGGGCCTTTCGGTGTTGAGGCCCAGCATAACGCCGAATCCTTTGGCCGGGTTCCGAAGACCTGTAGGAGCGGCTTTAGCCGCGACGGCATCTGGTCGCGGCTGAAGCCGCTCCTACGGGTCTAATGTCAGCGTCCGTGCGAGTGCCAGCGCGGTGCTGAAGTCGTGAGCAAACGAGATGCGGCCTGGCACAGGCCGGAACTTCATGCCCTCGAGCACCTGTCGAGGCTGCGCCTGCAGGCCCGACAGGATCAGGTGAATGCCCCGTCGCTCGCAGCGCTCAGCCAGGCCCTGGAGCGCGTGGACGCCACTCGCGTCAATCATCGGCACCAGGCGGGTCCGGAGGATGAAGACGCGCGGTGCCTTGGCAAACTGATCAAGCACATCGTCGAGCCGGCTCGCCACGCCAAAGAACAGCGGGCCATTGATCTGGAACGCCTCCACTCCGGGTGGCAGGCGAAGGCGCTGATCCCGGTCCGGATCCAGCTCCGGCTGGAGGTCATCGTCCGCCTCGTCCATCAGCCGGGTGCCACTCCCGATCTCCACGACGCGGGCCATCCGGTCCATAAATAGCAGCGCGGCGAGCACGACCCCCACTTCGATGGCCAGCGTCAGGTTCGTAAAGACCGTCAGCCCGAAGGTCACGAGCAGCACCAGCCAGTCGCCCCGCGGGGCCGACAGCAGGTGCCGGAAGCGCTCGTGCTCGCTCATATTAAAGGCCACCACGGTCAGCAGGGCCGCCAGTGAGGCCAGGGGCACGTCGCTCACCAGTGGCGCCGCCACCAGCAGGAAGACCAGCAGCAGGACCGCGTGCAGCATCCCCGCCACCGGCGAAACGGCCCCGGCCCGCACGTTGGTGGCCGTCCTTGCGATGGCTCCCGTAGCCGGCAAGCCTCCAAACAAACCCGAGACCGTGTTGGCGACGCCCTGGGCCACCAGCTCCATGTTTGA
>CAYMKJ010000196.1:0-2712 GCA_964391025.1 uncultured Chromatiaceae bacterium
CAAGGACCCGCGCCTGGACCTGGACGACCCGGAGACGAACTACCGGGCGATGCTCAAACTCCGCGCCGACATTGCGGAGAAAGACTGCCTGTTCGCCTTCCCCGGCGTGGCCTGGGCGATGGTGCCCCAGGAAAAGAACTATCGCTGCTTCAAGACCTTCGGCATCGGCGCATCCCGCATCGAGGAGGTGCCGGAGGGCTGGCGCATCTACAGCCGGGAAGTCCTCTATTACCTGGACCCGGACACCGGCGCTATCCTGGAAAACTGGAAGAACCCCTTCCTGGGCGGCCGCGAAGTGGAAGTGGTGCACGTGGCCAACGACCCGGTGAACGGCGTGTTCGCGCGCCAGGGCAGCCCGATCCTCTCGCCGCCCTACCCCTACGTGTCAGCCGGCGACGACGTGGTGTTCCAGTGGAACTTCTTCATCTTCAAGCCCGCGGAGCTCACGCGCTCCGAGTACCCGCTGTACTCCAGCGGCGACAAGGACCAGCACGCGGAACTCTGGGGTATCAAGGGCCGCAAGAGCGAGATCCTGGACCCGAAGATCACCTCCGCCTCCTGCGTGATGTCCTGGAGCCGGGTGGCCGGCTGGATTCCCTTCATGGAGATGGGTGCAAGCCCGGGCACAATGGTGTTCCACAGCCACAGCATGAAGCTTAAGAACGGCGTGGACGACCTGCCCCGCTACTTCCTCGACTACACGGCGAAGAACTACCCGAAATTCCTTGAAGCGCCGAAGGAATGGACGGGGCCTAAGATGACCTCGAGCTTTGGCGAATTCAAGAAAAGGATCGACGCAAGGAAGAAGCAGTAACGCCCGGTCCGCAGGAGCGGCTTGCGCCGCGCCCCGCGTCCCGTAGGAGCGGCTTCAGCCGCGACCAGAAACCCTCGAGACCAGCGGAAACCTCTCGGGATGCCGGATCGATTCCACCGCGAGATCGATATCGAGTAACGGCCAGTACAGATGATCCGGGGCGGGGCGTTCGACCTGCTCAAGCTCGGCAACAGTTGCCTGGCGGAACCAGGGGAATTCCGCAAACGTCACCAGGAGTTCCTCATCTCCCAGCCGGAGGCAAAACCCGTCGGCGGTGACGCTGGAAACTTCAACCCGGAAAGTGTCTGGCCCAGGCCCGGCGGATTTCATCAGCGTGTTCCTCAATTATTCGGCGGGTGGCGCGGAGCTGGCGCGCGTTCAAGCCCTGATTCTGCGCCAGGTGTACGACCGGCTCAAGCCAGAATTTGGCTTCGCCGCTCGTGCACTGCACATGGATGTGCAGACGCGATTCTTCGCGGGAGATGGTAGGACTCACCCGACCCAGCGTAGGGACGCCAGGGAGTGTCACGCCATGCGCAAAACTGGAGACTCCGGGGAGGTTCTCTAGCTACTTCCAGGTACACGGCCCGATAATGCCCCGAACCAGGGAGTTCCTCCATGCCCCATCGCCCCGCCCGCGCCGTACTACTTTGCCTGATCACTACAACCCTCCTGCTCACCGCAGCCACCCACGCAGAAACCAGCGTCGAGCCCATCTTCGCTGCGGCCCGCAGTTATACCGCCTACGTCCGCACCCGTATTGAAGTGCCCTACATCGAGGACGAGCAGCAGGCCCAGATCGGCGCGGCGTTCCTGGTGGACCGGGAGCGGGGCTGGCTGCTGACCAACGGCCACGTAACCGGGCACTCGCCGGGAACCGTCGAGGTGTCCTTCATCGATGGCCGCACCCGACCTGCCCGGCCCATCTACGTCGATCCTTACCTGGACGTGGCGGTGCTGGAAGTGGCAGATCGCAACGGGCTGCCCGCGACGGCAGCCACCATGGACTGCGGCGCGATCCCGGCCGTCGGCCATCCCGTGGGCGCCTTCGGCCACCCGGAGGATCTGCGCTTCACCGGCACGCGGGGCATCATCTCGGGCTTCACCTCGAAGTTCGGCGAGGACCGGCTGCAGACCGACGCGCCCATCAACCCCGGCAACTCCGGCGGACCGCTGATCAGCCTGGAGACCGGGACGGTGGTTGGGATCAACACCGACCAGCTGGCCGGCGACGAGGTGCAGAACGCGAACTTCGCCGTGCTGGCCCGACAGGCTTGTCACATCCTGGAGTTGCTCCGCGCCGGGAAAGATCCGACGCCACCGGATCTGGGCATGACCTTCTTCGTGGAGAACGATGAGCCGACGCTGACGGTGGCGCGGCTGACGGCTGGCGCTGCCGGCTCCGGCCTGCAGCGCTACGACCGGGTGGTCGCGGTCAACGACGCAACCCTGGACTGGACCACCGAGGGGGCTTTGCTGGATCGACTGCGGGGGGCCACCGCTGGAACCACGCTGCAGGTGGAGCGGGACGGGAAGCAGCTCAGCCTGCGGCCGCCGCTGCGGCCGGCACTGGCGCCATTGAAACGGACGGGCCTGTACGTGGCGGGCGCCCTGTTCTCGGTGAGCACCCTGCGAAACTTCGACTTCGATGACATGCGGACGGCGCTGATGGTCCACTTTGTGGAGGAAGGCAGTCCGGCCAACGCGGCCGGCCTGCAACTCTACGACCACCTGGTTGCGGTGAACGGGCGGAAGATCGGGAGTCTCGAGGAGCTGGCCGCGGCGCTGAAGGGCGTGCCGGACGATGAGCTCACCACGCTGGAGCTGCTTCGGCTGGTGGATCGGGAGGACCGGTTCCTGGAGAGTGTGCTGGCGCGAGTGGTGGTGGATGAAGTGGA
>CAYMKJ010000197.1:0-13681 GCA_964391025.1 uncultured Chromatiaceae bacterium
GTGCGGCTTTGCGAATCCGGCTTCCAGCTACCAGTACTCCAACGTGGGCACGTCCTACACCAAGTCCGCCAACTGGGCCGGCGTGCGGTTTAACGGCGATGGTTCGGTGGGGCACCTGCTCCTGACCAGCAGCCGCTTCACTTCGAGTGGCTCTGGCAACAACATCCGCGAGGAACTGGACTTCTCCGTGGTCCCGGTCCCCGCCGCCGTCTGGCTCTTCGGCTCCGCCCTCGGCCTGATGGGTGTGGTCCGGCGCAAGAAGGCTGCCGCTGCCGTCTAAACCTCCATACTTAAAGGCTTGCGACAGGAAACCCGCTTCGGCGGGTTTCCTTTTTTGAGGTTCCGGCCGCACGCTTCAGGATGAAACGGAAAGACTACTGAAGTGCACCAGATCACCGTCGCCGGCATGGAAGTCTCGGTGCTCCGCAAAGCCATCCGGCACCTGCGCCTCGGGGTTTATCCGCCTGACGGGAGGGTCCGCGTTGCCGCGCCCCTGGCGGTCAGCGACGCGGCAATCCGGCTGGCAATCCTCAGCCGGCTGGAGTGGATCAGGCGCCAGCTGGCGAGGTTTGAGGGCCAGCCGCGCCCGTCCGGGCAGGAAATGATCAGCGGCGAGAGCCATTTCTTCCTGGGACAGGGTTACCGCCTGAACGTGATTCCGCGTCAGGGCCCGTCTCGAGTGGCTCTTTCGGGCAGCACCGCGTCGGTTGACCTGTATATCCGCCCGGCGGCGACCAGGCAGGACCGGGCCCGGGTGCTCCAGCGCTGGTATCGGCAGGAGCTGAGGGAGTTGATTCCACCACTGCTTGCCAGGTGGCAGCCGGTATTGGGTGTGCAGGCGGCCGAGTGGGGCGTGAAGAGGATGAGAACACGCTGGGGTTCCTGCAACATCAGGGCCCGACGAATCTGGCTGAGTCTTGAACTGGTCAGGAAACCTGTGGAATGCCTGGAGTACGTCCTGGTGCACGAGCTGGTGCACCTGCTGGAGCGCCGGCATAACCAGCGCTTCATCAGCTACATGGACCAGTTCCTGCCCACGTGGCGGCTGGCTCGGGCGGAGCTGAATCGCCTGCCGCTGGGGCATATGGTCTAATTTCACGCCGACACTGGAGGGTTAAGGCGATGCACAGTTCACTGCAGGCGAAGCGGCGGTTCCTCCCGATGTCCGGCCTGCCCGTGCTTCTGGCCGCGATACTGGTCGCGGCTCTGGCTCTCAGCGCCTGCACCCAGGAGCAGCAGAACAAGTTCGGCCGCGGGATCCAGAACTGGACGGGCACCGACGGGGTGCTCGACATCTACACGGGCGAGAAGCTCGCCATGAGGTTCATCCAGATCGACAAGATGACTACCGGCATCGGCACGTCGGACAACGAGGCCCGCTCGTTCCGCTACGGCTACGGCGTGGTGGATGAGAACTTCAACTGGCGCAAAGACGCGGGTGAGAAGAAGGTGTACTTCGAGGTCAGCGACTACTCGACCAGCTACGTGTTCTACGAGAACTACAAGGACTGAGTCGATCTGTAGGAGCGCCGACCGGCGCGACTTCTGGATTGGGTCGCGCCGGTCGGCGCTCCTACATTTTAGGCCGGGTCATCCAGAGGGTTAGCAAGCCAACGAACCCGCCGACCCAACCGATCCAGTGGGGGAGCGCAGCCAGCCCCAGCCAGAGGGCCGCACTCACCAGCAGGGCCGCCCCGGCCGTCGCCCCGTGCCGGGCCCGGGCCTGCGCCTGGCGGGTGGCCGACGAATCACTCTGCTCCACCGGGGCCGGCACCCGCTCGTCCAGCACGTCGTCCACCAGCTTCCGGGCCACCAGCGGCAACTTCTCCAGGGCGTAACGCAGGTCGGGTATTTCCCGCCCTAGCCGCCGCAGCGTGGCCCGGGGTCCGGTCTGCTCGATCATCCAGGCCTTCAGCACGGGCTTGCCGGTCTGCCAGATGTCCAGGTCCGGGTACAGCACGCGGCCGAGGCCTTCGATCTGGACCAGGGTTTTCTGCAGCAGGATCAGCTGGGGCTGCACTTCCATGTTGAAGCGCCGCGCCACCGAGATCAGCTGGAGCAGCACCTGGCCGAACGAAATCTCCTTCAGTGGTTTGCTGAAGATGGGTTCGCAGACCGTGCGCACTGCCGATTCCAGCTCGTCGACCCGGGTGCCGGGCGGCACCCAGCCGGAGTCCACGTGGAGCCTGGCCACCCGGTAGTAATCCCGGTCGAAGAACGCCAGGAAGTTTTCCGCCAGGTAGCGCCGGTCCCGTTCATCGAGAGTCCCGACGATGCCGAAGTCCACCGCTGCGTAGCGCGGCTTCTCCGGGTCGCTGGCGTCCACGAAGATGTTGCCCGGGTGCATGTCCGCGTGAAAGAAATTGTCGCGGAAGACCTGGGTGAAGAAGATCTCCACACCGTTGGCCGCCAGCTTCGGGATGTTTACCTTCGCGGCCTTCAGCGCTGCGAGGTCGTCAACGGGGATGCCACGGATGCGCTCCATCACCATCACGCCCGTGCGGCAGTAGTCGAAATACACCTTCGGCACGTAGATGAGGGGCGAGCCGCTCCAGTTGCGCCGCAACTGGTTGGCGTTGGCCGCTTCCCGCAGCAGATCGAGTTCGTTCAGGATCGTCTTCTCGTATTCGCCCACCACGGCTACCGGCCGCAGGCGGTGCGCCTCGGGCCACCAGCGCTGGGCGAGCCGCGCCAGTGCGTACATGACTTCCAGGTCCTGCTCGATCAGCTGCCGGACCCGGGGCCTTAAGATCTTCACCACCACGTCCTCGCCGGAGTGCAGCCGGGCCGCATGCACCTGGGCGATGGACGCGGCCGCCAGCGCTTCCCGGTCGAAGCTCGCAAACACGGATTCGGCGGGCGCACCGAAGTTGCGCTCCACCTCGGCCAAAGCCTGTTCGGCCGGAAACGGCGGCACGTCGTCCTGGAGTTTGGTCAGTTCCTGCCCGATGTCCGTTGGCAGCAGGTCCAGGCGGGTGGAGACCGACTGGCCGAACTTCACGAAGATCGGGCCGAGATCCTCCAGCGCCTGCCGGATGCGGACGCCCCGGGGCGCGTCGTAACGGCGCGGGCCCCAGGTGGCCGGGGACAGGCGGAACAGCACTCGCGCCGGACCCAGGAGCTCCGAGTCGTTCAGCAGCTGGTCGATGCCGTGCCGGACGAGTACCCGCTGGATCGCGAGCAGGCGGACCAGGAGCTGGAGGCGGTTCATGCGGCAGGAACGGCCTGTAGGAGCGCCTTTAGGCGCGACCGAACGACGTTGGGGTCGCGTCTAAAGGCGCTCCTACAGCCGCTCCTGCGAGACATCACGGTCGGACTTTCAGGCGGTTCAGGCGGGCCTCGGCCCGCTCCACGTCATTCGCCAGCCGGTCCACGTCCTTAAAGAACTCCTGCGCTTCCGGACGGGTGGGGAGCGTGCGCCGCTCTTCAGTGAGGTACTCGCCGACGCTTCGGGACAGCGACCCGGCCGCTCGCGCGCCCCAGTCGGCGAAGCCCCGGGCCAGATTACCGAGCTGGTGGGCAACCGGGTCGCCGACAAATTTGGAAAGCTCATCCTCCAGGTCCGGGCGCGCCATGTGGAGCAGGTCCCGGAACTGGTTGGCTACATCCGTATCGCCGGTCATCCGCACGTCGCCCTCGCGGATCAGCGCCTGGGGGTCGCCGCCGAGGAGTCGGATCATCGCCAGGGGCGAGCCGGCCAGCGTGGCCGCAGCAGTCATTTCGCCAATTGGCGTCACGCGCATCTGGCCGTCCCGGGCCGTGAGCCGGATGGCCAGAGGGGTGTCATCGAGCCGCACATCCAGCGCCTTGCCGTCCAGCGCAGCGGCCATGGCCTGGGCTGTGGAGGACAGGCCGATGCCGCGGTTGATCAGCAACTCCAGGGGGCGGAAGGCGGCGGCGGAGAAGGTCAGATCCATAGGCAACTCAGTACCGGTAGCCGATGTGCAGCGCCACGATACCGCCGCTCAGGTTGTGGTACTTCACAGCCTCGAAACCGGCAGCCTCCATGAGGCCGCGCAGGGTTTCCTGGTCTGGGTGCATCCTGATTGATTCAGCCAGGTAGCGATAACTGTCGGCGTCCTGGGCGATCACCTCGCCGAGCCAGGGGAGGATGCGAAAGGAATAGAGGTTGTAGAGCGGTTCGATCACTTTCACTGCGGGTTTCGAGAACTCGAGGACCAGCAACCGCCCACCGGGCTTCAGCACCCGCGCCATCTCCCGGAGGGCGGTTAGTTTGTCGGTGCAGTTCCGCAGCCCGAAGCCGATCGTTACGCAGTGAAAGCTGTGATCGGCGAAAGGCAGGTGTTCCGCGTTGGCCTGCAGGGTTCTGACGTTGGCGAAGAGCCCCGCATCGACCAGCCGCCGCCGCCCCTGATCCAGCATCTGGCGATTGATGTCCGTGTGGCACACGAGTCCGGACGGCCCCACCTGCCGGGCCATACCGGCGGACAGATCGGCGGTGCCGCCGGCCACATCCAGAGCCTGGTCCCCAGGCCGGAGACCCGTCCGACCCAGCGCAAAGCGCTTCCAAAGCCGATGCAAGCCACCGGACATCAGGTCGTTCATCAGGTCGTAATTGGAGGCCACCGAGTCGAACACGGCCCGCACCCGCTCTGCCTTCTCGGCGGCGGGCACGGTCTCGAAGCCAAAGTGGGTTTGTTCCATGCGTTGATTTTACCGGGGCCGTTTATCCTAACTGACGCACCCGCTCAAACAGGCACACCGCGGCGGCGGCAGCAATGTTCAGGGACTCCGTCTGCCCCGGCATCGGGATGGCGACCACGGTTGCCACCTTGTCCAGCAGCTCCCGGGACAACCCCGCGCCCTCGTTGCCGAAGATCAGGCCGATCTGGCCGGTGAGATCCACGTCGAAGACCGACTGGCGGGCCTTCAGGTGGGTGGCAATCAGCCGGCCCGGGAACGTGGCGGCGAAGCCACCCAGGTCCATGCCGGCGAAGCACTCCAGGTGAAAATGCGCCCCCATCCCGGCGCGCAGCACCTTCGGCGACCACAAGTCAGCGCACTGGGCCGACAGGTACACCTGCCGGAGACCCGCGGCGGCGGTGGAGCGCAGGATGGAGCCGAGGTTGCCGGGGTCCTGGACGTCCTCCAGGAGCACGCAGGCATCAGGATTGCCCGCAATCGGCCGGCGTTCGGGGATCCGGATCAGGGCGAGGATGCCCGTGGGGGTTTGCACAGTCGACAATTGGCGGAACAGCCCGTCGCTGAGTTCCAGCAGCGGGACCTCAGGGAGGCTCCCGAGCAGGCTGGCCACCTCCGGCCGCTGGCGGCCGCTGCTGCTGACCACCAGCTGTTGGGGCGCGCCGAGCCGTTGCCGGTAGCTCTCGATCAGGTGGAGGCCATCGATGAGGGCCAGTCCGGCCTGCCGGCGGTCCCGGCCGGACTCGGCCAGGCCGACGAGCTCCCGGAAGCGGGGGTTGTCAGTGGAGGTGATGAGGGTCATGGCGGCCGGGTGATCGGGCATCGGTGACGTGGGCGGTCAGGGACTGAGCGTCGCCAACGCCGCCACGGCGTCCGGTCCGAAGCCGGCGGTGAGACGCCTCAGCAACTCGAAGTCGAGGGTTCCGGAGGCGGCGGCGTAGGCATACCTCGCATCGGACAGGTCCTGCGGCCCGTGCGCGAACAACTTCATGGCGATGAAATCCTCACGGCCGATGAAGCGCAGCCCGCGCCCTTGGAATGAAACCTCGATCGCCCGCGTGAAGGCGGCCCCGTCCAGACCGCGCAGACCGGCCAGCAGGTCGACGCGATTGCCGTGGATGTCGTTGATGACGAGCACGGCTCCGATCGGGTCGTCCGGCTCGCCGTCGCGAAGCTCCGTCCGGAACCCCGCGGCCCGATACTCGCGGCTGATATCTCCCAGCTGGTGTGGAGGCAGGGAGATGACTGCGTCCGCGTCCATGCTGGCACGAACGACTCCGTAGATGGCGGCCGCCATGGCGCCGATCACTGCGTACGCCACGCCGTTGCGCTCCAGCACCTCGACCACATCGAGCAACAGCAGGGCCGATTCGCCGGAGCATGTTGCTCTCACGACCGGGACCCCGGCCGCTTGGCTGGTCGCTTCTGTGGGACGCCAGGTCCTGGCCGATAGAGGTCAAAAACCAGGCGACAGTGAGTGACAAACGCGTCCAGGCGCTCCGTGGGGGTCAGGGCCTGGGTGGCGGCGAGGAGCTCGGCTCTTTTCCGGGTGGTGATTCTTGAGTCCATGAGCAGATTCTAGCCGAGCGCCTGGGGCGCGCTGCGAATGTGGCCCGATGCGCTGGAAATTGGCCCTCGCTGCCAGTTCCCCCGATTTTCCCGGATTAGCGGCTGGCGGAGTGCCCGCCCGCTCTCCGAGGCTCCACACATGGAGCCCCGACCCCAACTCGCCGGCAGCGCTGTCCGTTATGCCCGCCATCGTCCGGAAGAAACCCTTCTCTACCAGCTCGTCGAGCGCCACTACCCGGCCTTCCTTCAGGAGTGGAGATCTGCAAGGGTCTGCTGCCGCAGGATTCGACCCACGAGGCGCGAAGCACCGCTTACGGCCGTCAGCCACCCACGGATGCACTCCGAAAAAGAAATAAGTCCGGGCGAGTCACCGGCGTGAGCGCATCCGGGCGCGGCGACGCTGCGTAGGGTTGGTGTCAGTCAGTCCTTTGGCACCCGGAGCACAGCAGCAATGCGCGCAGCCACCTCAGCAGTCATTCTGGCCGCCACCCTGGGTCTTGGGGGCTGCTCGTCGGAAACCGACGCGCCGGCGCTGGTTGCCCGGCCGCAAACAGCAAGCAACGGTGTCTGCGACGTCGTCCTCAGCACCGATGCGGCTGCCGGGCGCGTCGACATTGGGCGCCTCCAGGCTGTCGCGCGGGCGCGCGGCACGGCGGTTGCGCACCTCGAGCGACTGGGGTGGAGCTTCGTAACGGCCGCGCGGGAGAGCGCTGACTTAGGCTTCTACAGCCTCGCACTCCAGACTGCGGAGTGCATCGACGTTGGCACGCCGGATTCTCTGGAGGCACTGCTGCTGCGTGCGCATGCGCTCCTGCAACAGCATCGCTTCCAGGACGCTGAGCGCGCTGCGCGGCTGCTGGTCGCGCGCCGGGGGTGGTGGATGGACCAGGCCCTGCTCGGCGATGCCCTTCTCGAACAGGGCCAGCTCGACGAGGCCGTGGTCGCCTACCAGGCGATGGCGGACGAGCGGCCGGGACCGGAGGCCTACGCCCGTATCGCGCAGGTTCGCTGGCTTACCGGCGATGTCGAGAGCGCCCTGGAGTTCATGACCAAGGCGGCTCGCGCCACTGACAGCAGCGACCATGCCGGTGCGGCCTGGTACCGGACGCGGCTCGCGTTGCTGGTCCTGGAATCAGGCGATGCCGAGGCGGCGCTAACGCTGGCGCGATCCGCAGCGACACTCGTACCGGATTTTCCCGCCGCGCTGGCTGCAGAGGGACGTGCTCTGCTGGCACTTGATCGCCAGGCGGAGGCGGCCGGGACTCTGCGCCGGGCCGCAGAGCGCACGGGTCTACCCGAGCACCAGTGGCTCTGGATCGAAGCCGAGGAGGCTGCCGGCAATGGGGCCGGGGCCCGGCTGGCCGAGGCCAGCCTCGCGCGCACCGGGGCGGCGACCGACCCGCGCACCTATTCACTGTACCTCGCCACCCGCGGCGGCGATGCGGCCACGGCCCTGCGACTTGCCCGCGACGAGTTCGCGGTTCGCGGCGATGTCCAGACCCAGGACGCGCTCGCCTGGGCGCTCTACGCCAGCGGTGCGTATTCGCAGGCTCTCGCGCACGCCCGGCTTGCCATTGCACTCGGCACCCCCGAGCCGCGCTTGTGGCTGCACGCCGGACTGATCGCGATGCGCGTTGGGGACAGCGCGTCGGCCCGGGCCTGGCTCGCCCGGGCGGCCGCTCGCCCCTCCTTTCTGCTGCCTTCCGAACGTGCGCGGCTGCGCGCAGCGGAAGCGAGTCTCGATCCCACGCAGCCGATTCACAGCACCACAACAACGACCTGAGGAGAAAACAACATGACGACGCCAAGACAGGGAGCCGGAATAGCCCGACGCTCCACGTGGAGCGCCCTGGCGGCAGCGATCACGCTCGCCGCCGGAGCCGGAACAGCCACTGCCTCCAGCCACATGGACGCGCCACTGATCACGCTCGATCCGGCGGCCAATACCACGGACGTCTATGCCTTCGTGGACGAGGATCACGGCGAGAAGTCGCTGGTGGTGGCACTCGGTGTTTACCCGTTTCAGGAGCCGGGCATCGGCCCCAACAAGTTCAACTTCGACGACGACGTGCTCTACCAGATTCACCTGGCCCTCGGGTCCGACGTGCAGAAGGGCAAGGCGACACTCAGTTACAATTTTCGATTCAAGACCGGGTTCAAGAATCAGAACACTATTTTGCAGTCCTATCTTGGCGTCATCCAGGACGTCGGCGACGCGAATCAGAACCTGACCCAGACCTACACCGTTTCCCTGACCGACCGCCGTCGTGGCAGTGTCACGAAGCAACTGGGCGGGGGCGTCGTGCCGCCCAACAACCAGGGCATCGCCACGCCGTACTACAACCAGGGCGACAACGGCAATAATCCGGCCAGGGATGGTGTTGCAAGCGAGGCGGATCTGGATCGCTATACCGCCCAGGCGATTGCGCATCTGGACCGGGGGTACACCGCCTTCGCCGGCCAGCGCGATGATGGCTTCTATGCCGATATTCTTTCCGTATTCGACCTGCTGCAGCTTCGCAGCCCCGGCAAGGACAGCCAGGGCGGCTACAACCTCCACATGCTCGCGTTGGAGATTCCGCTTGCCGAACTCGGCGGTGACCAGCAGCTGGTGGGTGTCTACGGCAGTACCAGCCGCCAGAAGGTGCGCGTGCTGGGCACACGGAAGAACTTCGGAGGTGGTAAATGGGTGCAGGTAGCCCGGCAGGGTAACCCGCTGTTCAACGAGGGCCTGGTCGCGATTGCCGACAAGGACCTCTACAGCCGGACAGCCCCGACTGGCGACTCGGTTCTGTTCCGCAAGTACGCAGAGACGCCGGAACTGGCCGCCCTTCTGAACGCCCTGGTGGTTCCAGGCAGTGGCCTGCAGCCGGCAATCACTAGCGGCCGCACGGACATCTCCGGGATCTACATTCCGGACATCATCAAGGTGGATCTCTCGACACCGGGCGTGCGTTTTGCCGGTGGCGGGCCGAATCACCCGACCAACCCGGATGACTCCGGCTTCTCGCGGCTGGGTGTCTTCGGTGGCGACGTTCTGAAGAGCCAGATTCAGGATCCTTTCGGCAACGGCGGCTTTATCCCCGGCGGCTGGCCGAACGGGCGGCGCTTCGGAGACGACGTGACCGACATCGCGGTGACTGCGCTGCTCTCTGATCTGCGCTCTTTGCCGCTGTTCATCCAGGGTCCCGCGGGCGACAACGTGGATGCCAATGACATGGCGTTCAACAAGGTGTTTCCCTATGAGCCGACGCCCCAGAACGGGCGTAACCACGGGCACCACGGCGGCCTCTGATTGACGAGGCAGGGACGGGCCCCGGGAGGGGTCCGTCCCTTTTTCTCGGAAAGTCTCCAGATGCGCCACTTCACGGTTTTTCTCTGCTTTGTATTCACGGGACTTGCCGCCGTGACGGCCTGCGCCCACGATCCCGGCCTTTCGCGCGGCGAGCTCAGGCGAGCGGGCGACAAGCTGGAACTGCGCCTGGCCTTCCACGCCAGCGACATCGCCCTCGCGCTGGAACGTCCTGCCGACAGCTCACTCAGTGCTGCGGCGCTGGGCAGGGCCTGGCAAGAGCAGCTGGCCACGCGCATTATTTTCCGCTGTACCAACCCAAAGGGCCCCCCAGCGCCAGTGCGTGTGAGCGTACCCCAGGCCGACCAGGGCAATGGACTGGTGGCGACAGTCGTGGCGTCCACTGCCGGATGTCGCCGATTCGAGATTCGCGAGCACTTGCTCAGTGCATTGCTGCCCGGCCACCGGCAAATCCTGCTGGTGTTCGATGCCACAGGCGCGCAGGTCGATACCCGAGTGCTGACAGCGGGTGCCGCCGCCACGTTCAGCTTGGGACTCCAACGCGCCGACGTTCGCCCAGAGCCGGGCCTGGCCGGCGGGGTGGCCGGCTGGCGCGCCATGATTGGCGAGGGCGTGCACCATATTCTGGTCGGTTACGACCACCTCGCGTTCCTGCTCGTGCTACTGCTCGCCGTTCTTATCCAGGCCCAGGAGCGGGGCGCGCCGGACGCGACCACAGCCCGCCGCCTGCTGGCGGTGATCACGGCCTTTACCGTGGCCCACTCCGTAACGCTCGGACTGTCGGCGACAGGTCTGGTGCGTTTGCCCGGCGCGCCCGTCGAGGCGCTCATCGCCCTCTCGATCGTGATTGCCGGACTGCTCAACCTGTCTCGCGAGCGCCGCATTGAGGGCGCCTGGCTGGCGTTTGGCTTTGGGCTGATTCACGGCTTCGGCTTTGCCGGGGCGTTCGCGGAACTCGCCCCCGGCGACGGGCCGGTCGGCTGGCTGACCGTGGCCCAGTTCAACCTGGGCGTGGAGCTGGGGCAACTCTCGGTGGGGCTGCCGGCATTCGCACTGGGGCTTTATGTCATGAAGCACATGGCCGCCGGACCCCGACTGGCCCGGCACGGCTCAGCGATGGCGGCGGGACTTGGGGCGCTGTGGTTCCTGCAACGGACCATTCTGTAATGAGGTCGCTGACGCCGTGGCAGCGTTGCCTGCATCTGCCGGTCTCCGGCCTGCGTAGCTGATTTATGATGACCGCCAGAGTGCTGAAATTCGCGGCTGTCCCGCGGAGCCTCGGGAGCACAGGGCGGGTGAGCGAGAAGCACAAGGTTGCGCAGGCGAGTCCGCTGGCCGGCGGTCGGCCGCAGACGGAAGCCGAGCTGCCGCTGGCCGATCTCGTGGCGCGCATGCAGCGCCGGGAGGAGGCAGCGCTCGCGGAACTGTATGACCTGGCGGTATCCCGCGTGTTTAGCCTGGCCCTTCGGATGGTGCGCACCCAGGCCGACGCCGAGGAGGTAGCCATCGATGTGTTTGCCCAGGCCTGGGACACTGCTGAGCGGTTCGACGCGGGCCGCGGCAACGTGATGGCCTGGCTGCTGACGATCTGCCGCAGCCGGTCACTCGACCTCTTGCGCCGGCAAACGGCACGACGGAATGCCGAGGAACGGCTGGCAGCCGAACCGCTCACCGAAGACAGTGCGAGTGGTCCGGAGGACCTCCTCGCCATGGTCGAGACGGGCTCGATCGTGCATGCCGCGCTCCGGGAGTTGTCTCCCGAGCGCCGCCAGGTGCTGAGCCTTGCTTACCTGCGTGGCTACACCCAGGAGGAAATTGCGGCATTCACCGGGCTGCCTCTGGGCACCGTAAAGTCGCACGTGCGCCGGAGTCTCGGCGAGCTGCGGGAACAGTTGCAGGCGATGAGCCTGGATAGCCGGTGGAGCTGAAGATAAATGAGTGACGGAGCCGAAGACCAACTGGACATGGAGCAGTTGCTCAGCGCTGCGCTTGCCGGGGCGATCGCACCTGCCGAGATGTCTGCGGCCCAGCGTGGGAAGCTCCGGGACCGGGTGCTCCAGCGCGCCCGGGCGAGTACCGCCTCGGGCCTGCGCACCGTGCGGGCCGGGGACGACGGCTGGATGGCGACAACGCCGCTCACCGACGTGCGGTGGCTGCTGACGGAGGACAGTGCCACCCATCGCACGTTCATGGCCCGCTTCAAGCCCGGGGGCGAGTTTCCTGCCCACCATCATCCGTTCGAGGAAGAGACTTATGTCCTTGAAGGTCAGATTGAGTGCGGCGACGAGGTGCTGCGCACCGGCGACTACCAGTTCGCTGCCCCGGGCAGCTTCCACGAGACCATCCGCAGCCGCGACGGGGCTCTGTTACTGATCCGGTTTCAGACGCGGGCCGGGGCCGAGGCGTAGGGCGGCCATCACCGATATCCCATTTATCACGGCGTGTTCCGGACCACCTCCAGATCCAGTATGTCGGGAATGATGATGGGATCGAAGCGGCCCGTGATCGAGATGTCCTTGAGCGCCACATGGTCCACGCCGGCGGCGGGGATCGGGAAGCCGCCGCCCTCCACGTAGATGACAATCTCCAGGCTGTAGTTCGCCGGGAAGACCGTGCCTTCCTCGAGGTCCTGCAACTGGATGGCAATGTTGTAGGTGCGCTCGTCGCCAGCCATCGCGGCCGGCGGGAAGTTCAGGTTGAGGAACGCGAGGGGCGCGCCGGTGATCGGCTGCCGGGTGCCGGGGGCGCCCAGCACCGCGGCGGCACGCTACGCGTTCCCGATACCGGGAGGGTAACGAAGCGTGAAGGTCAGTGTGGTGCCAGCGCCGCCGGGGTGGCGGTCAGAGCCAACGACCGCGGCACGCTGGAACGGCTGTGCCGCTATATCACCCGGCCGGCGCTGGCCACCGGCCGCCTGGCCCTCACCCCACAGGGCCAAGTGCGCTACACCTTGAAGACCCCGTACCGGGACGGCACGACGCACGTGATCTTCGCGCCGCACAGCGCACTCCGGGCGCAAATCACCCCGGCGGGGCGGGGTAGCGGCAAACCGGCCGTTGCCCATCAGAGTCCGGCGGAGCGCCACCGGGCCATGACCTGGGCGCAGCGGCTGAAGCGCGTCTTCAAGCTCGACCTGCAGAGTTGCGAAGGCTGCGGGGGTCAGGTGCGGGTCATCGCCTGCATTGAGGACCCCGGGGTGATCGCGAAGATTCTCTCGCATCGGGAACGGCAGCCGCAGCCGTCAGTCACCACGGTCCCGCCGTTGCCGGCCCGCGGGCCGCCACGTCAGGGCGTGCTGGAGCTGAGCTAAGAGCTGATGGCCATCAGCCGGAGTGGAGCCGGTCGGTCCCGTTTGCGCCGGACCCATAGTGCACTGCGAGAAGCTGTCGGGCAGCGTGACCTTTGCCCGACCCCTCCGGTGGCCGATCGCGGCGCCGGCTACCCTGCTGCGGATGCCTTAGCCCCGTGGTTTCTTCGGCTCCCGCTCTCGGGCGAGCTTCTGCGCTTCGGCGATCCGGGCGCGGGTCATCCTGGCGGCGAGGGCGTCGCGTTTCGCTGCCGCTTCGGCATAGCCGTTCGACGCGGCCATGCTGAACCACACGTACGCCTGCACATTATCGCGTGGGACGCCACGGCCGCTGGCGTAGAGGGTTCCCAAACTATAGAAGGCGACGACCTCGCCTTTTTCAGCCGCCTTGCGGTACCACTGCACCGCCTCGACGTAGTCCTGCGGCACGCCTTGACCGTTTTCGTACAAGTCACCCATGTTGTTTTCGGCGGGAGCAAAACCCTGATCAGCCGCCTTGAGATACCACCGCACCGCCTCCGCGTAGTCCTGCGGGACGCCCTTACCCTTGGCGTACATGAGGCCGAGGTTGAACTGGGCCAGCGCAAGACTCTGCTCAGCCGCCTTGCGGAACCACTGCACTGCCCGCGTGTCGTCCTGCGGGACGCCCTCAGCTTCGTGGTACATGGTGCCGAGGTTGTACTGGGCCAGCGCATGACCCTGTTCAGCCGCCTTGAGATACCACTGGACCGCCCGCGCGTCGTCCTGCGGGACGCCCTCGGCTTCGTGGTACATGGTGCCGAGGGTGGACTGGGCCAGCGCATGACCCTGCTCAGCCGCCTTGAGATACC
>CAYMKJ010000198.1:0-21646 GCA_964391025.1 uncultured Chromatiaceae bacterium
CATCATTTCCGCGAGCAGCTGAAGACCGGCGATGAGATCCGCCTGTTTACCGGCAGCGACGGGTATGGCGACGGCGAGCAGGTGCGTGACTTCATCCACGTCGACGACATTGTGGCGGTGAACCTCGCGGCCTGGCGGCAGGGGATCAAGTCCGGGATCTTCAACCTGGGTACGGGCGAGGCCCGGAGCTTCAATGACGTGGCCCGCGCTGTGCTGAAGTGGCATGGTCGGGGCCGCATCGAGTACATCCCGTTTCCGGAGCACCTCAAGGGCAGCTATCAGAGCTATACCCGGGCGGATCTCAGCGGTCTGCGGGCGGCCGGTTACAGCGCACCATTCATCCCCATCGAAGAGGGCGTGCCGCGTTACCTCGACGCCCTCGCCTGAGGGCCCTCGAATGAGGGAAGGACCAGAGTGACAGCGCCTCCGTGACAGCGACGCTCATCATCGGTCCCGCCTGGGTCGGTGACATGGTCATGGCCCAGTCGCTCTTCCAGCTGCTGCGCACGCAGGAGCCCGGGGTGGCAATCGACGTCGTGGGCCCCCCCTGGTCCGTGCCGCTCGTCGGCCGGATGCCGGAGGTGCGGCGAGGCATCCCGCTGACGGTTACTCACGGCGAGTTCGCGCTCGGGGCGCGGCGCACGCTCGGCAAGGCCCTGCGTGCTTCGGGTTACGACCGGGCCATCGTGCTGCCACGGTCATTCAAGTCGGCCCTCGTGCCCTGGTTCGCCGGCATTCCCGTGCGCACCGGCTTTGCGGCCGAAATGCGCGGTCTGCTGCTCAACGATGAGCGCCGGCTTGACCGGCGGCGACTCGACCAGACCGTGAAGCGCTTTCTGGCGCTGGGCGTGCCACCCGGCGCAACCGTGCCCGTGCCAGCACCCCCGGCGCTGCGCGTGGATGAAGCCAATCGTCGGGCGCTGCTCTCGCGACTGGGGCTTGGCGCCCGGCCGGCGATCGCCCTGATGCCGGGTGCGGCCTATGGGCCAGCCAAGCAGTGGCCGATCGCCAACTTCACGGCACTTGCCCAGCTCCTGACGGGTCACGGCTTTGAAGTCTGGGTGCTCGGTTCGGCAGGCGAGCAGCCACTTGGGGAGCAGGTCGGCGCAGGAGCCGGCGCGCACGTCTTCAATATTTGCGGCCAAACGAGCCTGGTAGACACCGTGGACCTGCTGTCAGCCACGCGTGCCGCCGTGACCAACGATTCCGGGCTGATGCATGTTGCCGCCGCCGCCGGCGCGCATGTGGTGGCCCTCTTTGGCAGCAGCTCGCCACACTTCACGCCGCCGCTCACGCTGCGGAAGACGATTTTGTACCGGGGGCTCGACTGCAGTCCGTGCTTCAAGCGCGAGTGCCCTCTCGGGCACCTGAATTGCCTGCGGCAGATCAGTCCGGCGAGTGTGCAGGCAGCCATGGGAGAGGTCCTGTAAGGTCCGGTACTTTTCAGAACACTTCATGCGTCCCGCTGTTCACCTTCTCCCCGCCCTGCTTCTTTGTGCGTGCCTGCTAAGCGGGTGTACAGCTGCGGCGTTTTTCGCGGCGAACGTACCGTCCGCCTTCGGCCCCTACGAGCGCACCGCCGACCTCGCCTATGGCCCGGAGTCCCGCCAGCAGCTGGATGTCTACGTGCCCGACGCGCCCGCTGCCGAACCGCGCACCGTTGTCGTCTTCATTCACGGCGGCAGCTGGGAGACAGGCTCCAAGGACGCGTACCGCTTCGTCGGCAGCAGCCTCGCGGAGCAGGGGTTCATCGCCGTCCTGCCCAGCTACCGCCTGAATCCGGCGGTGCGATTTCCGGTGTTCGTGGAGGACGCTGCCCAGGCGGTTGCCTGGACCCTCCGTAACATCGACCGCTATGGGGGCAATCCCCAGCGCGTGTTCGTCATGGGGCATTCTGCGGGCGCGCACATCGCGTTGCTGCTGACCCTGGATCGCCGTTACCTGGTTGCCAATGGCGTTAGTACCGATGACCTGCGGGGCGTGATCGGTCTCTCCGGGCCCTACGACTTCAAGATCGATTCTGACCTTCTGCGCTCCGTATTCGGTTCGGCTCCGGATCCTAGTCAGACCCAGCCGGTGCGTTTCGTGCGCGGTGATGCTCCACCGTTGCTTCTCATTCACGGGACTGCAGACAAGATCTGCTGGGACGAGCACTCGATCCGCCTCACGGAGCGGATTTGGGCAGCGGGCGGCTCGGCGGAGCTCAGGCTTTATCCAGGGCTCGGCCACAGCGACACGCTGGGCGGACTTTCTCAGCTACGTCGGGGACGGGTGCCAACCCTGCAGGACGTCACCACGTTTGTGACTGAGCACTAGATCTTCCTCTGTCTCGGGACGCAGCGTGCCGTCGAGCACCGCGTCAACCCGCTCAATCACATCGGCCACCGGGATCAGGTCCATCGCCCCCGGGTCGCGTACTCGTTCACCCCAGCGCAGTGCTTCCACCGGCCTGCCGAACTCCTGCCGGACCGCCTCAGGGTACCGGTTCACCACCAGGCGCTGACTGAAGTACGGCCCGGTGCGCAACGGGTTTGAGGTGGCGTACAAGCCCACAACCGGCGTGCCGGCCGCCGTCGCCATGTGGGCGGGTCCGGAGTCCGGGCAGATCACCAGGTCCGCTGCCTGCAAAATGGCGAACAGCTGCTTGAGTCGGGTCTGCCCGATGAGATTGATGACACTGGCATTCGCCGGGCCGCCCACCGCCTGCTGAATCTGTTCGCCGTATTGCCTCTCCACCGCCGTGGGGCCACCGGTCAGCAGGACCCGGGCACCCCGGGCCTCGATGAGGTGCCGCGTCACGGCGGCGTAGTTCGCCACACTCCAGTTGCGGTAATTCCGGAAGCGCTGACTTGAGCACGGGCTGATCACGCACAGCGGGCGTGGGCCGCCTGCAAGTTCGTCCGCCTGCCGCCGGTCATCGGCCCCAAGATTGAAATCCCAGCGCAGGACCCGCTGCCGGATACCGAGATGCTCCGCGAAGCTGAAGAGCCCGTCCATCACATGCTGGGAGGGAGTCGGCACGATTTTCTCGTTGGTGAACAGCCACTGATAGTCCCGCGCCCGGGCCCGGTCGAAGCCGAGGCGCACGTCGGCCCGCACGACGCGGCTGACCAGACTGGCCCGCATGGAGGCGTGCATGTGGATGAGTAGCGGAAACCGTCGCGCCGCCAGCTGCCGCCGAATTGAGACCAGACTCGCCCAGGGGGTGCTCTTGTCGAAGGTGATAAACTCGATTCCCGACGCGCCTTCCAGCAGGCCGAGTTCAGTGCGACCGATGATCCAGGCAATGCGCGTGCCTGGCCAGGCGGCCTGGAGCGTGCGAACCACCGGCAGGGCGTGACAGCAGTCGCCGATGGCTGATAGCCGGATGAGGCAGATCGCCTCCGGGGCTGGTCGGATTGGATGTGGCTTCGGCCGATCAGTCACAGGCAGAGAGTTACCACCGGACGGTATCCACCTTGCCCACGCGCATCGCGAGACAGGACGGGAACGGCATCGTATACGAGGACTCCCTCGTCAGCCACGCAGATCCGTCGCTGTTCGAGGCTGAGAAGTGGGCTGGCGCGCCCGTGGCCCCTGGCGGCCGCGGGGCAACGCGCTTCGTCGAACACGGTGGCCAGCACTGGGTACTCCGGCACTACTATCGCGGAGGCGCCATTGGCCGGGTCCTCGACGATCAGTATCTGTGGCTGGGGGAGGCTCGGACGCGCTGCTTTTCCGAGTGGCGATTGCTGGCCCGCCTGCAGGAACTCGGCCTCCCGGTGCCCCGGCCCGTGGCTGCCTGCTACCGGCGGCGGGGCCTGATCTATACGGCCGACCTGCTCACTGTGCGCATCCCCGATGTGGAACCGCTGTCCAGCCGGTTGCGCCGGGGGCCGGCCGACGCCGCAGTCTGGGCCGCCGTGGGCCAGTGCATTCGCAACTTGCACCGTGCGGCCGTGTTTCACGCGGATCTCAATGCCCACAACCTGCAGATCGACGGGTTGAACCGGATCTTTCTCCTGGACTTTGACCGGGGCCGCATCCGCACCGACCGGAGCAACTGGCGCGCAGCCAATCTGGCACGTCTCCACCGGTCATTGGCGAAGATCAGTCAGGACAGCACCGTGCACTTTACGTTCCGGGAGTGGCGCTGGCTCCTGGACGGCTACGAAGGTACCGGACCCGTAGGAGCGCCTTCAGGCGCGATCAGTAGGGGTCGCGCCTGAAGGCGCTCCTACGGGTCCGGTACCTTTCTCGTACGGGTCGGGCAGCGGCGCGGGCCGTCCCTTGAACCGGCGGTGGATCCAGTAGTACTGCTCCGGCGCCTTGCGGATGTGCGCCTCGAGCAGGGCATTCACCCTCAGCGCATCCCCCTCCGGGGTTTCACCCGGAAAGTTAGTGAGTGCCGGTAGGATATCCAGACTGTAGCGTCCCGTGGCGGGGAAGCGTCGGGGCAGTACTGGCACCACCAATGCGTTGCCGAGCCGGACAATCTCGCTGAGCGCCGTCGTGGTCATCGCCAGCTCGCCGAAAAAAGGGATCAGCGCGCTGAAAGTGCGTCGGTGGCTCTGGTCGGGTGCGTACCACACCGACGCGCCCTGGCGCAGTGCCCGGATCATGCGCCGCATGCTCTGTTTCGGGATCATGAGGGTGGCGGACCGGGCGCGGACGCGCCACAGGATTTCGTCCACGAACAGGTTCTTGTTCTGTCGGTAAAGAAGCCCGAGGGCCGGCGATAGCTCCGGCAGCGTGCGCCCTGTGAATTCCTGGGGGCCAAAGTGCCCGGTTAGCAGCACCACGCCCCGACCGGTGGCGAGCGCTTCGCGCAGGTGCTCTGCGCCATGCACCTCGACGCACTGCCTGACCAGGGCATCGCTGGCCCACCAGGCCAGCCCCTGTTCCATGAGGGTCATCCCGAGCGACTCGAAGTGATCCCGCACCAGCTCCCTACGCTCTGCCGCGGGTAACGCCGGAAAGCACAGCGCCAGATTTATGGCTGCGATGCGTCGCCTCCCGGGGATGGCCCAATACATAAGCCTGCCAAGACCCCGGCCCAGGAGGAGCTGGCTGCGCACCGGCAGCAGCGACGCCAGCCGCAGCCAGCCCAGGCCCAGCCAGATCGGCCAGTACCGCGGCTGCCAGAACCGGGTCAGGGGTTGGGAAACTTCAGCTGTGGTTTCGGTCGTCATGTACTGCGGCAGATATCCTAGCAGCGCCGCCCTTGAAACAACGGCGCACGACTCCCATTAGAATGGAGTTGTCCTTATCCCCGGAGATGCATTGTGAAGCGGATTCTGCTGTTCCTCGCCACGAATATCGCCGTTCTCGCGGTGCTCTCGGTGTCCATGCGCCTGCTCGGCATCGACCAGTATCTCGCCAGCACCGGCCAGGATCCGGGTGGCCTGCTGGTCTTCGCCGCCATCCTGGGCTTTGGGGGCTCGCTCATCTCACTCGCCATGTCCAAGTTCATTGCCAAGCGCTCCACCGGGGCCCGGGTGATCACTCAGCCAGCCAATGCGGAAGAGGCCTGGTTGGTGGCGACCGTCCGGCGGCTGGCGACGCAGGCGGGCATCGGTATGCCCGAGGTGGCGATCTACGAAGCCCCGGATGTCAATGCCTTTGCCACTGGCGCCCGGCGCGATTCCGCCCTGGTGGCGGTCAGCACCGGCCTGCTGCGCAAGTTGAAGCAGAACGAAGTCGAAGCGGTGCTCGGCCACGAGATTTCCCACGTGGCCAACGGCGACATGGTGACGCTCACCCTGATCCAGGGAGTCGTGAACACCTTCGTGATCTTCCTTTCGCGGATCATCGGCCGTTTCGTGGACCAGGTGATTTTCAAGAGCGAGCGTGGCCATGGCCCGGGGTTTTTCATCACTGTAATGGTTGCGCAACTCGTGCTTGGCGTTCTCGCAAGCGTCATCGTGGCCTGGTTCTCCCGGCAGCGGGAATTCCGTGCGGACGCGGGCGGCGCCAGGCTGGCCGGCCGTCCAAACATGGTTGCCGCGCTGGAAAGCCTGCAGCGAGCCCACGAGCCAGCAGCTCTGCCGGATGGGATGCAGGCCCTCGGTATTGCCGGCGGCGTTAGCCGGTTCGGCCGTCTCTTCATGACACACCCACCGCTGCCAGAGCGCATTGCGGCCCTCCGCGCCGGGCAGTAGGCGCTCCTCTACTGCCCCGACTGCGCACGACTTCACACGGCCCCGGGCGTTGCGTCGTCCGTTATTGTGAAACCTGTGGCAGTCTGGCCTGGTAGGGACGAGTAACGTGATGAGTCTGCTGGAACCATCGCAGGCCAACCTTGCGCCCGTTTGGTGGGATGCGCTATGAAGCTGGCTTACATCGTGATCGGACCAAGGTATTGGGCATCAGGTCGTCAGTCGTGAGCAGCTGCAGGAGCCGGCGGGCCGGCTTGCTGGTCATGACACTGATTGTGGCAACCGTAGGGGCGCCCCAGAGCATCGTGCTGGCGGCAGAATCCCTGTCCCGACCGGCCGGCCTGGAGCCGGACATCGGCTTCTGGAAGAAGATTTTCGGTGAAGTCTCCACCAATGAGGCGCTCGTGCACGACAATCGCTACCTCGGCATCGTGTACGAGAAGCTGGATCTGTCCGCCTACCCATCCGATGGCGCCCGGCGTCGCGAAATGGACGCGGAGAAGGCCAGGTACGCACGGATCCTCACCCGCCTCTCCAGCGGCGACCGTACGAATCTAGGGCCGGACGAGCGGCGAGTTCTCGCGCTGTGGGCGGGACGCCCGGGCAATGCCTCACTGCGCGCGGCAGCCGACCGGGTTCGCGTCCAGCAGGGGCTTTCGGACCGCTTCCTCGAAGGCTTCGTCCGTTCCGGCCGCTGGGAGGAGCACATCCGGGACAGCCTTCGGCAGTCGGGCGTCCCCGAGAAGCTGGCAGCGCTGCCCCATGTGGAATCCTCCTTCAATCCAGAGGCCAGGTCCTACGTGGGCGCGGCCGGCCTCTGGCAGTTCACTGCCGGCACTGGCCGGCGCTTCATGCGCATCGACGGTGCCGTGGACGAGCGGCGTGATCCTTACCGCTCCAGCGAGGCGGCGGCCCGCCTGCTCAAGGCCAATTACGGCGAACTGAACACCTGGCCACTGGCGATTACGGCCTATAACCATGGCACAGGCGGGATGCGCCGCGCGATCCGGGCCGTGGGCACTGACAACATCGAAACGATCGTGCGCAACTACGACGGGCCCGCCTTTGGCTTCGCGTCGCGGAACTTCTACGTATCCTTCCTGGCGGCCGAGGAAGTTGAGCGCAATGCCGAAAAGTTTTTCGGCCCCGTTCGGCGCGACGCGCCCGAGCGACTGACGACCATTGAACTGCCTGCCTACCTGAGCGCCAGCTCCCTTGAGCAAACGCTCGGGTTGCCGCGAGAGACTCTGCAAACTTACAACCCGTCTCTGCTCCCGGCCATCTGGCTGGGCAAGAAGTACGTGCCCCGCGGCTACACCCTGCGTCTGCCCGAGAGCGTATCCAATGCCGAGGCGGACACGCGCCTGGCCGACATTCCGGGTGGCGAGCGCCGGTCTGCCCAGCTCAAAGATCCCGGCACGCGGACCCACAAGGTCCGCAGCGGCGAGACGTTGTCCGGCATCGCGGCGCGGTATGGCACGTCGCCAACCCGGCTCGCCAGCCTCAACCGGCTGGCGAAGCACAACCTGATCCGTGTGGGGCAAGTTCTGAAATTGCCAGGTGGGGCTGAGGCGACCGGTGCCGATTCCGTCCCGCGCCAAAGATCAGGAAGTCAGACCTACGTGGTCCGGCGGGGTGACAACCTCGCCATCATCGCGAAGCGCACGGGCGTTGCGCAGGGCCGGCTGATGGCGATCAACTCGCTCGACAATCCGAACCGGATTTACCCGGGACAGCGGCTGCGGCTGGCTGGAAGCAGCGAGGGCGGCTGATGCGCAGCTGGCGCTACACGCTCCCTCTGATGCTGCTCGCCCTGGTGGGCGGCGGGCCGTCCCCGGCGAGAGCGTCTGCTATCGAGGTGGCTGATCGCGTCATAGTGCGCAAGGCCGAGCGGAAACTGCTACTCATGCGGGGCGAGCGGGTCCTGCGGATGTTCGGGGTGGCCCTCGGGCTGTCACCACACGGGCCCAAGCGCCGGGAAGGGGACTTCCGTACCCCGGAAGGCACCTATCGGCTGTCGGGCCGCAATACCAACAGTGACTTCTTCCTGGCCATTCACGTGGACTACCCGGGGCCCGAGGATCTGCGCCGGGCCTCAGCCGAGGGCGTGAAACCCGGTGGCCTGATCATGATTCACGGCCAGCCCAACCGGCCGTCCAAATCCCTCGATTACTACCAGTCCCGGGACTGGACGAACGGCTGCATCGCCGTCTCGAATGCAGACATGGTGGACATCTGGTTGATGACGCCGGACAACACGCCGATCCAGATCCTGCCCTGACAATTCCTCCGTGTCCATCCAGGCCATCATCGAAGTCATGCCGGAGGGCGCGCTGGAAGTGCTCTCCCAGCATGAAGTTAACCGTCTGCGCAGTACCGGCGAAGGTGGTCACCACGAACTACTCCGGCGCTGCGCACTGGCCATCCTGAACTCAGGCAGCACCACCGACGACACCCGCGAAGTGCTGGAGCAACACCGGAGCTTCGAGATCAACATCGTCCAGCAGCACCGAGGGGTAAAGCTGGCCCTGAAGGATGCGCCGGCCAGCGCCTTCGTGGATGGCGAAATGATCCGCGGGATCCGGGAGTTGCTATTCGCGGTCCTGCGGGATGTTATCTACATCAACAGCGAGTTTGCGGCAGGGGGGCAGTTCGACCTGAACTCCAGCCATGGCATTACCAATGCCGTATTTCACGTGCTGCGCAACGCGGGCGTGCTGAAGGCCGGCGCGGAGCCCAACGTCGTGGTGTGCTGGGGTGGCCACTCCATCAATCGCGAGGAGTACGACTACACCAAGGAATTGGGCTACCAGCTCGGGCTACGAAAACTCAACGTCTGCACGGGCTGCGGTGCTGGCGCCATGAAGGGACCGATGAAGGGCGCCACCATCGGCCACGCGAAACAGCGGATACGGAACGGCCGCTACATCGGACTGACGGAGCCCGGGATCATCGCGGCGGAATCACCCAACCCGATCGTCAACGAGTTGGTGATCATGCCGGACATGGAGAAGCGCCTGGAAGGCTTCGTCCGGATTGCACACTCGATCGTGATTTTTCCGGGCGGGGTGGGTACGGCCGAGGAAATCCTGTTCTTGCTCGGCATACTGCTGCACCCGGACAACGAGAGCATCCCGCTGCCGCTGATCCTGACGGGCCCTGAGTCGAGCCGGGCCTACCTGGAGCGCGTCGACGCCTTCATCGGCGCCACGCTGGGCCCTGCGGCCCGACAGCGCTACCAGATCATCATCGGGGACCCGGCGGCTGTCGCCACCTGGGCGCTCGGCAACGTTCGTCGTGTGCGGGATTTCCGCCACAGCCACAATGACGCGTACTACTACAACTGGCGGCTCCGGGTGGATGGTGTCTTCCAGCAACCGTTCGTTGCCACGCACGAGTCGATGGCGCGCCTTGAGCTCAGTCGCGATCTGCCGGTTGCAGACCTGGCGGCCAACCTGCGCCGGGCCTTTTCCGGCATCGTGAGCGGCAACATCCGCGAAGAGGGCATACAGGCCATCGAACAGCACGGCCCATTCGAGATTCGCGGCGACAAGGCCATTCTGGCCCAGCTCGATGGTCTGCTCCGCGCGTTCGTGGAGCAGCGGCGTATGAAACTTCCCGGTCGCATATACGAGCCCTGTTATCGCGTCGTCGTGTGAAGTGCGAGGGAGGTCTCGCTCCCGCGCGGGTTCTGTCGAATCTCGTTACACATTTCGCGCAGCGCGCCGGGAGTGTCTCCGCAAGCGCGCGTTGCCTGTGATCCAGTTCCTTCCGAAAAAGGGCGGTGCTACCTAAAGTTGCCCCACGCTGACTAAGCGGGGAAACTGAAATGACAGACCACAACAATCAGCCACAATCCCCCAGCTTTCCGACACAAGGCGACGAAAAGAAGAACGGGACGCAGCGCGACAAGCAGACTCTGACGGAACGCTCCGGACCCAATCTCGTTGCCCAGGATGGCAGGGACGTAAGTGGCTGGGATGCCTACCGCCGATGGTTGGGCCGGGTGCAGTTGCCGGACAAGCGCAGGATTGCAATGGATCCGGCTCTGTACACCTGGAAGGGCTATCGGAACTGGGCGGAAAAGGTCCGGCGGGACTGGACCCCTGAAGAAAAGTAAGACCAATACCTGTTGGCGCATTGTCGCCACGAAGCCGGCCCAGACCGGATGCTGGAGCTACTGAAGATCATGTCGGATAACGAGCACGACGACCCACTGATCCGCAACGAAGACACGCTGCGGCGCCGCGCCTGGATTGACCGTGCGCTGGCCAGCGTGCGGGGCCGCCTGAAGCCTGCCGAACTCGGGGAGACGCCGACGGCGACCGAGGCTGTCTTGCCTGAACCTGCCGAGGATGGCCGCCGGCCGCAGCTCTACCTCGTCCGGAATACCGACTCTCGCTGACACGCGGCCCGTGGGCCCGGACGCCCCTAGCGGGTGACCTACTTGATTTCCCGGAGTCTGGCCCTATAAAGGCCGTTCCCGGTATCAAGGTATCCACGTTCATGTCCGTCGCTGCGCGCGAAACCCACGGTTTTCAGGCCGAGGTGCAGAAGCTGCTGCACCTCATGATCCACTCCCTGTACAGCAACCGGGAGATCTTTCTCCGGGAGCTGATCTCCAATGCCTCCGATGCGGCCGACAGGCTGCGCTTCGAGGCGCTGGCCAACCCCGCCCTGCTGGAGCCCGACCCCGACCTCAAGGTCCGGGTGGAGTACGACGTGGCGGCCAGGACCGTCTCGGTCATCGACAACGGCATCGGCATGACCCGGGAAGACGTGGTGCGCCAGCTGGGCACCATTGCCCGGTCCGGCACCGGGGACTTCGTCACCCAGCTAAGCGGAGAGCAGAAAAAGGACGCCAATTTCATCGGCCAGTTCGGCGTCGGCTTCTACTCGGCGTTTATCGTGGCGGACCGGGTCGTGGTGGAGACGCGCCGGGCCGGTGCCCCTGCCACCGATGGCGTGCACTGGGAGTCCGACGGCCAGGGCGAATTCAGTGTCGAAACCATTGCACGCGCCGAGCGCGGCACCCGGGTGACCCTGCACCTGCGCGAGGACGCCGCCGAATTTGCCGACGAGTTCCGGCTGCGCACCCTGATTCGCAAGTACTCGGATCACATCGCGTTCCCGGTCGTCATGACGACCAGGCCGAAAGAAGGCGAGCCGCACGAGGAGGCCGCCAATTCAGCCAAGGCCCTGTGGACCCGACCCCGGACCGAGATCACGGACGAGGAGTACCGGGAGTTCTACCGGCACGTCTCTCACGATTTCCAGGAACCGCTTACCTGGAGCCACAACAGGGTGGAGGGCAAGCGGGAATACGTCAGCCTGCTGTATGTCCCGGCCCGGGCGCCCTGGGATCTCTGGAACCGGTCCGGCTCGCGGGGTCTCAAGCTCTACGTGAAGCGCGTCTTCATCATGGACGACGCCGAGCAGTTCCTGCCGCTCTACCTGCGCTTCATGCGCGGCGTGGTCGATTCCAGCGACCTCTCGCTCAACGTTTCGCGGGAGCTGCTGCAGCAGGACGCGGTTGTCGAGTCGATGCGGACGGCACTGACCAAGCGCGTGCTGGACATGCTGGACAAGCTGTCCAGGGACGATCCGGCGAAGTACGCAATCTTGTGGAAGGAATTCGGCCGCGTCCTCAAGGAAGGCCCGGCTGAGGACCATGCCAACCGGGAGAAAGTGGCAGGCCTGCTGCGTTTTTCCACCACCCACAACGACAGCGCCACGCCCGACCAGTCGCTGGCCGACTACATCGGCCGCCGCAAGGGCGACCAGAAGACTATCTGGTATCTCACGGCCGACAGCTTCACTGCCGCGAAATCCAGCCCGCACCTCGAGGTGTTTCGCAAACGGGGTCTTGAGGTGCTCCTGCTGACCGACACCATCGACGAATGGTTGATTGGCCACCTCGGTGACTTTGACGGCCACGAGTTCCGGGATGTGAAGCGCGGCGAGCTGGAGCTGGAGGGCGTGGACCAGGCCAATGCGGCTGCCAAAGAGCCCGAAACTGGTGAGCACCAGGCGCTTCTGGAGCGGCTGAAGCAACAACTCGGAAAGCGGGTTCAGGACGTGCGCACGACGAACCGACTCAGTGAATCGGCTGCGTGCCTCGTCCTTGGCGAGCATGAAATGGGTGCCCAGATGCGCAAACTGATGCAGTCCACCGGCCAGACCGTCCCGGAGGCGCAGCCGATTCTCGAGGTGAATCCCGCGCATCCGCTCCTCGTGCGACTGGCGGGCGAAACGGATGAGACCCGCTTTGCCGATCTGGCCTTGCTCCTGGTGGATCAGGCGCACCTGGCGGAAGGCGGGCAGCTGGAGGATCCGGGGGCGTTTGTGCAGCGGTTGAACCGGATCCTGCTGGGCTAACTGATGCGTAGGAGGGCCTTCAGGCGCGACAATTTACTCCGTGCGCTGCCGAGTACTTTGTCGCGCCTGAAGGCGCTCCTACAATCGTGATGCTTCAGTTAATCTCTCCGGCATGAGCAGCGGCGCACCACCTCGCGAAGCACTGACTCTCGACGGCCCCGCGGGCCGCATCGAAGCCCTGCTCGACACGCCCCCCGTGCCACTGGCGCCGGCGGTCGCCGTTGTGTGTCACCCGCACCCCCGGCACCAGGGCACCATGCTGAATAAGGTGGTGCACACGCTCAGCCGCGCGCTCAACGATCTGCAGATGCCTTCCGTTCGTTTCAATTTTCGTGGTGTGGGCGCGAGTGAGGGTGCTTACGCCGACGGCATCGGCGAAACCGAGGATGTGCTGGCGGTGGCAGCCTGGGCGCAACGGCGTTTTCCCGGCGCCGAGCTGTGGCTGGCGGGGTTCTCGTTTGGTGCCGCCGTGGCGATCCGGGCCGCCCTCGCCAGTCCGTGTCGGCAGCTGATCAGCGTCTCACCCCCGGTGGCGCGCATGGCGAACCTGCTTGACGGGGCCCGCCCCGCCTGTCCGTGGCTGCTGATCCAGGGTACGGCGGACGAAGTGGTGGCGGCCACCGACGTGGTTGCCTGGGCCCGAGGGCTCAATCCCCCACCCGATCTGGTGTTGCTGCCAGACGTGGACCATTTCTTCCACGGCCGGCTCAGACTGCTCCGGGACGCGGTCGTGAGCCGCGTGGTGCGGCCGGGAGTGCCTTGATGCTGAGCCGACTGCGCCAGTTCCTGGTGTCTGAGAGGCGTCTGGCTGCCCAGGCAGACCCCGCTGCCCGCCTACGTCTCGCGGTTGCCGCGCTGCTGGTGGAACTGGCACGGGCCGATCACGACGAGCAGGCTGTCGAGCACGCGGCCATCACCGGACTCATTGCCCGGCACTTTCGGCTCGACCCGGTTGCGGCGGGGGAGCTGCTGGCCGAGGCCCGGTCGGCGGCGGACGATGCCGTGTCGCTGCGTGACTTCACGGCGCCCCTGCACGAGGAGCTGTCCTACGTGGACAAGCTCAGCATCATTGCGATGCTCTGGGCTGTGGCACTGGAGGATCGCACGCTCGACAAGTACGAGGACTACCTGATCGGCAAGGTGGCGGAACTGCTGTACGTCAGCCGTGGGGATGTGGTGCGCCTGCGCTACGAGGCGGGCCAGCGGCGCGTGTAGGAGCGCCGACCGGCGCGATCGACAGTGGTCGCGCCGGTCGGCGCTCCTACAGAGCGCTTTACCCCCCGAAGAACTGCCGCTGGAACCGCACGGAAAGGCGGCTTGTCTCGTTGATCGGCGTCGCGTCAACGGTGAACACCAGGGTTTCATCGTTGGCCACCGTCACGTCGCCGATGTAGTAGATGGCGGCGCCTTCCCGCACTTCCCGCACGGTCAGATCCTTGAACTGCCCGTTCAGGTTCACTGCCTGCACCGTTACGCTGCCGGGCACCGGCACGCCCGGGGTACCCTCGGTCTTCTTCAGCATGGAGATATTCACCAGGGCGCGATTGGCGCTGCGGGCGATGTTGTAGTTTCTGGCGATTTCCGGGGTCAGCGCATCCGTGCGGATGGCGTTGAAGTGGAGCACGTAGTCGCCGAAGTCGCGGGATGACGACGTGGCCGGCTCCGTTGGTGTCGCGGCGATGATGGCAGCGGGGGGCGCCGGGTTCTGGCCGCAACCGGTCAGAAGGCTGGCTATCAGGACCGGGAGGCAAGCCAGGCTGGCAATTTTCTGCTTCGTGTTCATGGTTCTGGCTTCCCCCTGGTTGGCATTTATGGTTGGCATTTATGGTTGGCAGGTCGTCCAGACTATAAACCCTCGACAGGCATCAAAACACCGAGCTCCCGAGCGGTGCGCAGAGCATGCCCGACAGTACGCGGTCCATGGGAAGCAGCATCGATAGAGCCTGAATGGTGATTAGCGCAAACAGGGGAGACAGGTCCAGGCCGCCAATCGGTGGAATCAGGCGCCGGAACGGCGCCAGAACCGGCTCCACGACAGCGGTAACTATCGCCGCGCCCGGGTTGTAACCGCCGGGGCTCACCCAGCTCAGCACGACGTAGAGGATGATCGCCCAGGTCAGCACACTCAGCGCAAGTTTGACCACGCTTAGCATGGCCAGCACCAGGATCTGCCAGATGGCCGGCTCCCCGCCACAACCGATGCGGACCAGCAGAACGGTTCCCGCCACCTGCAAACCCAGCAGGGCGACGATCGTGGCGGTATCGATCCGGCCAACGGCCGGCAGCAGGCGCCGCAGCGGAATCACCAGGGGGTTGGTGATTCGCAGGATGAATTGCACCATTGGATTGCGCTTGTCCACCGCGGCCCACTGCAGGAGGAGGCGGAGCGCGAATGTGAGGACGTAGAGATCAAACAGGGTACGCAGAATAAAGACGAGAGCGTTCTGCATGATCCTACTTTCCTGGTGGTGACCGACCGAGTTCGGCCGACCGATCCCTGGCGGCTGTGAGGGCCTGCCGGACGATGAAGTCCAGGTTTGCGGCTTCGAAGACTCGCAATGCTGCCGCGGTAGTGCCGCCCGGCGAGGTCACGCCGGCACGCAGGCGCGCCGGCTCCGCTTTCGTCTCGATCACCACCCGCGCGGCTCCGAGAGCAGTCTCCCGCGTCAGCGTCGCGGCAAGCTCGGGTGACAACCCGAGTTCCACGGCGGCGCGCTCCATGTGCTCCATCAACAGATAGAAGTAGGCAGGCCCGCTGCCAGACACGGCCGTGACGGCATCCATGAGCGCTTCATCCTGCAGCCACACCGCCTTGCCGGTGGCCGAGGCAATGTACTGGGCGATCTGCCGTTCCCGCTCTCCCACGGTAGCTGACGCCGCCAGACCGGAGATTCCGGCGCCGATCGTGGCCGGCTGATTGGGCATGACGCGCACCAGCCGCGCGTCCGGTCCGAACCAGTCGCGGAGGGAGCCCAGCGTGATGCCGGCCGCCACGGAAAGGATTAGCTGCCCGGCGCGGCGCGGACGGGCGGCGATCTGTCGCGCCACGTCCGCCATCAGTTGCGGCTTTACGGCGAGGACCAGCACGTCGGCTACTCCCGCCACATCCTTGCTGTCGCCATGAATCCCGACGCTCGCGTGGAGTGCGACCACCTGTTCAAGCTGCGCGGGATCGGGATCTGCCACCTGCAGGCGGCCGGCCGGGTGCCCGGCCTGAAGCAGCCCGCGCACCAGGGCCCGGGCCATGTTGCCGGCACCGATCAGGCCAATGGTCAGGATCTCGAAGCTCATGCTCTGTTACTCACTCTGGGCGCTTGCCGAACAATGCCGTGCCGACGCGAATCATCGTGCTGCCTTCCTCAATTGCAATCTCAAAGTCGTCGGACATGCCCATCGACAAAGTGTCGAGTGCGTGACCCTGGCCACTGAGCTGGTCGAAGAATACCCGGGCAGCACGATATTCCGCGCGCAGGGCGTCCGCGTCGAGTCCTGCCCGGGGCAGAAGCATGAGGCCACGGAGGCGAAGGCGGGGGAGTTTGGCGATAAGGTCCGCCAGCGCGCGCACGTTAGCCCGGGGGCAACCGGCGCGGGTTGCCTTACCGGCGGCCACAACGACCCCATTAAGCACACTGGGCTCCAGCTGGATGCATACCTGAAGCGGCTCAACCTGATGGGGTCTTTGGGCCGAGAGGCGTTCGGCAATCCGGGCGGACGTCACAGTCTGGACCCAGGCAAAACTGGCGGCAATCTCGCGAGTCTTGTTGGACTGGATCCGGCCGATGAAATGCCAGACTGCGTCACTGTGCTCAGCGACGATCTTCGGCAAAGCTTCCTGCAGGTAGTTTTCACCGAAGTGCCGGAGCCCGGCCGCGAGGCCGCTGCGCACGGTAGCCACCGGCTGTCCCTTGCTGACGGCCACCAGGCTAACCCCACCCTCCGGGCCCCCGGCAAGCGGCGCCACGCTGGCCGACGCCCTGCCCGGCGCCCTGCCCGGCGCCCTGGCCGCCGCTCTGGCCGCCGCCTTGGCCATGCGGGCGCGAATTTCTACCAGATGATCCGTGATTCCCGTCACGACGACCCCGACTGACCGACTGTACTATGTTCACCGCCTGATCCGGTTATGGAAACCGTAGGCAAGGGCTGGGGAAACAAATGGCTGTCGATATCGCGCAACTGTTGGCGTTTGCGGTGAAGAGCAAGGCGTCGGACCTGCACTTGTCTGCCGGCGTTCCGCCGATGATTCGTGTGGATGGTGACGTCAAGCGCGTCAACATGCCGGCACTGGCGCACAAGGATGTTCATAGCATGGTCTATGACATCATGAACGACAAACAGCGCAAAAACTACGAGGAGTTTCTGGAGACCGACTTCTCCTTCGAAATTCCGAAACTGGCCCGCTTCCGGGTCAACGCCTTCAACCAGATGCGCGGCGCCGGTGCCGTCTTCCGGACCATTCCTTCCATCATCCAGACGCTGGAAGACCTGAAGGCTCCGGCAATCTTCCGCGACATCTCCATGTATCCCCGCGGCATTGTGCTGGTCACCGGGCCAACGGGCTCCGGCAAGTCCACCACGCTGGCGGCGATGATTGACTACATCAATGACAACAAGCCCGATCACATCCTCACGATCGAGGACCCGATCGAGTTCGTGCATGAGAGCAAGCGCTGCCTTATTAACCAGCGCGAGGTCCACAAGGACACGATGGGGTTCAGTGAGGCCTTGCGTTCGGCATTGCGGGAAGACCCGGACGTGATTCTGGTCGGCGAGATGCGCGATCTGGAGACGATCCGGCTCGCGCTGACTGCCGCGGAAACCGGCCATCTCGTTTTCGGCACCCTACACACAAGTTCGGCAGCCAAGACCATGGACCGCATCATCGACGTGTTCCCGGCCCAGGAAAAGGAAATGGTCCGGGCCATGTTGTCCGAGTCCCTGCGTGCTGTCATTTCCCAGGCACTGCTGAAGCGGGTCGGCGGCGGCCGCATCGCTGCCCACGAGATCATGATCGGCACGCCGGCCATCCGGAACCTCATCCGCGAGGGCAAGGTGGCGCAGATGTATTCCTCGATTCAGACCGGCGTAAAGGAAGGCATGCAGACCCTCGATCAGTGCCTGACGGAGCTTCTGTCCAAGGGTGCCATCACCAAGGAAGAAGCCCGATTCAAGGCGCAGAACAAGGACAATTTCTAGCACTGGGGCGGGCCAGCAGGGCCCCCGGGAGGCAACACTATGGAACGCGATCAGGCAACAAAGCTGATTCAGGGCCTGTTGAAGAAGATGGTGGACAAGAACGGGTCCGACCTCTTCATCACTGCCGGCTTTCCGCCGGCCATCAAGATCGATGGCGAGATTCATCGGGCGGCGGAGCAGCCCCTGACCAGTGACGAAAGTGCGGTCATCGTTCGCTCCATCATGAACGACCGACAGGCGCGGGAATTTGACACCTCAAAGGAATGCAATTTCGCCATCAGCCCCCAGGGCATCGGGCGTTTCCGTGTCAGTGCCTTCATCCAGCAGGGCTACGTGGGAGCTGTGCTCCGGCGCATTATCACCAAGATTCCGACGCTCGAGGAACTCGAGCTGCCGCTGATCATGCAGGAAGTCGCGCTGACCAAGCGCGGTCTCGTCATCGTGGTGGGCGCTACAGGGTCTGGCAAGTCCACCACGCTGGCGGCGATGGTGCATCACCGGAACATGAACACCCGCGGCCACATCGTGACGGTCGAGGATCCCGTGGAGTACGTGCACCCGCACGGGCGGTGCGTCGTTACCCAGCGGGAAGTGGGTGTGGACACGGAGAACTGGCAATCGGCGCTCAAGAACACACTGCGTCAGGCGCCGGACGTGATCATGATCGGCGAGATCCGCGAGCGCGAGACCATGGAGTACGGCATCCAGTTTGCGGAAACTGGCCACCTCTGTCTCGCAACCCTGCATGCCAACAGTGCCAACCAGGCTCTCGACCGAATCATCAACTTCTTCCCGGAAGAGAAGCGCGGCCAGTTGCTGATGGACATGTCGCTGAACGTAAAGGCGCTGATCTCGCAGCGGCTGATCCCGCGCCAGAGCGGCGAAGGCCGGATCGCGGCCATGGAGGTCATGTTGCAGTCGCCGCTGATCTCTGACCTGATCTTCAAGGGTGACGTGACCCGCATCAAGGAGATCATGGCTAAGTCGACGCGCTTAGGGATGCAGACCTTCGACCAGGATCTCTTCAGTCTCTACGAGAACAACAAGATTTCCTATGCTGAGGCCATGCTTAATGCCGACTCGAAGAACGAGCTGCGCCTCCGGGTGAAGCTCGAAAGCAAGCGCGACAAGACCATCGCAGCAGACGACTCCGGCAGTCTTGCCGTCATGGAAGAGAAGAATAAGGCGGCGCTGTTCTAGCGCGGACCCGTGAACGTCCAGCCACTCTTCAATCTGATGGTGGAGAAACGGGCTTCCGACCTGTTCGTCACCTGCTTTGCCCCGGTCAAGATCAAGATCGACGGCAAGATTATTCCGGTCAACAAACTGGAGCTGACGCCACAGATGGTGCGTCAGGCGGCCATGGAGCTCATGACCGGCGAGCAGCTCGAGGAGTTCAATCGCGAGCTGGATATCGACTTTGCCGTGTCGAAGCCCGGTCTCGGCCGCTTCCGGGTGAACATCTTTCATCAACGCGGCAATGTCGCTTTGGTAATGCGCTACATCACCCACGAACTTCCCGACCTCGACACACTGGGAATGCCGCCGATCCTGAAGGATCTGGTTATGTACCGACGTGGCCTGCTGTTAATGGTTGGCGCCACGGGCTCTGGCAAATCCACGACGCTCGCCGGCATGGTGAACTACCGGAACGAGAAAACCGCCTCCCACATCATCACGATCGAGGATCCCATCGAGTTCCTCCACTCGAACAAGAAGTCGATCGTGAACCAGCGGGAAGTGGGCACGGATACCAAGTCCTATGCCCGGGCGTTGAAGAGTGCCATGCGCGAGGCCCCGGACGTAATCCTGGTGGGCGAGATTCGCGACCGGGAGACGATGCAGACCACCATCGACCTTGCCGGTACCGGCCATCTCGCCGTTGCCACGCTCCACTCGAATAACGCCCCGGAGACGCTGGACCGGATCATCAATTTGTTCCCTGAAGACCAGCACGCGCAGGTCTACATGGACCTGTCCCAGTACCTGCGGGCGATCATTTCCCAGCGCCTGGTGCGCAGCGTCGACGGCCAGCGCGTGGCTGCCGTGGAGATCATGCTGAATACCCCGCGCATCGCCGAGCTGATCCAGCGCGGTGATGTCAGCAAAGTGAAGGAATCCTTCCGCGAGAGCACCGAGCAGGGCATGCAGACCTTCGACCAGTCACTGCTAAAGCTCTACAAGGAAGGCAAGGTCTCAATGGAGGAGGCGCTGGCCAACGCCGACTCCCGGTCAAACCTCGAGGCGCAGATTCACTTCGCGTAAAGAGTGGGCGCTGCTTCCCCGTAGGAGCGGCTTCAGCCGCGACCCTGGCAGGCCGACCAGCTCAGGCTCCGCCGCCTGTTCGGCAAGCGCCCCCCGCTGACCCACGGCATACTCCGCGAAGAGAATGGAGGGCGCCCGTGGGTAGAGACGTGGCCCCGACTTTCGAGACAACCGGATAAGTGGACAGCCCTGCTCTTTCGACGAAGATATCGCCATGACGATTACAGCCTCAAGGTCGAGAACCTGCTGCAATAGCCGCCGGAGCCGGGTCAGCAGGATCTTGGGCTGTAAACTATGAGCCCATCTGCTCTGAGGTGAAGATCATGAACAAGGCAACGGTGTTGAAACTGATGGCCGCGCACGACCAACAGATCCGAAGTCGCTTTGGCGTAAAGACGCTGGCGCTGTTTGGCTCCGCGGCCCGTGATGAAATGCGCGACACCAGCGACATTGACTTGCTGGTGCAGTTCGCCGGACCGGCCACCCTCGACAGCTACATGGACCTCAAGTTCTATCTGGAAGAGGTTCTCGGTCGTCCGGTGGACCTGGTTACGGAAAAAGGACTACGGCAGGAAATTCGCCCGGCAGTAGAGCGGGAGGCAATCCGTGTCGCGTGACTGGCGCATGTACGTGGGTGACATGTGCGCCGCGTGCGACCGTATTGCGATGTACTCGTCCGGGAGCAATCGGGAAGAGTTCGACCGGCACGGTCTCGTCTATGACGCGATCGTCCGCAACATAGAGCTTCTCGGTGAGGCGGCGCGGCAGATTCCCCCTGATGTGCGTGCCCGGGCCCCGGGCATCGAATGGGTGAAGATCATCGCTCTGCGCAATATTCTGATTCATGGATACTTCGGAGTCGATGACGACATTCTTTGGGATGTCGTGACAAGTCGGGTTGGTCCATTACGCGCGGCGCTTGACGGTCTTGTCAGCGAGCTACAGTGAATCGGCAGGTTTTTTTGGTCTGCCGTGGGGCAGCCAGCCCATGAGCGATGTGAACCGTCACTCCGATGTCAACGCACGTACTTAGTCCGGACTCCGGATGTTTTTCGGGATGGCTTCGCGCTGGCGCTGAGCTTGCCTGCTGCACGCTTCTCGGCCAGAGCCTTGAACGGCGCACGTATGCCATCGACGGCGGAAGAACTTGCAACCGAGGTGAATACCATACGTTCTCGTACCGTCGGGTCGCGCAGATAGATGTTGTCGGTAACCAGTTTAGAACCCATGACAGCAGTATAGCGTTCCGGAATCGGGAGCCGTTGCGGGCCGCCAACGCGCGGATCCTGATCGAGCAGTCCATCGGCCCCGGCTTGAGGCTGCCCTACGGCAAGCGCACCGGCGTCACTGCCGTGGATCGGCTGAATATCGTTGCCCAGGACCGATTCCAGATGCTCTTCGTCCTTGGGCTGGTGCACCGGGGTGACGTTTTCGCGTTGGCGGAAAGCGGCGGCTGGGCGCTGGAGTTACAGGGCATGTTCCTGTTCACTGCCCTGGCAATCGCCTGTCTGGGCCCGGGGTGGTATAGCGTTAATGGGCGGTAGGGATTGGGGTCGCGGCTGAAGCCGCTCCTACGGGGAAGGAGTCGCGTAGACGGTAGCGCCGTCAAACACCGGGCCGTCGACGCAGACCCGCTTCATCTGGCGCTGCCCGTCGATCAAGACCGGCACCAC
>CAYMKJ010000199.1:0-2662 GCA_964391025.1 uncultured Chromatiaceae bacterium
CACTGACCGGCGCCGGAACCACTCTTCTGTTGGCCCTGCTGGCTGGATGCTCCTCCAGCGACAGCTACAGCGACCCCTACCACGGATCGGGCATATCGACGGGCGCTTCCTTCTATTACGGCAGTCCCTATCCGTACTATCCCTATTACGGTTACAACGGCCCGGACTACATCGTGGTGGCGCCCCCTCGGCCGCCCTATCCCGGGGGCGAGCTGCCGGTGCGCCCGCCAGGGCCGGACCGCCCCACTACCTTGCCGGCCGAGCGGCCGGACAGGCCCAGCACACAGCCCAGCACACGGCCAGCGCCCTCCGCCTCAGACCGGTCCCGGATGCCGTCGGCGCAGCCCCGCATGTCCTCGCCGAGCGCACGGCCGTCCATCCCGAGCAGATCCCGGGGCGGCGGTGGCCGCCGGGGCCGCTGACGGAAGCAGCCGTGAGCACGTCGATTGTAGAAATGATAATCACCGGGTGATAACCCTTGAGGATAGAGTCACGCTACACAATGCCTTCCTCGACCGGAGGTACAGGCCATGAAGATCGACTACTTTCCTGATACCGACACGCTGTACATCGGACTTGCTGATCGACCCAGTGTTGACAGCGAGGAAGTGGCGGAAGGCGTTGTCCTGGACTTCGATGCCGAGAGCCGCCTGGTCGGCATCGAGATCGAGGGTGCCAGCCAGAAGGTTGACCTGCAGCGGCTCCTGCTGGCCGGTATGCCGGGCAAGGTGGAGACTGCGGCGGCCTGACGGCTGCGAGGATTACGCCTCTTCGGCGCTCTCGGGCCAGCGCCGTCACCGCAGCTTCGGCATGACCTGCTCGGCAAACAGTCGCGTCTGCCTGACCATCGCCTCCTGCCGCGCGCCGTGGGGCGTGGGGACCGGGGAGCCGCCCAGCAGGTAGACGTGGTCCAGGCCCATCCGGATCAGGGGCTCGAGGCGGGCCAGGCATTTCGCCGGTGGCCCGCAGATGGAAAACCAGTCGACGAACTCATCGTCCACCATCTGCAGGTGCGAGCCCTCGTTCTGGGCGTGCCGGGCCATGTCGTAGCCCGACTTCATCCGGATGGCGAGCGCCTTGAGTTGCGGCGGAAGGTGCTCCACCGGCGAGTCCTTCATGCCGGCGAAATGCGCCACCATGCCCGAGATCATGCGGCCGAGGTTGATGGCGCGTTGCTCGTCCGGGTCGCAGACCAGGTTGATGTAGGCACCGACGCTGAGCGTCGAGCGGTCCCGGCCGGTTTCCTTGAGCCGCGCCTGCAAGGTGTTCAGCGCCCACTCGATGCGCTCCGGGGCGCTGCCCACGGCGAAGGTGATCCGATCCGCCACGTCCGCCGCCATGCGAATCGTCGCGGGTCCCGTGCAGGCGAGGTCCATCGGCACGGTGGGCAATTCGCCGGGCTCGAGCCAGCGCATCTTCGAGCTGGTCTCGCCGCGCTGGACCGTCTCGCCCCGCAAATAGCCCCGCACCTGCTCCACATAAGTTCGCAGCTCTGCCGTCGTGGCATTGCGCCGGCCGATGTGGGCCGCCGATGAATCGCCGCGACCGATGCCGCAGCGGGCCCGACCGCCGGACTCCATCTGCAGGGTGGCCAGCGCCCCGGCGGTGACCGAGGCATCCCGGGTGACGGGATTGGTGACGCCGGTGCCGAGGTAGAGGCGCGTGGTGCGCGCAGCGGCGAGACTCAGCTGCCCGTAGGGCTCCGGGCTGAGGCACTGGGTGTCGGGACACAGGAGCGCATCGAAACCGAGAGCCTCGATTTCCGCCGCCAGTCTCGCAGTGAAGCCCGGCGATGGCTCCATGACGATGCCGAACTCCACGCGGGTCTTGACAGTCATTCGGTGTTCGTTGTGCCAGGCAGCCGGCGTCACGGTGCCGTGTGGAAGGGTTCCAGCGTCAGTTCGCCAGGGATCTCGACGGGGGTGATCTTGTCCGTCAGTTCGACGGGGAAAAGGACGGCATGATCGACCCCTGCCGCGGGCTGCGGAAAGCTGCCACCTTCCACATAGATAAAGACGGCCGCGGTGTAGCTCCCCGGGAAGACCAGTTCCCCGCCAAACGGCGTGTACTTCACCCGCACCTGGTAGTTCTTCACGCTACCGGGGACCAGGGAACCCGGGGGGAAGCCCAGGTCGAAGCCGAGGCTCAGGAACGCCGTGGGCTGTTGCCCCACCGCGGGTAACACCGTACCGGCGGGGAACAACACAATGGTGCCGGCGGTGTCCGAGATGGGTGGCGGCATACCCTCGGGGTAGCGCAGCGTGAATGACATGGTCGTGTCGGAGTTGCCGAACGCGCCCTCGAGGCCGCCGCCGGGCGGCACTTCGCTGCGGGGTTCCAGCCGGCTCAGGCCGGAGAAGAAGGTCCAGATGGCGTCGCCCGCAAAGGACGGCCAGTCATGGGCGGTGCTCACCGGGTTGTCGACCGTGGGCCCGTCGCCCTCCTCGTGCTGGCACCAGAGGACCGGGTAATCGGCCGCACCGGCGGCCTCCGGACCGGCGCCATGCTCCACGCACGGGACAACCGTCCCCGGGATGGTGATGCCCACCTTGTAGCCGTTGTAGCGCACCCAGAATTCGTGGGCGATCGTGCTGATATTGACCAGCGGATCCTTGCTGCCCACGATGTCCAGGACGGCGAACGCGCCGGGGACGCAATTGAA
>CAYMKJ010000200.1:0-5462 GCA_964391025.1 uncultured Chromatiaceae bacterium
CTCGCGGAGCACCAGGCCACGGTCAGCAAGGCCACGCGGGCCGGCAAGACGACGACCGCCGTGCGCTTGCTGACCCCCGACGAGCGCGTGGAAGAAACGGCACGGATGCTGGGCGGGGTGAAAATCACAGAACAGACCCGGGCCCACGCGGCGGAAATGCTGGCGCAAGGTAGGAGCGGCTTTAGCCGCGACCCAAGTCCACGAAAAAAGAAGAGTCGCGCCTGAGGGAAATGGGGACATGCCTCATTTCCTGGAAGGAAATGAGGCATGTCCCCATTTCCCGTTACGGCTTTGGACGGACGTAAAGCACGAGGCTGTGGTCCACCAGGTCATAGCCGTGCCGGCCGGCGATCTCCCGCTGCAGCCGCTCGATCTCGTCGTTGGCGAACTCCACCACCCGGCCGGTCTCGACGCACACCATGTGATCGTGGTGCCGGCCGGACTCGAGCTCGAACACCGAGTGGTCACTGGCAAAGTTGTGGCGCGTCACGAGGCCCGCCTGCTCGAATTAGGTCAGCACCCGGTAGACCGTGGCCAGGCCCACGTCGTCCCCGGCGTCGGCCAGGCGCCGGTAGATGTCTTCTGCGCTCAAGTGCTGGGGGCCGCCCTCCTGCAGCATCTCGAGGATTCGCAGCCGGGGGGTCGTGGCTTTCAGGCCGGCCTTGCGTAAATCCCTGGGCTCCATGTTCGGGTGATCTGACGTCCGGTTGATCGGCTATGATGCTCGCCGATTATGGCACCCTCCGCCCTGCATCGCTGTCTTCGGTCCCTGGGCCTGACGCTCCTGCTGGCCTTGATGGCAGGCCTCACCGGTGGCTGCGTGTACCGGCTGGACGTGCAGCAGGGCAACCTGCTGGACCAGGTAGATATCGAGGCCGTCCAGGAAGGCATGACCCGCAGTCAGGTGCGTTACCTGCTCGGCACGCCCGTGGCCGTCAACCCGTTCCGCAACGACCGCTGGGACTATATGTACTACCTGAGGCCCGGCAGGAGCCAAAAGGCCACGCAGCGCTGGGTCATCGTTTGGTTCGATGGGGACACCGTTCGCGAGGTGAACCGGGACGTGCCGATCGGCAACACTGGCTGACGTCTAGCCGTAGACCAGCCTGGCGCGTGCCACGAAGGCATCCACGAGGCCACTGCAGGTCAGCTCGAACGCCGGACCCAGCAACCAGTCACGGGCCGCGCTCGCAAACTGAAACGTCACGCGAAGATCAAGCCGACAGCCCTGCTGGCCCGACGGGTCACCGGTTGACCCTCCGAGTGGGGTAACGCTCCACTCGCCGTGCAGACTCTTGAAGGGACCGTCCACCAGCTCCATGGTCATGCGGCGAGGCGGCTCCAGCGTGTTGCGGGTGGTAAAGCGGGACGCGAAAGGTCCCCTGGAGAGCGAGAGACTGGCGACCAGGCCGGTCGAGTCCCGCGACAGGACCGAACTGGCGGTACAGCCCGGCAGGAATTGCGGGTAGGCCTCCAGGTCCGCGACGAGCGCAAACATGGCCTCGGCCGGGTACGGCACGATGGCACTGCGATGAACTGCGCGCATCGGAAGTGAATTCGCTTTCGCTGCTCCACTGAAATTGGCAGGATTGTTGCCGAATGAGCGCCAGGAAATCCAGCAAGCCGGCCAAACCGGCCAAGCCGAAAAAGGTCGACGACGCCCCGCGCCTGATCGCCGAGAACCGCAAGGCCCGCTTCGACTTCTACATTGAAGACCAGCTGGAGGCGGGCCTTGCCCTCCTCGGCTGGGAAGTGAAGAGCCTGCGGGAGGCGAAAGCGAACCTGAAGGAAGCCTACGCGATCTTCCGCAACGACGAGGCCTGGCTGATCGGTGCGCACATCACGCCACTGACCTCCGCGTCCACCCACGTGGACCCGAATCCCGTGCGCATGCGGAAACTGCTCCTCCACCGTCGCGAGATCGACCGGCTGAAGGGCGCCGTGGAGCGGGACGGCTACACCCTGGTGCCACTGGCCATGAACTGGGTGGGCGGACGGGCCAAGGTGACGCTGGGCCTGGCCAAGGGCAAGAACACCCGGGACAAGCGGGATTCGATCAAGGACCGGGACTGGCAGCGCCAGAAAGGCCGGGTGCTGCGCCGGGGATAGCCGCGAGCAGCTTACTTCCCCAGCAATTCCCCGAGGCGGCGATTGTCCGCGATCGATTGCTTCAGATGGTCGTCTACTGCGGGGCGGCGCTCGGCTTGCTGGACATAATCCCGGATGGCCCCGGTGAGTAAGTCCGCGATGGATTGGTTCCTGGCAGCAGCCAGCTGATGCAGCTCAGCCCAAACGCGTTCGTCGACTTCCGAGGTGATTTTGATCTTCGCCATGGCTGGTTCTCTCCCGATTAAATCATGGCACAACAACGACATAGAACCCGCCTGCCCAGCCGGTTGTTTTTCAGTTCAGGGACCCCAATACTGAACTCCTTGGGGGTGACCTGGTTTCGACGTGGGTTACGAACCCCTTGGTGCATGCCGAGGTGCAGATCACCTCGTAAATCCATCTGCAAACACTTAGTTGCCAACGACGACAACTACGCTCTCGCTGCTTAAAAACCAGTCTTGAGAGCCTTCTGACTGGCACCGTACCTGTGCGGTCCAGCACCAGGAGTCATCAACCACAGGATCGCGTGCGGGTTCGTCCAGGATCTTCACGTTAAAGCCCATCAACTGGACTGGCTGTCAGTTGTCCCTGTCCGTCGGGTAGCTGTCAGTAAGACAAAAGGCGGGACAAGCATGTAGATCCGAGGGCAGAGGACTTGCGGACGCGGGTTCGATTCCCGCCGCCTCCACCACTATTGAACCCCCAACTGTTCTCAGTTGGGGGTTTTTTTCGTCTGATGGCCACAGTTTCCGCGTGTTTGCGCGGGTTCTTGCGGAAGCCTGCGGACTTCGTGGGTCAGCCATCTTGTCAATTCGCCAGCAACATCCAAACGCTGCCAGATTGGGCGTAAATGGGTGTAATATTGGTTCATGCTGCGAACCGACACCATCCAGATCTCCCCGGCGATCCTGCGCCTCATCGCCGGGATCGACGAGTTCAAAGGCGCCTGGCGCGCCTTGGGCACGCTGGCGCCCGATCGCCTGTTGGCCCTGCGGCGCGTGGCCACCATCGAGAGCATTGGCTCTTCCACCCGCATCGAGGGCAGCAAGCTGTCCGACCGGGAGGTGGAGCAGCTGCTGTCGAACCTGGAGATCAAGTTCTTCGCCACCCGCGACGAGCAGGAGGTGGCCGGCTATGCCGAGCTGATGGATTTGGTGTTCTCCTCCTGGCAGGACATCCCGTTCACCGAGAACCACATCAAGCAGTTGCACCAGATCCTCCTGCGCCACAGCGAGAAGGACACCTGGCATCGTGGCAACTACAAGACCAATTCAAACAGCGTCGCTGCTTTCGACGAGCACGGCGCGCAGATCGGTATCGTCTTTCAGACGGCGTCGCCCTTCGACACGCCCCGGCTGATGACGGAACTGGTCGCATGGGTGAACCAGGAGCGCGAGACGGCCCGTCTGCATCCGCTGCTGGTCATCGCGCTGTGCATCGTTGTGTTTCTGGAGATTCATCCCTTCCAGGACGGCAACGGGCGTCACTCCCGCGTGCTGACCACGCTTCTGCTCCTGCAGGCCGGCTACGCCTACGTGCCCTACAGCTCGCTGGAAAGCGTGGTCGAACAGAGCAAGGAAGCCTACTACCTGGCGCTGCGCCAGACCCAAGGCACGATCCGCACGGAGTCGCCGAACTGGCAGCCCTGGTTGGTGTTCTTCCTGCGCTCTCTGGCCGAGCAAGTAAAGCGCTTAGAAAAGAAAGTCGAGCGCGAGAAGATCGTGCTGGCGGCCATGCCGGAACTGTCACTGCAGATCGTCGAGTTCGCCCGCGAGCACGGTCGCGTCACCATCGGCGAGGCCATCAAGCTGACCGGCGCCAGCCGCAACACGCTCAAGCAGCATTTCCGGGCTCTGGTTGAACGCGGCACGCTGAACCAGCAGGGCAGTGGCCGAGGGGTTTGGTACGACCTGCGTTGACGATGACGGACGCGGGTTCGATTCCGCACCTTTCCGCAGCAGGCCGGGGTGGTTCTACGGCGCTGAGTTACCTGGGTTTGGCGCAGGGTTCCCCACCACCAATCCAGCGTCCGGCACCGCTGACGGACGGTGCCGGACACGCCAGAACACCCAGAAACAAGAAACCCGCCTTGCAGCGGGTTCCCTGGTGCAGTCTGCTGGTAGCCGTTAGCTGCTGATCTTCCTGCGCATCAAGCCCATAAGGCCGAGTGCATGTGGACAGGCGTGCAAGTTTGACCACCTTTCGGACCAAACAGGCGCCGAGCTTTGACCAGGCATTCGACGAAAACTACATTTGAAACTGGTCTTTATGCGATTTGCCGGTAGTCACCGTTGGACGCCTGAGTCTGGTCCGCCTTTGATGCCCGTTAACAGGCTGGTTACGGTAAGTGCTCCCTCCCCCCTTCTTGGCGGGCTTCTTTTAGGTTTCGGTTGAGAAGAGCAAACCAGAAGCCGTTTCCTAGAATCCAGATCGTCGGCCCGACATAGGGCAAAAGATCTTGATACGTTGAGCGATGAGCTCCGGTGAAGAACGATCTCACATGTTCCCAGCCACTGAGTGGTGGAAACCATAGCCTTAAAATCGGAACAAGAATTAAGATAACAAAAAGATTGTAGGCGAGCGAGCCGAGAAGAAGGGAAACCGACTTTTTTAACCAGAGCTGGTAGACCTCTTTCGATCGCAGCGCCTGAAGCGAGAGGACTGCTTCAAAAATATACGACGCGGCGATTCGGAGACCAGAGAGAAGCCCGGCAGAGATAATAGCAATGACTTCAAGAATGCTGCGAAACATGGATTCGAAACATAGCTTAGGAAAGGTCTTATTTACTTGTGTTCTCGCGGCACACAACGATAAGTCCTCGGCACAAATAGCGTTGGCATTTTCGGAAAGCGAGTAAATCAGAGGTTCCTTAGATTTAATGTGCTGTAGTGCTCGATTGCGCCGCCATCTTAGTTTTGGCTCTTAACTGCTCTGCTATTTTATGCATGACTTCAACCCCGGATAATTCGTGCCTAATATTTGGGGAGCCGATGGTCCCTAAGCATCGAGATGTCGTTTTGCCATTTCGAGGCTTTCTGGTTGCTGCTGAACTGACTCAGCTCATGGCGGGGCAGCGCGATCGTTACGGGAGATCCTGTCCCTCGCATCTGCGGCGGTCGCACCTGCCAGTGACCCGCTGTCCCGCACTCCCGGCAGCGGACCGCCACACCAGGGCGTGCTGAGACACAGCCGGACCAAAGCTGGCAGACGCAGACGTGGAAGGACCCCGGCTGTCGCCCGCCGGGGTCCTTGTTCGACAGCCAGGATCTGGCGTCGGCTACCTCAGGAGGACATACACCGCGGAGTGGGCCAGGAGCGTGCTGCCGGCCTTGACCGTCAGCCACGCCTGTCC
>CAYMKJ010000201.1:0-10373 GCA_964391025.1 uncultured Chromatiaceae bacterium
TTCGGTCCCGGCCGCTCACTCATGCACCACCACCGGCTGCGCCAGCCGCACGCCATCGAGCCACACGGCACGGTCGTTCAGCAACACTCGACCGGCCGCGAGCCAGGCGATCGCCCGGGGGTAAATCACATGCTCGCCGGCGCGGACGCGATCCCGCAGTGACGACTCGGTGTCGCCGGCGCGGATCGGTACCTTGTACTGGAGAATGCCCGGGCCCGAATCCAGCTCTGGAATCACGAAGTGCACGGTCGCGCCGTGCTCCCGCTCGCCAGCCTCCAGCGCACGACGGTAGGTGTGTAGCCCGGGAAACTTCGGCAGCAGCGACGGGTGCACGTTCAGCATGCGCCCGCGGTACTGTTCGACCAGTTCCGTGTCGAGAATGCGCATGAAACCCGCCAGCACTAACAGGTCCGGCTTGAGGCTCGCCAGCGTACCGGCGAGGCCTCTGGCGAACGCCAGCCGGCTACCGGCTGCCGCGTAGTCCACGGTCAGCGCGGGGACGCCGGCCCGGCTGGCGCGCTCCAGGGCCCTTGCCCCGGGCCGATCGCTGATCACGCCGATAATACTGATGCCGAGGGCGCCGGTGCGGGAGTGAGCGAGAATCGCCTGCAGGTTGCTCCCATCGCCCGAGACCAGGACGACGGTGCGCAGGGCACTGCTCACCCGCGCAGATCCACCTGGCCCGTGCCGGCGGTCACCTCGCCGAGCAGGGTGACGGTCTCGCCCGCCTGCTCCAGCAGTTCCCGCGCCGGTTCAGCGTCTTCACGCCGGATGATCACCGTCATGCCGATGCCGCAATTGAAGGTGCGCAGCAGGTCGTCTTCCGGAATGTTGCCCTCGGTTTGCAGCCAGTCGAAGAGGGCGGGGCGTTGCCAGGCGCTCTTGTGGAGCACGGCGTCGACCGTCGGCGGGAGCACGCGCACCACGTTGCCCGGCAGTCCGCCGCCGGTGATGTGGGCGAGGCCCCGGATCCGGCAGGTCGCCATCAGGGCCAGCAGTGACCGTACGTAGATGCGGGTGGGCGCGAGCAGGGCTGCCCCGAGAGTGCCGCCTTCCCAGGCGGCGTCGAGCGGCCTGCGGCTGACTTCCAGCACGCGCCGGATCAGCGAGTAGCCATTGGAGTGGGGCCCGGATGAGCCGAGGCCGAGGATGACGTCGCCCGGCAGGATCCCCGTGCCATCGATGATCTGGTCCCGGTTCACGATGCCGACACAGAAGCCGGCCAGGTCAAAATCCTTGCCGCTGTACATGCCGGGCAGTTCCGCCGTTTCGCCCCCGAGGAGGGCCGCGCCCGCCTGCTGGCAGCCGGTAGCGATGCCCCGGATGACGGCCGCCGCCGTGGCCACGGAAAGCTTGCCCGAGGCGTAGTAGTCGAGGAAGAAGAGCGGTTCGGCGCCCTGCACGATTACATCGTTGGCGCACATGGCGACGAGATCGATGCCAATGGTGTCGTAGCGGTCGAGTTCAATGGCGAGCCTAAGCTTGGTGCCAACCCCGTCGGTGCCCGACACCAGCACCGGGCGGGGCCAGCGAGCCAGATCGATCTCGAAGAGTCCGCCAAACCCGCCGATGCCGCCGAGTACGCCGGGCCGGTGAGTAGCCCGGGCCAGGGGCTTGATGCGCTCCACCAGGTCATCGCCCGCATCGATGTCGACGCCCGCATCCTTGTAGGTCAGTGATATTTTCGCGGTCATGAACTCTGGCTCGTGATGAGCGGCCCCCGGCAGTTATCGTGCACAGGGCCGCTGTGAACAGGGGTGGCTATAATAAGGAAATGTCGAGCATGCAGTCCAAGTTGCTCCTGCTGTCCCTCCTGACAGCTCCGCTGTGTTGCGTGCCGGTGCTGGCCTCGCCGGTCCCCGATCTCTACATGGCCCAGGTCCCCACGACGGCGCTCAGCGGCGCGGCACTGGATGAGGCCTTCACCAGGGCTCTTGACGAGGTGCTGGTGAAGGTTACCGGCCAGCGTTCGCTCGGCACCGCTCCGGCGCGCCGGCGGGCGGTGGGACCGGCAGGCCCGCTCGTCCGGAAGTACCAGTTGTTAGCTGGCGGCCAGGTGCGTGTCAGCTTCGAGCCTGAGACCTTGCGTCGGCGCCTGGACGCCGCGAATCTGCCGGTGTGGGCCGACGAACGGCCACGCACGCTCGTAATCCTGCCGAGTGATCTGCCCAGCGGTCCGGTATCGCCGCCGGGCGCGGTAATGCCTCCCACGGGAACCGGAGCCCCGGCCACCGGACCGGCCAGCGCGCCAGCCGGCTCTGCCCGGCAGTTGCTGCTGGCCACGGCGGCCAGCCGCGGCATACCCGTCGTGCTTGCCCCCGAACCGCTGGTGGGCGAGCCGGGGATGGAGCAGCTGTTGCTCGATCCGCAGACCACGGCCCGGGCCGCCGGTGCGGACCTGTTGCTGGTGGGTCGCCGCGCGCCCGTCGGCGGCCAGGCAGTCTTGCGGTGGACCCTCGCGCAGGGCAGCGAGCGGGCAGAATGGCAGGGAGACGCGGCGGACGGGGCAAATGGCCTGGCTGATCGCCTGGCAGCCCGCTACGCGACTGCAGCGGCGGCGGCGCGCGTCCTGCGTCTTCGCATTGAGGGCATCAACAGCTTCGACGACTACGGTCGCCTGCAGACCTACCTGCGTACTGTGGGCCTTCTTCAGCGCGCAGAGCTGCAGCGAGTGGACGGTGGCGTGCTGTTCTTCGAAATGGCCGTGCGCGGTGACGTCAACCAGCTGAACGATGCCTTCGCCCTGCAGCAGGTACTGGAGCCAGTCCCCGACACCGACACCGGCACCGGCGCTCTGGCCTACCGGTTGCTGCCCGGCGTCGGGTCCAGCACTCTCGAAGCACCGTGACAGCGCTACCAGGCCCGGCCACCCGCCCGCCGCTGTTCCGTGCGGCGCAGATCCCGAATCTCATCTGTGTGCTGCGCATGGCACTGGTCTGGCCCATCGTGGCTGCACTGGTCACTGACCGTTTTGTGCTGGCGCTCGTCCTGGTCGCAGTGGCCGGCTTTTCGGATGGCCTCGATGGTTTTCTCGCGAAGCGCTTCGGCTGGCGCAGCCGACTCGGTGGCCTGCTGGATCCACTGGCCGACAAGCTGCTACTGGTCTCTACCTTCGTCACGCTGACCAGCATGGCACTCGTGCCGGTGTGGCTCACAGCGGTCGTCATCATTCGCGATTTTGTCATTGTGAGCGGCGGTCTCATCTACCAGGCTGTTGTCGCTCCGGTGCAGCCCGAGCCCAGCCGGGCCAGCAAGCTGAATACCGGGGCACAGATCTTCTTCATCTGCGCCGTCATTGGGAACCGGGGCTTCGGCCTGCCAACCGCTGAGGTGCTGATCCCCGCCGGGGCCGCCGTGCTCGTCACCGCCACGGTGAGCGGCCTCGACTACGTGGTCCGTTGGTCAGACAAGGTGGCGCGTACGCAGCGCTCGCAGTGATGCAGCAGTTGCCCCTTGAGATCCAGCTGGCGGACCACGCCGTGTTCAGCAACTTCCTGCCTGCTGGCAACGAGCTGGTCATTCACGAGCTGAAGGCCGCCGCTGCGCGGACTGAGTTGCCCATGTTGTGGGTCTGGGGCGTGCCTGAGTCGGGCCGTTCCCATCTGCTTCAGGCCTGCATTGCCGCGGCCGACGAGCGGGGCCGACGGGCCACCTACCTGCCCCTCAACCGGAACCTTGGCCTGCCGGCGGCGGCCCTCGAAGGTCTGGGCGAGCTCGATGTGGTGGGGCTCGACGATATCGATGCCATTGCGGGCGATGCCGGGTTCGAGCTGGCGGTGTTTGGCCTGTTCGAGCAGTTGCGGCAGTCCGGCGGGCGGCTGGTGGTCACGGCGTCAGCGGCGCCCGGCGAGATCCGTTTCGGCTTGCCCGACCTGGCATCACGGTTGAAGTCCGGCGGTGTCTATCGCCTGCAGCCCCTGGATGACCCTGGCCGCCTCGAGGCCCTGCAAATTCGCGCCCGCTTCCGCGGCTTCGAGCTGCCGGACGACACCGGCCGCTACCTCCTCAACCGGACGCCCCGCGGACCTGCCAAGCTGTTCAGTGTGCTCGACACCCTCGACCGGGCGGCGCTGGTGGCTCAGAAGCGGCTCACCATACCTTTCGTGCGCAGCGTCCTCGACGCCTGATCATCCACGCCGAGGGCGGTGCTACGGCCGCTGGCGCGAGGCCGCGATCCCGGTGAAGAACACCACCGCAATCAGGGTGGCAAAAGCCGAGCCCGCCAGCCGCTGACCGGGCGCGACCAGGAACGCACTCACGCTGAGCGCGAAGTACGGAATCATGACGATCGCCACCCAGGTACCCCACTGGCGAACGGCCCGGAGCCTGGCCAGTAGCAGGAGCAGCAGCGGGGCAGCGCACAGCAGGCCAATCAGCAGGCGCGGGACCGGGTCGGTGGTCGGACCCGCGGGCGGAGCCAATAACAGCCACGCACTCAGCACCAGGAGTTCTGCCACCGCGGCGCGGGCTGCACTCACCGTTCCCAGCCCTGCAGGCGGAGTGCCGCCTCCGCCACCCGGCGCCCGAGATGCTGGGCAATGCGCACTTCATCGGCGCTGAGTACGGTATCCCCGGATTGGGGCGCGAAATGCGTGGCGCCGTAGGGTGAGCCGCCGGTGCGCGTGGTCGCCAGTGCCTGTTCGGCGTAGGGAATGCCCACCAGCACCATACCGTGGTGAAGCAGCGGCAGGGACATGGAGAGGAGGGTGCTTTCCTGGCCGCCGTGCAGGGAACTCGTTGAGGTGAAGACGCCGGCCGGTTTACCGCGCAGGGTGCCGGACAGCCAGTCACTGCCGGTTCCGTCCAGAAAATATTTGAGGGGAGCCGCCATGTTGCCAAAACGCGTCGGACTGCCGAGCACCAAACCGGCACAGGCCGCGAGATCCAGGTTGCTCGCGTAGGGGGGGCCGACCTCCGGAATATCCGGGAGGCGAGGCCCGTTTTCTGCGGTAACCGGCGGCACGGTGCGCAGGCGCGCCGTCGCTCCGGAAACACTGTTGACGCCCCGGCACACCTGTGACGCGAGGTTCGCCACGGAGCCGTGGCGGGAGTAATACAGAATGAGAATGTCGGGCATGGGAAGTCGCCAGAGGGTGCGGGCCCACATTTTACAGGGCGTGGCGCGCGCTGCTTGACCGTCGGCAGACGGGTGGCTAGCGTGAGGGGTTATGCAGTGTCCGCAAACCCCGCTTCGCCTGCTCCTCTGCTCCTGTCTGCTGGCCGTCGCTGCCTGCGCCTCGAGGGGGCCCCCCGTGCAGGAGATGAGCGACGCGCGCCAGGCGATTGCGGCGGCCCGGGAGGCGGGCGCTGCCACCTATGCGGGCGAGGGGCTGCGGTCGGCCGAGGCCAAACTGGCCGAGGCTGAAACCCAGCTGCAGGACCGCCTGTACTGGGATGCGAAACGGCTGGCACTGGACGCCAAGGAGTCCGCTGTCGACGCACTGCTGCGCAGCCGAGCCCTGCGCGAGACGGACGCCACGGCGGCACCCGACGCGCCCACGCCCTGAGAGCCCCGTGACCGGCGCCGGCATCCCATTCGGTCCCCGGCGGCTCAACCTGTGGATGTCGCCGGGCGTGTCGCGGCTCAACGTCTACACGCTGCTGTTCGGGTCGTTCTTCGGCATCGTGATGATGAGCTTCGTCAACGCAAGCCAGCCGTACCTGTTCACCGAAGTGCTGCGCATTCCGGCCGCCGAGCAGGGCCCGCTCGCCGGGCACCTGACCTTCATTGCGGAGATCGTGGTCATTTTGACTATCGGCCTGATCGGTGCGCTGTCGGACAAGATCGGTCGAAAACCGCTCTACGTCGCGGCCTTCCTGCTGCTCGGCACAGGCTATTTCCTGTACCCCCTGGCCCGTAACGTCGACCAGTTGGTGCTGTTTCGCATGGTCCTGGCGCTGGGCCTGGCTTGCAACACGGCCATGCTGCCGTCGGTGGCCAACGATTACCCCGTGGAGAAATCCCGGGGCAAGATGCTTTCCGTGTGCTTCATGCTGAACGGACTCGGACTCATTCTGGTCCTGACGCCATTGCGCCTGCTGCTGGGATTCTACGACGGCCTCACCGAGGGCGACGCCGTGCTCACGGCACGTTACTGGCTCTGGACGGCTGCGGGCATCTGCCTGCTGGTGTCGACGGTGCTCCTCATCGGTCTCAAGTCAGGCGCGCCGGGGCAATTGAAGGAGCGGGAGCCGATGCTGGCGACGCTTAAGGTCGGGTTCCGGGCCGCGAAAAATGTTCGTGTCGCGCTGGCGTACGCCGCGGCCGTGGTCGCCCGCGGCGATATGGCCGTGCTCAGCACCTTCTTTGTGCTGTGGCTGACCCAGCACGGCATTACTGCGGGCATGAGCACTTCCGAGGCCAGCACGGTGGCCCTGAAATTCTACATTCTCATCCAGGTTTTCGCCCTGTGCTGGTTGCCGGTGCTGGGGTACGTGCTCGATCGCATCGATCGGGTTGCCGGGCTCGCCCTGGCCATGGTTCTCGGCGGCAGCGGGTATTTCTCGCTGTTCTTTCTCGAGGACCCGCTGGGTGTGCAGATGTATCTGGCCGCGGTGCTGGTGGGCATGGGCGAAATCTCCGCCAACCTCGCGTCGCTGACACTGATCGGTTCCGAAGCCCCGGAGAAGGGGCGTGGCGCCGTGATCGGCCTGTTCAGCCTGTGCGGCGCCATTGGCATCCTGCTGGTCGCCAAGGTGGGTGGCACCCTGTCCGGGATGTTCGGCCCCGTGGCGCCCTTCGTGCTGGTGGCTTCAGCCAACGTGGCCGTGTTTGTGCTGGCCGTACTCGTGCTGGCGTTCGCGAAGCGGCCCCTGGTGATCAGCTGATGTTCCATGACTGACGCACTGGCAGCCCGCCGTTTTGTCGTCAGCGGCAAGGTCCAGGGCGTGTTCTTCCGCGCCAGCACCGTCAGAATCGCCGAGCAGCTCAAGCTGCGCGGGTACGCGCGGAACCGGCCCGATGGCTGCGTGGAGGTCCTGGCATTGGGTGACGCCGCGTCGCTGGAGGCGCTGACCGCGTGGCTTCAGACGGGCCCGCCGCTGGCGAGGGTTACGGGGGTGACCGGGCAGGATGAGGACGTGGGGCAATACACAGACCTTGTCGAGTTTCGAGCCCGGTGATCGGCGCGCCGACGGCTAGAAGCGTGTCGCCCAGCGCACGACATACTCCGGAAAGTGACGTAAAACGCGGAGAACCCGCTCGTCCTACTGCTGGAACCACCGCGTGCGCAGGCGTTCAAAGACCAAGTCCGGGTACTCCCGACGGCCGAGACTGCCGTTGTAGCGCGCGAGGGCGCGTGTCCAGTTGCCGTTCTCCAGGTCGTAGTAGTGGCGTAAAATTGTGCAGCCCATGCGCACATTTTCCCGGACCTCGAGCAGCGCGTAGCCGGGCATGTCGAGTTCCGTCAGCCAGAACCGCATGATCTGCATCAGGCCCTGGGCGTTGGACCGCGACACGGCGTAACGCTGGAAGCCGCTCTCCACATCGATCACGGCGAGGATCATCTCGGGTGGCAGGCCGACACGAGCGGCTTCCCGATGCACGGTGGTGAGGATTTCGAGCCGCTCCCCGGGGTCCGGCACCTTGCGGGCCAGCCGGCCTGCCATGTCGGTGAGCCAGACTTCTGCCTCGAAGCGGTCCCTGAAGGCCAGGGGCTCCTGCAGGGCGACTTTGAGTTTTTCCCGCAGGACCGGATCGTGGTCCTCCGCGGCCGCCATGGCGGGCTGGGGCGCCAGGACAGCGGCCAGGCAGACGAGTGGCGCTGCCAGCAGCGTCGCTGCCAGCTGGCGTCCGGCGTCAACCCTGGCGCGGTAGTTCGCGACGCGCCCGCAGGAAATCCACGACATCAGCCAAGTCCACCTGTTCCTCATTGCCGCTCTGCCGGTGACGGTACTCCGCCTTGCCCTCCTTGACGCCACGTTCGCCGACGACGAGCCGGTGGGGAATACCCAGGAGGTCGGCATCGGCGAACTTCACGCCGGGGCGGGCGTCCCGGTCGTCGAACAGCACCTCCAAACCGGCGTTCTGCAAATCGTTGTACAGGGTCGTCGCGGCTGCCGTGGCGGCCTCCGCCTTCTTGGGATTGATCTCGATCAGAATCACGTCGAACGGGCTCAGGGGTTCCGGCCAGACGATGCCGTTCGCATCGTGGTTTTGTTCGATGGCGGCACCGACGATGCGGGAAACGCCGATACCGTAGCAGCCCATCGTCATCACGCGCTCCTTGCCTTCCTGATCGAGGACGACCGCATGCATGCTCCGGCTGTACTTGTCGCCCAGCTGGAAGATGTGACCCACCTCGATGCCGCGGGCAATCGTCAGGGCGCCGCCGCCACCGGGGCTCGGGTCGCCGGTTTCCACGTTGCGCAGATCGAAGACCCCCGGCAGCGGGAGATCCCGCTCCCAGTTGACCCCGGTCAGGTGGGCATCGGCGGCATTCGCCCCGCAGACGAAGTCCGCCAGCCCCACGGCGCTGTAATCGGCAATCAGCGGCAACGGCAGTTTCACCGGACCGAGTGCGCCGACCGGTGCGCCCGTGGCGGCCAGCACGCGCTCCGGTGAGGCGAGTTGCAGCGGCCGGGCGACTCCCGGTGCGCGCTCGGCCTTGAGCGGGTTCAAGTCGTGATCGCCGCGCAGAAGCAGGGCCACGAGTCCGCCGTCGCTGCCTTCAACGATCAGCGTCTTGAGGCACTGCGCGGCGTTGACCTGCAGAAACGTTGCGACCTCGTCAATGGAGCGGACGCCCGGTGTGGCAACGTGCGTGAGTGTCTGCCGGGCACCGGGCCGGGGCGTGGCAGGCGGAGCGGCGGGCGCCATTTCGACGTTCGCGGCAAAGTTGTCGCCTTCGCACCAGGCGATTCGATCCTCGCCCGAGTCTGCCAGCACATGGAATTCCTGGGAACGCGACCCGCCGATCTCGCCGGCGTCCGCATCCACCTTGCGAAAGCGGAGACCGAGTCGCGTGAAGATCCGGCAGTACGCGTCGGCCATCCTGTCGTAGGTGGCCTCGAGCGAGGCCTGGTCCAGGTGAAACGAATAGGCGTCCTTCATGATGAACTCACGGGCGCGCATCACGCCGAAGCGCGGCCGGATCTCGTCGCGAAACTTGGTATTGATCTGGTAGTAGTTCACGGGCAGCTGGCGGTAGCTGCGCAGTTCCCGTCGGGCGATTTCCGTGACCACTTCCTCGGCGGTCGGTGCGAAGCAGTAGTCACGCTCGTGGCGGTCCCGGATGCGCAGCAGGAGATCTCCATACAGGTCCCAGCGGCCTGTTTCCTGCCAGAGTTCGGCGGGTTGCACGGCCGGCATCAGGATCTCGAGTGCTCCCGCACGGTTCATTTCCTCCCGCACGATGCGCTCGACCTTGCGCAGTACGCGCAGCCCCAGCGGCATCCAGGTGAACAGGCCCGACGAGAGGCGGCGCACCAGCCCTGCCCGAAGCATCAACTGGTGACTGATGATCTCGGCATCAGCCGGCGTTTCCTTCAGGGTGGTGAGCGGCAGCTGGGTCAGACGCATGAGGAAATGGTCTCTGGCAGGTCGGGGTGTGGTCGCGCGGCATTCTAGCCCGCAGGACTGGCCTTGTCCCCGCGGGCCGGCTGCTGTATCTGCGTGTCCCGCCGTGGCACTATGGCTCTCGACAGCATGGAAAGAGCTATGGGAGAGCCGAGCGACACCGGACCAGCCCCGCGGCGGCGGGCGATTTACCTGCTGCCGAACCTGCTCACTACCGGCACCGTGTTCGCCGGCTTCTACGGCATCGTCGCCTCCATTGACGGCCACTACACTCCCGCCTGCATCGCAATCTTCGTTGCAGCCTTGCTGGACGGCATGGACGGCCGCCTCGCACGCCTCACGCACACCGAGTCCGAATTCGGCAAGAACTACGACAGCCTGGCCGACATGGTGGCCTTCGGCATGGCGCCGGCCCTCATCGTCTACCAGTGGGGTCTGAAGACGCTCGCCGAGTACGGCTGGGCCTGGGGCAAGCTCGGTTGGCTGGCCGCGTTTCTCTACACCGTGGCCGCGGCCCTGCGTCTCGCGCGTTTCAACGTCGCCGCCAAGACCACCGATCGCCGCTTCTTCGAAGGCCTGCCGAGCCCGTCAGCGGCCGGTCTGGTGGCCAGCATGGTCTGGCTGGAGACGCAGCTGGAACTGGGCGGGCTCGCGGCCCTCGCAGTCAGCACGGCAATCACTGTGGTAGCCGGCGTGCTGATGGTGTCGCGGTTCCCGTACTACAGCTTCAAGGAGCTGGGTCCCCGCGGCCGCATTTCCTTTGCCTACGTGTTCGTGATTCCCCTGGTGTTCGTGCTGATCGCGCTTGATCCACCCACCGTGTGCTTCATCATCGCGTCGATCTATGCGCTGTCTG
>CAYMKJ010000202.1:0-6262 GCA_964391025.1 uncultured Chromatiaceae bacterium
AACCATGTCGCGAAAATCCCGTAAGGGCTACTACGTCGAGGGCGAGTTTGTTGCCGCGGGCAGCGAGCTGGACCAGCAGTTCCGCACCGAGCAAAAGGGCACCGACGCGCCCAGCCGGACCGAGCTAAAGAACGCCAGTGAAGAGCTGCAAAAGCTCGGGGAAGACCTGCTGACCCTGCGCGAAGACCTGTTCGCCGGCCTCCCATTGCCGGAGACACTGAAGGACGCCATCGTGCTGGCAAAGCGCATCACGAACTTCGAGGGCAAGCGTCGCCAGAAACAGTTCATCGGCAAGCTCATGCACCGGCTGGATCCCGACGCCCTCGAGGCTGTCTCGGCAGCACTCCGGCTCCAGCACAGCCAGTCGACGCAGGATACCCTGGCACTCCACCGGGCCGAGAAATGGCGCGACGCGCTGATCGCAGATGACGAAAAACTTGGTCAGTGGCTCCAGGAGTTCCCGGGTACGGACGCGCGGCAATTGCGCGCCCTGATCCGCCAGGCCCGCAAGGATGCCAGGGAGCTAAAGCCTGACGACCACCAGCGCCAGGGACGGGCCTACCGGCAGATTTTTGCCCTGGTGCGGGCGCAATTCAGTTCTTCAGGCGATACCCCGTCCTGAATATCCACCAGACGACTGTCAGGCACACCGCCGTCAGCACCAGGAAGCCAAACATCAGCAGTGGGTGCAGGATCTCGTAGGCCACGAACAACCGGGCCGTGGCCAGAATCAGCAGGCCGAGGAGCACAGATGTCGTGGCCGCCGCGCCCTCATGACCGCATCAAACTTACGCTTTTCAACAGCCTGCTGGGATTCGCAACCGTGACCCGCATCTTCTATTCATCCGCGATCTACGACAAGCTAGCGGTTGGCCCGAGCGCCATAACCGGTCGCGGTCTCTTCGCAGGCTGTGCGATCCCGGCCCGGGCCAAGATCGGTGAGTTTGAAGGCGAGGTGATCTCCGTCCGGGAGGCACGCCGCCGGGCGACGGGCCGCAAAGTGGTGGCGATCATCGAGCTGGCGGGCAAGGCGATCGACGCAACGGCTACCCGCAGGGGTTTTCGCTACATCAACCACTCCTGCGCGCCGAATAGCTTTACGCGGCTGACTGAGCACCGTGCCGAGTTCTATGCGCTGCGGAGGATCCGGGCTGGTGAAGAACTGACGGTCAACTATGGCGTGAGCCATCACGACGGGAAGCTGCCCTGCAAGTGCGGCGCCGCAACCTGCAGTGGCTGGATATAGGCAGAAACAGAGGACACGAAATGCCCACCGAAGCCGAACAAGCCAACGAAGACCTCGTCAACCGCTTCTGCCGGGACTGGTCAAAACGGGACGCGGAGCTCCTGACCACCTATTTCGCCCAGCCCTTCGAGTACATGGTGTGGGAGGGCGGCCCCGTCATCACCACCAATGAGGCCTTCATCAAGCAGATGGGCCCGTTTCTCACCAGGCTGAAGGCGGTCGACTGGGTGATCGTCCGGTCCCACGCGCTCGGCCCGATGGTCATCAACGAGCGGATCGATCACTTCTATGCCCACGACAGCAAGTTCGACAATCACCCGCAGATTGCCGGGATGTTCATCGTCCGGGGCGGGAAGATCGCCATCTGGCGTGACTACAACATGGGCTAGAGCCAGCCGACCGCTGGCCGGTCCTCTGGCCGGTCCTCTGGCCGATGTGCAGCGCAGCATGGGATGATGGCAAGTAGACTAATCGTTTGCAGACAGTCTGGAGTCAGCGCATGAGGAGAGAAGTCCAGAAGCAGCTGACCAGCGCCCTGTCCTGTCGGGAACCGCTTCCACGCTTCACGCCAAAGCCCTCGTAGATGATTCTCCTCACGGGTGTGACGGGCAAGACGGGCGGCGAAGTGGCGCGGCAGCTCACGGCCGCCGGCGTGCCATTTCGCGCGCTGGTCCGCAATCCAGCCAAGGCGGACGCTCTGCAGGCGATGCATGCCGATCTCGTCATCGGCGACGTGGCCGATGACGCCGTCCTCGAACGTGCTCTGGAAGGCATTGAGCGCGCCCTGCTGGTCATGCCGAATGGCGAGGACCAGCTCCTGCTGGAAAAGCGGTTCACCAGGTACGCGGCGCGGGCCGGCGTGCAGCATCTCGTGAAGCTGTCGTCCCTGGAGTCCGTTCCCGAGTCCACGAATCCCATCACTCGCGTGCACGTGGCGTCCGAGCAGGCTATCCGGGAGTCCGGCATGGCCTGGACCATGATCCGCCCGACCTTCTTCATGCAGACCTTCCTCGGCTCGGCGACCGGCATCCGGGAGCGGCAGCTCATCACCATGCCGGCTGGCACCGGGACCATCGCCCCCACGGACCTGCGGGATGTGGGCGCGGTGATCGGGCGGGTGCTGACCGAACCAGGGCACGAGAACCAGAGCTATGACCTGACGGGTCCCGAACTGCTGACCCTGGCGGAAATCGCCGCGCGCTTTTCCGCCGTGCTTGGCCGGGAGATCCGTTATGTGGACCAGCCGATGGCTGAGTTTGCCGCACGCCTCGCAGCACTCAATCTGACTCCCTGGCGCATAGCGGCCGTTTGCAAGGAGTTCGAGGCCATTGCGGCCGGCGTTATTGATCACACCACGGGTATGGTTGCCCGCCTTCTCGGCCGGCCACCGATCAGCCTCGGGCAGTTCATCCGGGACCACCTCGCACTCTTCCGGTAGGGGCGCGTAGCTATGCTCCGGGCCGCTCGTCTGGGCCATAGGCTGCCAGCCAGCGCTCGCGTATATGCGGGTTGTCAGCGATACGGCTTTCCGGAAGCGTGCCCGGTACATGCCAGCTTGCAACGCGGCTCTCGACGCCAGTGTGCTCGGTGGGGCGAACTGCACCAGGATCGTCCAGGCTGCCCACCGACAGGTCCATGTAGACCGAGTCTAGAAACTGGAACGTCAGCGGCGTGCCGCACAGGGCGCAAAACCCCCGGCGCGCGATCCGTGACGAGGCGTAGTAGCTGGGATCAGCGGTGTCCCATCGGACGTTGGCAATGCTGACGTTAATAAACGTTGCGAAAATATTGCCAAATGCCTGCTGGCACATCCGACAATGGCAGAAGTAGCCCTCCGGCTTCTCCAGCCGAACGGTGTAGCGGTGCCGCCGACACTGACAGCCGCCGTGCATGGTGATCAAGGCAGTCTCCTCTCGGCTTGGCGTGGAAGGGACTCGGCGGCATCATAGACGGACGTTCCCAGGACTGAAATCGGTGAAAGGTACCCAGCTCATGATCAATGCGTTGCGCGGCGCGTTCTGCTTCTCCCTCTTTGCAGTGCTCAGTGGTCTTCCCGCTGGCACGGCGGCCCAGCACACGCTCACCGGTGAGTTGCCGAAGCCGCAGTCCAGCGGACCGGCCCTGGTCCTGGTGGCCGGCGCTACGGGGAAGACGGGCCGGCTGATCCTCGAGCAGCTACGGCGGGATCCGCGCTTTGCCATCCGCCCGATGGCCCGGGATGTGGCAGCGGCGCGCAAGAATGTGGGCGCGGAGTACGCCTGGGTCGCCGGCGACGTGACCCGGCCGGAAACGCTAGGTCCCGCGCTCACCGGCGTAAGCCTCGTGTTGTGCGCCATCGGTGGCACCGAGCGGTCCGGGCCCAACAGCCCCGAGTTTGTGGATTACGGTGGCGTGAAGAACCTGACGGACTCGGCCCGTGCTGCCGGCGTCCGGCAACTGGTGCTGGAATCGTCCATGGGCGCGGGCAGCGGCGGCGGCCTGCTCGGCATGCTGCTGAACCTGCTCTCGGGTGACGCACTGAAGTGGAAGGCGAAGGGCGAAGCCCACCTCCGCGCGAGCGGTGTGCCGTACACAATCGTCCGGCCCGGTGGTCTCACCGACGACCCGGTTGGCCAGACCGGGATTGCGTTCCGACAGGGTGATGAAGGGTCTGGGAGGATAGGGCGGGCGGACGTGGCCGCCGTCATGATCGCTGCGCTGGCCAATCCGGACGCCCTGCGCAAGACCTTCGAGATTTCCAGCGACGCCAAAGCCAGGCGCGACGCCTGGCGCACCGGGTTCAGCGCGCTGAAGGCCGATCCCCGCTGAGCCAATCCCGGACCAGGGTCCAGGGCTCCACGTCCGCGTACTTCAACATGAGGTCGCAGAGACTCGCGAAGTGGGGGATCTCGTGCTTGTCGGCCACGCACTCCTCAGGAACGATCACCCGGTAGTTGCGGGACAGGGCGTCCACCGCACTCGCCCGTACGCAGCCTGACGTGCTGCCACCGGTCAGGATCACCGTGTCCACCCGGTGCCAGTTGAGGAGCGAGGCGATGGGCGTCTCGTGAAACACGCTCGCCATGCGCTTGTTGAATACCCCGTCCCGGTTCCGGTCTATCGACAGGCGGGGATCCAGCGCGGCACGGTCGGAGCCCACCTGGATGTTCTGCAGGGAATCCTCGGTGTTTGTGCGCGTGCCCCAGATACCCGCGTCCGAGGCATCCGGCAGGTAGGCGACGTAGGTCCAGATCACGGGCCAGTTCCGCGCGCGGGTGAGCTCCGCCAGGGTGTTGATGTACTCCAGCTGGCGGGGATCTGTCTGGTACGCCGTGCGGAAGGCACCCACGTCCGTGTAGGCCCGTTGCAGGTCAATGTTGACCAGGGCTGCCTTGCAACCAAAGCCAAACTTCGCGCGCGCGGGACTGGCTTTCACCTGGGTCCAGTACTGGCGTGGGGTGAGATTCGAGGTCTCCATCTGCGGCATGCTATCCCAGTCCCAACTGGCGGCGGATTTCTTTCGGCGTCACTCCGGTGGCGCGGAGCATTGCGAGCGTTTCGGCACGATCCCGCTTGGCCAGGCGCCGGCCCTCTGCATCCCGGATCAGCGCGTGATGCCGGTAGCGCGGGGCAGGCAGTCCGAGTAGTGCCTGGAGGAGGCGCTGCACGTGGGTGGCAGAAAACAGATCGTCCCCGCGCGTCACCAGCGAGACAGCCTGATCCGCGTCATCCACCACCACGGCCAGGTGATAGCTGACGCCCAGGTCCTTGCGGCCAAGCACCAGATCGCCGAGCAGGGCAGGTTGCGCGACGATCAGGCCGGACTCGCCGGCAGGACCCCGGCCCGTTTCCTCAAAGCAGAGTTCAGTACCGTGGAGCCGTTCGACCGCGCGGACGATGTCCAGCCGCAGGGCGTGGGTTGCGCCGACTGCGAGCCGGGCGCGACGCTCGACGGGGGTCAGCTGGCGACACGTTCCCGGGTAAACGGGGCCGTCCGGACCCTGGGGTGCGGCAGTCATGGCCTTAATTTCCCGTGCGATGTCGCCGCGAGTGCAGAAGCAGGGATACACCAGGCCCTGCGCAGTCAGAGCCTCGAGGGCCGCCCGGTAAAGGTCGAGGCGCTCCGACTGGCGGCGGACCGGGCCGTCCCAGCGCAGGCCGAGCCAGGCCAGATCCTCAAGAAGGGCGGTCTCGTACCGTGCCTGGCAGCGCTCCTGATCCAGGTCCTCCATCCGGACCAGAAAGCACCCGCCGGTGTCGCGAGCTGCTGCGTGCCCGAGTAATGCCGCGTAGGCATGGCCGAGATGCAGGGCGCCGGTGGGACTCGGTGCAAAGCGTGTGGTTTCGGGGCGTGGCATACCGCGTGATTATAATGTCGACCCTTGAACGCTCCCCAGCCCCACGCAGCCCGTCCACGCGCAACCCAGGCCGGTACGGCCACCGTCATGCCCGGTGTCCTTGGTCGACTCGGCCTGAATTTTGGCGTTCTCCGCTTCAGCCGGCGGGCTGTTGCTCTGGTGTGGTCTACCAATCGTCAGCTGACGCTGCTGCTGACGCTCTTCACGCTGGCCACCGGACTCCTGCCGGCGGCAGCGGCGTGGGTCGGCAAGCTGGTCATCGATGCGATCGTGGCCCAGATGGCTCTCGTGACGGCGGGTGCGTTGCCAACCTATGGCCCTGTACTCAAGCTCGTGCTGGCCGAGGGCGCGGTTATCGGGCTGCTGGGTGGCGCCCAACGCGGTATTGCGGCCTGCCAGTCCCTGCTGCGCGCACAACTCGGTCAGCGGGTGAACGAGATGATCCTGGAGAAGGCGCTGACCCTGGATCTCACGCAGTTCGAGGACGCGGAATTTCACGACAAGCTCACCCGGGCCCGCCGGGAAGCCTCCAGCCGGCCGATCGCCAGGCGATCAGAACGCCCAGATCAGCCGGAACTGCAGGGTGTGGGCGATGGAGGCCTCGACGGTCTCCTCGTAGGTCGGATCGAGCTGCAAGATGTTGGTGATATTGGGAATGCGGGCCCGACCGGGCTGGCCG
>CAYMKJ010000203.1:0-3548 GCA_964391025.1 uncultured Chromatiaceae bacterium
GGCGATTTCAGGGCCGCGACGCAGACGCGGGCCACGTCGGCCCGGGGAATGAAGCCGGTGCCACTGTCGCCCTGTTCCAGCCGGACGCCGTTCTGTCCGCCCGGTTTGTCCGTCAGGCCACCCGGCCGCAGGATGGTATAGGGCACGCCGCTCGCACGAACGGCCGCCTCGCCCTGGGCCTTCCAGAGCAACACGTTGTCGAACATCTTGTTGAGCATGTGATCTTTGTGCGTCACGCCGGCGGACGACACGATGACCAGCTGATCGAGTTTCGCAGCCGCCGCAGCATCAGCCAGATTGCGCACGCCCTGGAAGTCCACGAACTCAGGGGAGTTCGCGGGATCCTTGCGGGTGGCACCGATGGCCGAGATGGCGTAGCGGACGCCCTGGAGGGCGGCGTCCAGGGTGGGCCGCTGACGCACATCGCCGGTGGCATATTCAACAGAATCACCCAGCACGGCCTTGGCCGTGCCGGCGTCCCGGACTAAAGCACGCACCCGGTAACCGGCCGCCTGCAACTCACGAACGATCTGCTGGCCCGTGCGCCCGGTGGCGCCAGCCACCAGGACGAGATCGCCGGCTAGCGCCGCCTGGCTACTGCCGGCCAGGAGCAGAGTCGCCATCAGCCAAGTCCGCATCTTCGCGTTTTTCCGCATGGTTGCCTGCCCCGAATTGCTGCGGCGGGCAGTATAGCGGCGTGCCACAGGTGTCGGCCCGGCGAGGGGCGCTTATTCACTGCTTGGTCAGGGCCTGGTCAGAGGCGTGGAGTCAGTGGCGTCGGGTCAGAGGGTCGGGACTGCAACTGGCGAGCCCGCGCCCTCCGTTGCTGACGTTTTAGCGTGGCCACCTCTGACCGTGACGCACGCTTTGAGGCGGGCGGCGCCAGACTCCAGTTATTCCAGGTGTTCGACGAACCCAATGCTGCCCGGCATGGGCCGGAATACGCGCTGGGCCGGCTTCCGTGAACTGCTGGCCCGACATGCGCTCAAATCAGCGGCCGGCTTGAGTGAAGTACGCACTCTTTAGGAGCGACGACCGCCGCGACCGCGCATTTCCCGTCACTTTGACCGGATTCATGTCACGAGACGCCACAGCGTCGGTGCTATAGTCTGAGCATGAACTATGCCCAGCGCGTGGAGGTTGAGTTGAAGCTGGCCCTGGCCCAACAGGCCACAGCGGATGCCCTGCTAACGATAAAGAAGACACGCTGGTACGAGCTCGTCATCTTCGGTGGCGGCGGGATCACCGTAGGGCTGGGGATCGCGCAGCTGTTCCTCCGCTAGCATTCCCTCACGCCTTCAGGCGCGACGAATAGGCATCGGCCCGGCTGGCCTTGACGGGTCGACCACCTGTCCACCCTGGCTAATAACCACTTCGTTTCTCACCAGCCGCTGGGCGGCGCACCGCAGGGGTTCCAGGAACTCCTCCTAGTCGGCCAACCCGCGCTCTGCGGCCAGGGACCGGGCTACCTCGCGGGGAGAAACACACGCGCCGGCGGGTCGAGCCGACGGTAGTTCGACGACAGAAATTTCTGCCCGGTAGTCGGCTTCGCCAAGCCCCTGACTGCGGCACCGCTCAGAGCAGTACCTGAACTGCGCCCAGGCGCGGGCCCAGCGGCGCCGGTAGGTCCCGGCCCGGCACGCCCCGGAATTGGTGGCCCGGCTTCGCCGGAATACGCACACAGGAGCGCCAGAACCCGGGACGGGGCGGGATTATGGCCACTCCCGGGCCAGGAGTGGCGGGCGAGTGTGCGTCGCAGCCTTGCACCGGCCCGCCGTCATCGTCTCCAGCGCCGCCTATCATCGCGCCCGGCGCGATCTGATCTTGATGCCCTCGGCCGTCAAGCCGGTCTTCGCCACCCGCGATCAAGCCCTGGTCATCAAGCCCCTCGGCACGCTCTCCTCACGCGATCAGGCTGCCCTCAGAGCCACGATCGCGCAGCTCATCGGGTGACCGGGCAACATTGCCAGCGCACATGAACCGCTGGCCCGGCATGGCGTGAAATCCTGGCCCGGCATCACGCGAAATGCGCAGCCTGATCCGGGATGCGCGCCATGGGTTTCCCTAAAAAGCTGTCAAGAGAGGGGCAAACACGAAATCATCCGTCGCCAGGGTGATGATCGCGCCAGAGCACGCATCCACCTGGGTCAGCGCGGTACGCGCCAGCTCGCCCAGACCGTTGTAGTTGAGACTCAGGGTATTTCCCGATTCCACCACGGAGTTGAGTCGGCCGGCGGCGTTGTAGGTGGCCGAATCATTGAGCGCATTCCCCATCCCGTCGTAGGCCGTGCCCACGTCCCGATTCGAGCTGGCGGTGTAGGTGAAGCTCTGGGCTGGATAGGTCCCCGCCGCCCGGGTCAGGCGGTTGCCATTGGCGTCGTAGGTGTTGATACCTGCAGCATTCATCACACTCGTGGCTGACATACCGACCTGACCCGCAGAGAATTGTCCGACTTGGCCGGCTACTTGGAAGCCGAATTCTCCAGTCGTTCCGCCAGCCACACCTTGATGATTGACTGTCGGGTAACACCCAGGCGGCCAGCCTCCTGATCCAGCCGCTCGATCATCCACGTCGGGAAATCGACATTGACGCGCCTCTGCGCCTGGCCGGGACGCCGGGCTTCGGCGAGGTTCAATGCCGCTGTGACGCTTTTGCCAGCGTCAAAGTCACGATCAAATTTCTTAGCTTTCATACAGCGCTACCTCATCAGCGCGAGACCGCCGCACCGAGATAATGCGAATGGCATCGCGTCGGTAGGTGACGACAGCCGACCAATACCTGGCATCAATCTGACCGATAATTACCCACCGGAGTTCATCCTCAGTCTTTGCGGGGATCTCCAGACGATCCGGATCATCCCACAAGCGCTGAGCCTCAACTTCCGGGCCAACCCCCGCTCGACCTCCCGCCGCGAGGGCACGAGGCTGAACCCCGTGTCATTGGCCAGTATCGTGTCCCGCCCACTGAACAGCTGCCTGGGTTGTTAACGGGCATCAAAGGCGGACCAGACTCAGGCGTCAAACGATGACCACCGGCAAATCGCATCAAGATCAATTTCAAATGTAGTTTTCGTCGATATGCCTGGCCAAAGTTCGGCGCCTGTTTGGGGGGAAAGTGGTCAAACCTGCACGCCTGTCCACACGTCAGCCGGTTGAGTGCGTCGTATGCCATGACCTGGAGCCTGATCGTCTCCCCTCAGCTGTCCTGCGTAACCGACAATATCTGCATGGCATTGGTCTTGCCGGCCACACCAGACAGTTCGCCCTTGGTGACGATGACCAGGTCACCCACCCGGACATGGCCCTTGGCCAGGAGCAGCCGGAAGACTTCCTGGTAGATGCGCTCCACGTCGGTGTGGGTGATGTCGAATGCCACTGGGTACACGCCCCGGTACATCACCACCCGTCGGCGCGTGGCCTCGTGACGGGTAAAGGCGAAGATCGGGATGTCGGAACGGATGCGGGACATCCACAGCGGCGTGGAGCCGGATTCGGTAAAGGCGATGATCGCGGTCACGGGCAGGTGGTTGGCGGTGTACATCGCGGCC
>CAYMKJ010000204.1:0-2981 GCA_964391025.1 uncultured Chromatiaceae bacterium
GACGATCAGTTTGCGGCTGGAGGCGGCCACAGAGTCGAAGAACGCCTGGGCCACTTTCATCGGGCCAATGGCATTCACCTCGAAACTCTGCCGGGCCTCGGCGAAGTCGAGCTTCGCGAGACTGAGCACCGCTGTCTGGGGTGTCGGGCCCTGGGCGGCGTTCAGCAGCAGGAGATCCACGGGCTGGTCCCGGTACTTTGTGGCCAGAGCGTCGACACCAACGTGGTCCGTGACGTCCAGGGTTTCCACCACCACATCCGGGTCCGCCGCCGCCAGCTTCTGTAAATCAGAGGCGCCGGCGGGATCCCGCGCCGTGGCGATCACCCGCCAGTCCCGGGCCGCGTACTGGCGGGCGAGCTCGAGGCCTATCCCCCGGCTGGCCCCGGTAATCAGCACCGTGGGGTGGTCGGGCTCGTCAGCCGTGCCGACGACCGGCAGAAGAAGGACAACTGCCACAAGGGCGGTGCGCTGCAATGGGTTCATCCGGACGCTCTCCAGGAATAGGCTCCAGTGAGTATGCACCTGCCCCAATTTGAGTACGTTCGGCCCGACTGCGTTGGGCCGGCAGCGCCCTTTGCGGTGATGGCGACTGCCAATGCCCTGATCGTCATCGCAGCTCTCGTCGTCCGGCGCGTCCCGTAGGAGCGCCGACCGGCGCGACCACCAGCATGGAACCCAGCCGGACGGTCATGGTGGTGGACAGGAGTTCAAGATCCTTGCGCAGCAACGCGAATTCCTGGCGCAGGCCCGCCAGATCGACTTTGGTCGCCATCTCCATTTGCCACGGGTTGCCAGCGTTTCGCAGCGCTGCAGGTCCAGCTGGGCATTCCCGACCTTTGGCCGTTTACGTGCCTCACAATGTCAATACAAGTGTATTGACGTTATCAGGGACCTGCGCCTATCCTGCCGGCATGCGCAACCAGGCCAAGTCCAGCCAGCTTCAGATCCGCGTATCGGCCGGGCAGAAGGGGGCCATTGCCCGGGCGGCCAGACAGGCCGGCCTGGACATGTCCGCCTATGTGCTCAGTCGGGTACTGCCGACGACAGCGTCGCGATTCGCGACGCTCTGTGCTTCCTGCCGGGACCCAGAGCAGGCGCGTTTCGCCTTGGCCGAACTCAATTCCTGGCTGGCAGAGCTCGGCTCTACTGAGCTTCTGCAGGCCGTGGCTTCTGAGCCGCCGGCCGACCTCGATGCTTTCCATCGCAACTACATCGCCGCCATGGTCGAGTACACCTGCGAACGGGAGGGCACGGCACCGCCGGCCTGGGTGCGGTCAATTCCACCACTGACGAAGCCCGCCTTCGGTTCCGAGCTGCTGAGCTTAAGGCTCCATCTCCTCACGCACTCACCACCGCCATTCCGTCGACGAAACATTTTTATCGACTCGACGGTCGGGTCCCGGGTGTGACGTGAGCCAGCTGACTCGCCGGCAGATCCGCCGTTTGTTCGAGCAGTTAAACGACGAACTGCGCCGCTCGGAGACGTCCGGAGAGCTTTATCTGGTCGGTGGCGCCGTGATGTGTCTCGCCCATGACGCCCGGCATTCCACTAAGGATGTTGACGGCCTGTTTCGGCCCGCCCGCCAGGTGCGGGAAGCTGCCGCCCGGGTGGCGACTCAGGCAGGAATACAAGCCGACTGGCTGAATGACGGGGTCAAGGGCTTCCTGAGCGAGCGCGGCGAATTCAGCCCCTTCCTCGAACTCGATCATCTCCGGGTTCTGGTCGCCCAGCCCGAGTACCTGCTGGCGATGAAGTGTCTGGCCCTCCGGATCGGCGAAGAGTTTCACGACGAGGAGGACGTGCGCTACCTGCTGCGTTATCTGAATATCGGCAGCTACGAGCAGGCGCTGGAGATCATCACGCGGTTCTATCCCGCCGAGCGCTTTCCGCAGAAGGCGTTGTACGCGTTGGCGGAGTTGTTGCCGGGTCGCGCCTGAAGGCGCTCCTACACGCCTGTGCCGCTACATCACCCGCCCGGCGCTGGCCGAGGGCCGGCTGTCGCACACGCCCCAGGGCCGGGCGGCGGACACCCGAACACCGGCCGAGCGCCACCGCGTCATGACCTGGGCGTAACGCCTGAAGCGAAACCCATCAGGGACAGCGGCTCAGGCTGCAGCAAAAGTCCGAATGTACGGGTGCAATCGAGTCCTGTCAGTCCTCATGAACTGAAAGCTTGGCAAAGTGGGGGCGTCCATGTACGGGTGTTCCAGCTCGACCTGCAGAGTTGCGCAGGCTGCGGGGGTCAGGTGCGGGTGGTGGCCTGCATCGAGGACCCGCTGGTCATTGGGAAGATTCTGGCGCACCTCGAGACGCAGCAGCCGGTACGCGCGGGTGCGGGGCGGCGGCCCGAGGTGCGGGGTCCGCCGCCGGGCACGCTGACGTTGGGCTAGTTCAGGGCGTCAGACGAGTTGCCGGGGGTAGACCGGCCGGGCCGCGCTGCGTCTCAGGTGGTGTGCAGTGCGAGAAAGTCGTGGGAGGGGGGAGATTCAGGACCCGGCTAACGACGGCTGGCGCGCGCGGTTCCCTGGTAGCGGTGGTTTGGGGCACCGCCCCGCTCGGGGCGTGCCATCCGGAGGCGCTTTGAATCGCCTATCCTCTGACCGCCTGGCTGGCCCTGCTCCTGGTCTACCTGGCCGGCGTCAACTGGGTACTGCCGATAACCGACTGGGACAGTCTGCGCTATCACCTGCCCATCGTTGCCCAGATGATCCAGCACCACGGCATCATCGAGATGCCGACCGACACCATTTTCATCAACACCTATCCGAAGAATTTTGAACTCGTCTTTCTGTGGTGGGTGCTGCTCTCCGGCAGCGATCAATGGGTGAACGCGACCCAGATACCGTTTTTCCTGATTGCCCTGGTCACCGTGTATCGCCTGGCACGCCTGACGGACCTGTCCCGGCAGCACAGTCTCTTCGGTGCCCTGCTGCGGGCCAGCGCACCGGTAGTGCTGCAGCAGATGATGTCAACAATGATC
>CAYMKJ010000205.1:0-3714 GCA_964391025.1 uncultured Chromatiaceae bacterium
TGTGGTTTATGTCCTGCTACGAGCGCGGAGAGTTAGACGCCGCGCTCAAGTCGTGCGGGTTCCAGTCAGTCCCGAATGCCGGCGATGCGCTGGCCGACATGATTGACATCCAGGTACCGCTCGCCACGCTGCCGCATGTCCCAGAAGCTCGCCCCTATTGACTGGCGGACGCTGGTCAAGGTTTTCGAGGCAGAAGGATTCACTCGGGACCGCCAGCACGGGTCCCACATCGCCATGGTGAAACCGGGAATGGCCCGACCCCTCATCATTCAACAGGGCGCGGACGTGCCCGTGTTCATTATCAAGAACAACCTCCGAACAGCGGCCATCAGCCGCGAGCGGTACTTCGCGATTCTCCGCACGCTGTAGCCGTTGGTTGCCAGGGTTTGCGCCTAAGTGGTCAGGCGGCAGACTCGCACGTCATCGGCCAGCAGTCCCGCAGCCATGCCCGGCGGCAATCGCAGGGCTTGATTAACGTCGTGGTGAGTGAGCCCTGGCCATCTGCTAGTCTCCAGCCAAGTCGTCATGCCTCCATGCACGTTTTGGGAGTCATCGAATGCGATGGACCATCGCCCTTGAAGGCATTGCCCTTCTGTTTGTATCCGTTGGTGCTGCCAGCGCTGATGAGACGCCTCCAGCAGCGGTCGAGCCCCATCCGGTCGTATTGAATCTAAGCAAGAATATGGGGCGCTATCCGTCGATAGCTATTGCAGAAGGGCGTCTCTGGCGTCGTGTTGTTTCAGTTCCGGCTCGACGAGGACGGCCAGGCTCAAGACAGTAAGGTATTACTGTCAGAACCCAAGGGTGCCTTCGACAGCGCCGCGTTGTTCTTCCTTTCCAAGCTACGCTTCAGCGTTCCGCCCGAATGGCTTTCCACTCACCCAAACCGGGTTATCGATTTTGGCTTTCTGTATGCGGCGGGACAGTGTCTCCTGAAGGACATATTTCCCGGAATTGAATCTGTAACTGTTGTGGGCTGGGTGGACTTCCCAGTTGGAAAGGAAGAGCGAATGCGGAGAGATTGCCAGAGTCTACGATTTTTGCAGTCAACAATGGATCAACCCACCCAGTAAGTGGTGCCGGCCGCGGCCCAAGGAATTTATAGGCCCGCCGGCTGTCAACACTCCGGAGCTATCTCTCAGCAATGGGCGGCGAGCTCTCCCTCGTCGCAGAGTTTCCTGAACGCCCACCGATCAAGTTCCGCGCGCTTGGGGATATTTCCCCGTCCGAGAAATAGAAAAAGCCCCGGCCGCTATCGCGACCAGGGCTCTCTGGTCGTTAGCCGACGTGCCAGTTACCTCGGCGCGTCGCAGTCCGTGCGCTTCAGCACCACCCCGCGGTTCAGGGCGCGGCCGTCCGCCGTCTTGTTGTCGGCAATCGGCTCGCTCTCGCCCGCACCGGACGCGGCCAGCCGGCCCACCGCGATGCCCTTGCCCTGCAGGTAGGTCGCCACCGATTCAGCCCGGCGCTCGGAGAGCTTCTGGTGGTAGGCCTCGGTGCTGGAACTGTCCGTGTGACCGACCACCGTGCCCGAGACGAACTTCAGGCGTGTCATGTTCGCGGCCACTTCATCCAGGACAACCTTGTCCGCGTCGGTGAGTTCGGCTGAGTTGAGTTTGAACTGCACCTGGCGCGTCACGTCACAGGAGCAGCCCTGGGGTCCCACCCGGTCACCATTCGGCGTCTCCGGACACTGGTCATTTCGGTCTCTGATGGGCAGCAGCCTGTTTGCCGCTACCCCGCCCGGGCGGCGTCACCTGCGCCCGCCACGCGCTGTGCGGCGCGAACACCCCGCGGTACCACGTGCCCTACTGCGGCTTGCTCAACCCAATGTCGCCTTCAGGTCGGCCACCGTCGTCATCAAGGTCATCGGCTCGAGCGGCGAGGGGTCGAGACCGAGGCGCAGATAGAAGGCCCTCGCTTCTTCAGAGATCGCGTGCACGAGCAAGCCGCGGATGCCGATGGCGTTGGCCGCGTGGATAACCCGGCTGGCGGCGTCCTGAAAGAGGGCGCGCCCCAGTCCACGACCTTGATGATCACGTGCGACCGCAAGCCGCGCGAGCACGACGACGGGGATCGGATCCGGCATGTTGCGCCTGAAACGTCCGGGCGCTGCGTCGGGAGCCACTGCGCTGGCCGCCAGCGCATAGTACGCAACGACTTGGTCTGCATCGCAGGCGACGAAGGTGCGGGAGGCGCCGCTGGCCTGGTTCTGGAGCGCCCGACGACGCAGCCAGTCATCGAGCGATGCGATGCCGCTGGCGAAACCGCCGAGTGCGTGCCCCGCGGTCAGCGGCTCAGGGGGCTGGACCATCGGCTCCCGGTCAGGCCTTGGACCGTCAGGCCTTGGACCAAGGCGGCGTCGCCTGCATCGTGCGCCGCAGGCGCTCGTTCGGCTGCGGCGGTGCGTCGAGCATCGCCAGGAACTTCGAGTATGTCGCGGGGCTGACGATGAAGATCGTACGGTCCAGCAATTCCTCTTCGGCGGCGCGGCGCGCAGCAATCAGGATGAAGTCCGTCCGCGTCTTGCCACTCGACTTTGCGGCGCGGTCGATCAGGCTGCGCTCAGCAGCCGGAATGCGCAGATTCAGCGTTTCGCGGGGTACGCGCTTGGTGGCCGTTGCGGGGGCGGTTTTCATGGTCGTGCCCAGGCGGGTGATTAAGTCGGGATTCTATCCCAGCTGTAATGCCAATGTCATTACAGCGTTTGGTGGCAGGCGTGCCGGGGTGCCTGGCGCCGCCCACCCCGCGAAATTGCATAGAAAAAGCCCCGGCCGCCATCGCGACCGGGGCTTTTTGGTGGTTGGCCGACGTGCCGGTTACCTCGGCGCGTCGCAGTCCGTGCGCTTCAGCACCACCCGCCGGTTCAGGGCGCGGCCTTCCGCGGTCTTGTTGTCGGCAATCGGCTCGCTCTCGCCCGCACCTGAGGCGGCCAGCCGGCCGACGGCGATGCCCTTGCCCTGCAGGTAGTTCGCCACCGATTCAGCGCGGCGCTCGGAGAGCTTCTGGTTGTAGGCCTCGGTGCCGGAACTGTCCGTGTGGCCAACCACCGTGCCCGAGACAAACTTCAGGCGCGTCAGGTTCCCGGCCACTTCATCCAGCGTGGCCTTGTCCGCGTCAGTGAGTTCGGCTGAGTTGAGTTTGAACTGCACCTGGCGCGTCACGTCACAGGAGCAGCCCTGGGGACCGACCCGGTCACCCTTCGGCGTCTCCGGACACTGGTCGTTCGGGTCGATGACACCGTCACCATCGCTATCCGCCGGCGGCGGTGGCGGCGGTGGAGCCGCGGCAACCACCACCGGTGCGGCCACGGCGACGGGGGCCGCCTTGCTGCCCACCTTGCTGCCTAGGGCCACGCTGAAACCGACGTTCACCAGGACATCCGTCAGGCTGTCGTCGGTGGCATCCTGATAGCGCCCCAGCACTTCTGAACGCAGTGACAGGCGACTGCCCCACAGGCGAGTCAGTACGCCCACGCCGAGTTCGGCCTGAAAATCATCATCGTCGGAGCTGTCGATCTCGGTACTCACAACACCGAGGCCCGCGAGAATGTAGGGCGCGAACAAACCACCACGGTTGTAGAGATTCATCAGGTTGACGCCAAGAGCCGTCTGATCCTGATCGGGAAACGACCCCCCGCCCACGGCGCCGTCATCGCCGTCAAGATCCAGGCTCTGGAAATCGAGTTCGACGTTGAAATGCTCGCTCAGCGCG
>CAYMKJ010000206.1:0-4855 GCA_964391025.1 uncultured Chromatiaceae bacterium
GCGGTGATCCTGAGCGGTGATACTTCGCCCGTCCTCGCCAGCATCCAGACCGTGTCCCGGGTGGTGCTGCTCAGGAAGCCGGTGAACGCGCGTCAGCTGATCGTCAAGCTGGAAGAATTATTCGGCGCGGCAGGTTGAGGCAGCGCCATTGGCGTCTGCCGCAGTAGCTTTCGCCAGCGTGTCATCTACCGCGGCCGCGAGAGGGGAGTCCGGCGACACCAGGGCGGACGCCTGGCGAGCTTCCGCCAACGCCAACTGCGGGCAGCCCGCCACGAGCAGGGCATTGGCGAGATTGTTCCGGCCGCCCAGATGGTCGGGGTCGATCACCAGCAGGGACCGGTAGCGGGTGATCGCCTCGGCGAAGTGCCCTGTCGCGTAAGCCTGATTCCCGTTCGCCAGCAGCACCAGCGGATCCGTCGGCCAGCGGGCGAGCGCTGCGGCGTTTCCAGCCGCGATGGACTGGGGCGGCAGGTGGCGCTCGGCCGCAGTGAGTGCGCGGATGAAGCCGCTCCCGGTCGCCGTGGCAGGTGGCTGATCGGGGACCGTGAGCACCGCAGCCCAGTAATCACTGGCCTGCCAGGTGTGGAGGAAACGCTCCCGGCGTTCGAGCCGGCGGCGCTCGGTGCCTGACCGGAGGATCAACACATCCCGATCCGGGTCGTAGCCGACAACCACCGCGAAGTGCCAGCGCCGGATGCCGAGGGCCCCCAGATCCTGCAGCACGAGCACGGGGTTGCCGGCGGCGAGTTCCGTCTGCAGGTCGGCGAAGCGCGGCTCGAGCAGGTAGGCGAGCCGGCCCTGACTGCGCGCGGCCGCGAGCATCTCCACCTGCAGGCTGCCCCGGCGGTCCGGAATATAAACCTGGGGCGCGAGTTGCTCGGGCGTGATGGCCACGCCCGTGGCCCCCAGTACGGTGGCGAGTGCCGCCGGGCCGCACTGGTGAATCGTCTGGGGAAAGAACGGAACGCCGGTCAGCTCGCGGCGCGGGTCTTCGGGGAGGGTCGGGAGGCGGGTCGTGCAGGCTGTGAGCGTCATGGCAGCAGCCAGGCCCCAGCTCAAGGCCCTGGCTGCCGCCATGACCGTTCGGCTAGAACTTCCTGAAGATGTCGGTGACACCCGTAAGTTCGAGGATCAGCAGCACGAGAAAGACGATGCCGATCACGGTGAGGAAGCCGTCGCCACCCGCCGGCAGGGTGTTCATTTCCTGCGCGACCTGGGCCAGCTCGGCATCGGAGAGCGCCGCGGCGCGGGTCATGGCATTCGCCGGGTCCACGCCGAGGGACACCAGCTGGGCCTGCACGTCGGCCCGGCTGATTGCCGCGTTGATATCAGCGAGGTGGCCGGAGCGCATTTCCGCCGACAGGTAATCCTGGGTCCCAATCACGCCGGCCGAGGCCGTCGTAGCCTGGAGGCCCAGGGCCAGAAAGCACGCGGCCGTGATGGCCACAGTGGCTTGTCGAAAATCCATTTTCAATACTCCCTCAAAAGCCCGTCCCCAGTATAGCCGCAGTGCGGAAGGTACCGGACCTTAGTTGTTTGGTTTTGCTTAGTTATTGTGATCAAGGCCCCAACAACTAACAAAACTAAGGTCCGGTACCTTTCTTCCTCGAAGCCGCAAGCGCGACCTGGCGCACTTCCTCGAGCAAGAGTGCAGCAGGCGGCGTGAGGGGCCGGTCGGACGGGTGGATGAGGCTGGCATTCCGCTGGACGGTGGGTCTGTCGATGTCCAGTACTTGCAATACTGCCGGCCGCTTCGCCAGCTCCGGTGCAATCAGGGCAGGTGAGACCATGATCAGCAGATCGCTCGACAGCAGCAGTTGCATGCCGATGCGATACGCGTCACTGCCGACGATCTTGCGTGGCGGCTCCAGGTTCTCGGCAACGAAAGTCTCGACGATCACGTCGAGGTCGGCCGGACGGGAGTAGGGCACGAGCCAGGCATAGCCCTCCAGGTCCTTGAGTTCCAGTTTCCTGCGGGATGCCAGGGGGTGCTGTGGCCGGGCGGCCACCACGTCGTTGGTCGAGTAAATAACCTCCCGCGTGAAGCCCTCCGCCAGTTCATAGGCGCTGACGCCGGCGGCGATGAAATCGAATTCACCATCGTAGAGCTGGTGCCGGAGTTTCTCGGAGTACCCCTCGATCAGGTTGACGCGAATCCCGGGCCGCGACTTGCGAAAGCGGAGCACTGCCTCAGCAATAATGTCGCCGGCAAAAGACTCGCCGAGCCCCACGGTTACGGTGCCCGTTTTGCCGTCGCTCAGGTGGCGGAGATCCTGGCGGGCCCGCTCGACCCCGGCCAGCTGGGAGCGGGCATGGCGAACGAGCGCCGTGCCGTGCTGCGTGGCTCGCGTGATGCCACCCGGGCTCCGGTCGAAGAGACGTACCCCCAGGTCCTGCTCCAGGTTGGCGAGGCTGGCGCTGAGTGCCTGCTGGGTGAGATGCAGATGCCGGGCCGCCGCCGCCAGGCTGCCGTGTTCAATGACAGCCAGAAAGCGCTCAAGTTGCCGGTGTTCCATCTGCCTGTTATCCCCTTCCCGACTCAGTGGTTCTCTTCGCCGCCGCTGACGTTCATGGCCTCGCCCGTGATGTAGCGGGCATCATCGGAGGCCAGGAAAGCCACGGCCGCGGCCGTATCCTCGGGCAATCCGGGGCGGCCCAGCGGAATACGCTGGCGCATGGCTGCCATGAACTGCTCTGGCGTCTGCCCCCGAACCTTCGCGTAGTACTCGTTCTGTTTCGCACCGAGACCTGTCGTGACGTGGTTCGGGCACACGGCGTTTACCGTGATGCCATCGCCACCCAGCTCGATAGCGATGGAACGGGTGAAGCCGACCATGCCGTGTTTCGAGGACACGTAGGCCGCCAGATGCGCAAAGCCGGACTTGGCGGCCTGGCTCGCGATGTTGATGATCCGTCCGCCGTGACCCGCCGCGCGCATGTGCCGGGCAGCGTGCTTGGAGCAGAGGAATGTGCCGGTGAGGTTCACGTCCAGCACCAGTTGCCACTCCTCCAGCGTGGCATCGATGAACGGCTTCAGCATATAGCCGACACCAGCGTTGTTAACCATGATGTCGAGCCGGCCCAGTTCGGCAACAGTCCGTCCGATCAGGTTCTGCACACTGGTTTCGTTACGCACGTCACAGGGGATGACCAGCACCCGCACACCCATGGCACGGAGTTCCGCTGCGACAGCCTCCATCTCCGCACTCGCACCAATGTCGCCTGATGACAGCAGTCGGTCCGGGGTCCCCAGGTCTGAAACCACCAGGTCGCAGCCCTCCGCTGCGAGCCGCCGGAGAATCGCCGCGCCCAGGCCCTGCTGCCGGCCCGAGCCCGTGCAGATGGCTACTTTGCCCTTGAGTCCTAACATGATGTCGCCTCAGCTGATCCGGTCGGTGAGCATGAAGACCGGGTTGTCCGCGAACTGGCGGAATTCCCCGGCCACGCGGCGCATGGTTTCTGTCGCGACGTCCGTGCCGAACCCGGCCATCTCCCGGATCTCGAGCATTTCCACGTAGTCATAGGGTGGGCGGGCGTCGGATCCGAGCAGGCTGCCGGTGCGAAAGATCTCGAAGGTGGCCACGGAGGACAACTGGCGCACGATCGGCAGGTCGGTGCTCCGGGCCCAGGACTCATAGGTCGCCACGTCAGTGCCGGGCTTCAGCCGGAAGAGAACAATGAGGGTTTGCATGGCTTGGACGCGCCTCCGGCGCTCAGATCAGTTATACAAGAAAAACTTGTGTTTGACAGAGGAAACACAAAATACCAGAGTACACCCATCGCCGGCAAGCCGGTGCCAGTGACGGACGCCTAACGTGATCAAGGACCTCTCCCACGATCTCCGCGTGACCCCCTCCCGGGATGAGCGCACTCGCCAGGAATTCGTTGCCTCCCTCCGCCTCCATATTCTGGTGGACATGGCTGCCTCCATGCGCGCCAGCTACGCGCAGCGCGTGCTGCCCGCGTTTCAGCGGGAGCATGGCCGGCCACCCGCCGATGGCGATGAAGTGCACGACGCCATGCAGGACGAGCGCTATTTCCGCTTCTACAGTTCCATTCGCTACAACGCCCAGGAAATGGTCTTCCGCTCCGTCATTCCGGTGGTCGACCGCAACCTGGAAGACCTCAATGCCCGCGCCCGCGCCCAGCCCGGGACCGTGGTGCTGAACCCCGGACTGCCGATTCCAAAGAACGTCAGCAACATTGATGTCCACCTCTCGCCCGGCAGCTACCACTCGGAGTACCAGCCGGATGACGTGTCATCGGGGGCCATCTACGACAACAGCATCAACGTCTTCGCCTTCAACCAGATGGGCCGGGACGTCGATGACATCGGCCACTCCTTTGCCAACTATGTGCGCCTGGCCTATCCGGACTTCCGGCCCAGGGCCATCCTCGATGCCGGCTGCACCGTGGGGCACAACACACTGCCCTGGGCTCAGACCTTTCCTGACGCCGAGGTCACCGGCATCGATGTCAGCGCCGGCCTGGTGCGCTATGCCGCGGCCCGTGCCAGCAGCTTCGGCCAGCCGGTGCGCTTCATGCAGATGAATGCCACCCAGCTGGATTTCCCTGACGCCAGTTTCGATCTGGTGTTCTCGTCGATGTTTCTCCACGAGTTACCTCTCAAGGATATCCGGGCCTTCTTCCGGGAGGCGCACCGGGTGCTGAAGCCAGGCGGGTTGTTCCTCAACATGGAGCTCCCGCCGAACAACAAGATGCAGGCCTATGACCGTTTCTATCTGGACTGGGACAGCTATTACAACAAGGAGCCCTGGTACAAACCGTTCCGCGACCAGGACTTCCCGCAGCTGTGCGCCGCAGCCGGGTTCCCAGCCGACTCGTTTGTGGAGGC
>CAYMKJ010000207.1:0-2051 GCA_964391025.1 uncultured Chromatiaceae bacterium
CGGTGAATCGATTCCGGGCTGAACAGGTGGTATTCGCTGTTGGCCCGCCACTGGTACTGGCCGCCGGGCGGCAGGGCCTGGCCGGCAATCGGCCGGTCCGGGTAGGCGGCCTGGTGGCGCAGCAGGGACTCGCGGGCGACCGCGTCCATGCCGATGCCGCCAACCCGGGACGCCGTCCACGTGAAGTGCTCGTCGATCAGGTCCTGGCGCAACCCCACGGCCTCGAACAACTGGGCGCCGTGATAGCTCTGCACGGCAGAGACGCCCATCTTGGACATCACCTTCACGACGCCCTTGGTGGCGGCCTTGGCGAAGTTCTTGCAGGCGGTTTTGTGGTCCATGTTGGCAAGCAGGCCCTCCACGATCATGCCGTCGAGCGATTCGAAGGCCAGATAGGGGTTGACCGCGCTCGCGCCGTAGCCGATGAGAAGGGAGAAGTGATGCACTTCCCGTGCTTCGCCCGTTTCCAGGACGAGGCTGACCCGCGTGCGCAGGCCTTCCCGGATCAGGTAGTGGTGGAGGCTCGAGATTGCGAGCAGTGACGGAATGGGCGCGAAATCCTTGTTCACGCCCCGGTCGCTCAGGATCAGCACGTTGATGCTCTCGCTCTCGAGCATGCGGCGCGCGGTGCTCCACAGGTTTTCGAGGGCGCCGACCAGGCCTTTTTCCCCGCGGGCGACGCGGAACAGGCTGGAGAGCATGCCAACCCGCAGGCCGGGCAGCTCGAGGCGCCGGACCTTGGCGAACTCCTCGTTGGTAAGTATTGGACCCTTCAGCTCTAGCCGCCGGCAGTCGGCCGGCTGGGGTTCCAGCAGGTTGCCTTCGGAGCCCAGCCAGACTTCTGCCGCCGTGATCAACTCCTCGCGGATGCAGTCGATCGGCGGGTTGGTGACCTGGGCGAACAACTGCTTGAAGTAGTCGAAGAGCAGCCGGGGCTTGTTGGACAGCGCCGCGAGAGGCGTGTCGTTGCCCATGGAGCCCACGGCCTCGACACCGTCCCGGGCCATCGGCATCAGGATGATGCGCTGGTCCTCGAAGGTGTAGCCGAAGGCGAGCTGCCGCTGCAAAAGCGTGGCGTGATCCGGGGCCGGCACTTCGGGCGCCGCCGGCAGCTTCTCGAGATACACCAGGTGCTGGTCGAGCCACTGGCGGTAGGGCCGCTCATTGGCAACCTGCCGCTTGATCTCGTCGTCCTCGATGATGCGGCCCTGCTCGGTGTCCACGAGGAACATGCGGCCGGGCTGCAGCCGGCCCTTGCGGAGCACGTTTTCCGGCGGGATGTCGAGCACGCCGACCTCGGAGGCCAGAATCACCAGGTCGTCCCTGGTGACGTAGTAGCGCGAGGGCCGCAAACCATTGCGGTCGAGCACGGCGCCAATCATCTTGCCATCGGTAAAGGCGATGGACGCCGGACCATCCCAGGGCTCCATCAGGCTGGAGTGGTACTGGTAGAACGCCCGTTTGTCGTCGTCCATGCTGGCATGGTTCGACCAGGGTTCGGGGATCATCATCATGATCGCGTGGGGCAGCGACCGGCCCGCGAGCACCAGCAGCTCCAGCACGTTGTCGAACATGGCGGAGTCGCTGCCGTTCGGGTTCACGATCGGCGGAATCTTGGCGATGTCCTCACCGAAGAGTGTCGACTCGAACAATGCCTCCCGGGCGAGCATCCAGTTGATGTTGCCGCGGAGAGTGTTGATCTCGCCGTTGTGCGCCAGGTACCGGTAGGGGTGGGCCCGGTCCCAGCTCGGAAAGGTGTTGGTACTGAACCGGGAATGCACCAGGGCCAGCGAGGTTTCCATCGCCGGGTCGAGCAGATCCGGGTAATAGGCGGTCAGCTGCTCGGTCAGGAGCATGCCTTTGTAGACCAGTGTTTTGCAGGACAAACTGCAGACATACCAGAAGTCCGCGCCGTCCAGCGTGGAGGTGCGGATCTCGCTGTAGGCCCGCTTGCGGATGATGTAGAGCTTGCGCTCGAAAGCGAGTTCGTCGCTCACGCCACCGTTCGACGCCCCGCGGCCGATGAACACCTGGACCACGAAGGGCTCGGA
>CAYMKJ010000208.1:0-19312 GCA_964391025.1 uncultured Chromatiaceae bacterium
AATCCCGGCACCTGGTCCGCCTCAGGCTGGCACCCGACGAAGGGCCGCGAGCGGCTCGCGTCGCTGAACCCCGCCACCGGTGGTGAACTCGCCAGCGTGGCCGCTGCCAGCGAGCAGGACTACGAACAGGTGATCAGCAGCGCCCGGATCTCCGGGGCGGCCTGGCGCGACTTGCCCGCACCCCGCCGGGGCGAGGCCGTGCGCCTGGTCGGTGAGGCACTGCGCCAGCACAAGCACGTGCTCGGCAGCCTGGTCACTCTCGAAGTCGGCAAGATCAAGGCGGAGGGCGACGGCGAGGTCCAGGAGATGATCGACATCGCCGACTACGCAGTCGGCCTGTCCCGCATGCTTGGCGGCAGCACCCTGCCCTCCGAGCGGCCCCAGCACCGGTTGTTCGAACAGTGGCACCCGGTTGGCGTGGTGGGAATCATCAGCGCCTTTAATTTTCCCGTGGCGGTCTGGTCCTGGAATGCGTTCATCGCCGCCGTGTGCGGCAACGTGTCGGTCTGGAAGCCGTCGCCAAAGGCACCACTGGCGAGCGTGGCCGTCCAGCGACTGTGCAATGCCGCCCTCGAAGCCCACGACTTTCCTCCGGCTTTCTTTCTTTTCAACACGGACGACGTCGCCCTCGCCACGCGCTTCGTTGAGGACCCGCGGGTGGACCTCGTGTCCTTCACCGGTTCCTCTGCCGTGGGTGGCGGCGTGGCCGCGCGCGTGGCCCGGCGCTTCGGCCGGTGCCTGCTGGAACTCGGCGGTAACAACGCCATCATCGTGGACGAGCACGCCAATCTGGACCTGGCGATTCCCGCGATCCTGTTTGGCGCCGTCGGCACTGCCGGCCAGCGCTGCACGTCCACGCGCCGGCTGCTGGTGCACCAGAGCAGGCTGGATGAACTCACCAGGCGGCTCGTCGCTGCCTATAAGCAGGTTCCGATTGGCGACCCGCTGAAAACGGGAACCCTGATGGGCCCGCTGATCGACGCGAGCGCGGTGGAGCGCTACCAGCAGGTGCTGAAGGACCTGGCGGCCCAGGGCGCCCGCGTGCTCTGCGGCGGCAAGATCCGCAAGGGCCCCGGCAACTTCGTGGAGCCCACCATCGTGCTCGCCGAGAACGAGTGGCCCGTAGTCCAGCAGGAGACCTTCGCGCCAATCCTCTACGTGATTCCGTGCCAGAGCCTGGACGAGGCCATCGCAAAGCAGAATGCAGTGCCCCAGGGTCTCTCGTCGGCGATCTTCACCGACCGGCTGCAGAACGCGGAGCGCTTCCTCAGCCACACCGGCAGTGACTGCGGAATTGCCAACGTCAACATTGGCACGTCCGGCGCCGAGATCGGTGGGGCGTTCGGCGGCGAGAAGGAAACGGGCGGCGGCCGCGAGGCCGGCTCGGACGCCTGGAAGGCCTACATGCGCCGGCAGACTGTCACGATCAACTACGGGTCGACGTTGCCGCTGGCGCAGGGGATTGATTTCTCGACGGCGAAGAAACTCCCGTAGGAGCGCCTTCAGGCGCGACCCCTAACGAGCATCGCGACCACTCCAACCGCCACCACCTGAGCCCCAACAAATCCCGGCACGCTGGCCAGCGCAATCCCCACAAACGTGTCGGTCAGCGAACGCGCCAGCGTGACCGCCGGATTCGCGAAGGATGTGGACGCCGTGAACCAGTAAGCCGCCATGATGTAGAGTCCCACGGCCTGGGGTAGCGCGGCCGGCCGGTGCCGCGAACAGAGCACGATCACCCCGAGCAACCCCCCGGTTGCCACGAACTCGCTCAGCCACTGGGCGGGACCGGCGCGAACGTGGGTGGAGACCTGCAGCAGTTCCTCGGCGAACATGGCGTGCGCCAGCAGGACGCCGGCCACAGCGCCGCTGAACTGAGCGACGACATAGCAGGCCGTGACGGCCCAGGTCTGCTCCCCGCGCCAGGCCAGAAGCACACTCACCGCCGGATTGAACTGGGCGCCGGAAACCGGCCCCAGCGTGAGGATGAGCACATAGAGCCCGGCGCCCGTGGCAATGCTGTTGGCAAGAAGGGCAATGGCATCGTTCCCACCCGCCAGCCGTTCTCCCATGATCCCGGAGCCCACCACGACAGTCAGGAGCAGGGCCGTACCGCAGAACTCGGCGAGCAGGTCAGACTTTATCAACACGGGTCTTGCCGATTTCCTGCAGGCGATTCTGCAGCGACAGCCGGTCCAGCGAACTGATCTTCAGGTTGACGAAAATTTTGATCCGGTTCTCCAGTTCCCGGAACGCCTTGCGAAAGGCCAGCCACTTCTCCGTATCGGTGCCCTCCACTGCCGCCGGATCCTCCACGCCCCAGTGCGCCGTCATGGGCTGGCCGGGCCAGAAGGGACACTGCTCGCCGGCCGCGTTGTCGCAGACGGTGAAGACGAAATCGAGCTGCGGAGCACCCTCGGCGGCGAATTCGTCCCAGCTCTTGCTGCGCAGGCCCTCAGTCGGTAGCTGCATGTGCTGGAGCAACTCCAGGGCGATGGGATTGACCCGCCCCGCCAGCCGGCTGCCGGCGCTGTAGCCCACGAAGCGGCCCTTCCCCCAGTGATTGATCAGGGCCTCGGCGAGGATGCTGCGAGCCGAGTTGCCAGTGCAGAGAAAAAGGACGTGGTACTGACGGTCGGTCATGGCGCGCAAGATTCCCTGTTGCACGTTACGAGCAGATGAAAAGTATGGGATCGCGCCTGAAGGCGCTCCTACAGTTCAGTCGGGTAGAACGCGAACTCCCGCCAGCGCTTGCCGTCCCTGAACTCGTAGACGTGCAGGGAGGTCTGGCGCACCGGCTTGCCGTTCACCTGCAGCGTGTCGATCTCCACCTGCACGAGGGTGTTGCCGACCATCCCCAGGCGGTGCACCTCCGAATCATTCGTGGTCCACATGGGCGATTCAAAAAACAACTTGAGGCGCGCCATGGTGGCTTCCCGGCCCCGGACCATCTCTTTAGGACCGTCCTCCTTCACCGTGTACCAGCTGAAGTCTTCGGTCATCGCGGCGCCCGATGCCTCCACATCGCGCTTCGTGAAAGCGAGTTCCGAGTCGTCGATCATCTTCTGGTAGCGGGCGGGAATGGTCCGATACTGCTCGCCCCAGGTGTAGGTCTGCTCGGCGATGCCGGTCAGCGCTGACACGAGCAGCGCGCCGACGACGAAACCGGTCAGGGCGGAACGCAGGGACCAGGGTGAGGTCCGCGGGGCGGGTTGCGACATCGGTTGAGCCTCCTCCAAGGGTGCAAAGCACGGGACTGCGGACTACAGTAGCACCGGCATTTACCGGATAGCACGGAGCCAGGCCATGCAGCGGAGTGACAGGCAGCAAAATCGCCAGACGAGAATCGTCGCCGCGCTTGCCGGCGCCCTGCTGTTCATCGCCACGGCCCCGCTTCCAGGCCTCGCGACCGCCGGCGAAAAGGCTCCGGGCCTGGTCGTTATAGGCGCCACCGCCAAGAGCTCGACGGAGATCATCGGGCAGGCCCTGGCGGCGGGCTACCGGGTCACCGGTGTCGCCCGACGCCCTGAGGATGTCGCTCTCAAGGATCCACACCTGAAGGTGCTGAAAGGCGACGTCTACGATCTGGCATCGCTGGAAGCCGCCATGACCGGCACCGAGGTCGTTATCTCGATGGTCGGGCCCCGAATTGACCCCACCAGCACAGCGGAGACGCCGGCCACCTTTGACCTGTTCACCGCAGGCACGGCCAACATCATCGCCGCCATGAAGAAAAAGGGTAACCGGCGCCTGCTGGTGGCCAGCTCGCTAGGGGTTGAAGACGAGTTCCCCACCGTCAAGCCAGTGCCCGGAGACTTCCGGCTCAACTGGCTGTGGAAATCCCGCTACCTCTACAAGAACATGAAAGACATGGAAGCCCTGGTCCGCGGGAGCGGGCTCGAGTACGTGATCTTCCGGCCGCCGTTTCTCGTAGAGGAACCGGCCCGCAAGAACTTCAGGCTGTCCGTGAACACGACATCGCCCAAGGGCACGATGCTAAGTTACGCGGACTTTGGAGCCTTCGTGCTGGAGCAGACCCGGTCCGGCCAGTACCTCGGTGCGTCGGTGGGCCTGTACACCGATCAGCAGCTCCAGTTCGGCAAGAACGCTGACTTCGAGAAGCTGGCTAAGGAAGCCAAGGAAAAGTTCGACCGCGCCAACGCGCAGTAGATCAAATCAATGAAAGTCCGTCCGCTGATCCTCGTCGCGCTCTCCCTCTCCGCCGGTCTGGCCCCCGCCCTCGCCCACGCAGCTGGTGACCCTGAACGCGGCCGCAACATCGCTGCCGCCTGCTCCGCCTGCCATGGCCCGGACGGCAGCAGCCCCTCGCCCACCTTTCCGGTGCTCGGTGGCCAGCACCAGGAGTATCTGGTCCAGGCCTTGCTGGCCTACCAGGCCGGCACCCGCGCGGATTCGATCATGGGCGGTGCAGTGCAGACTCTGAGCCGGCAGCAGCTCGAGGATGTGGCCGCCTATTTCGCCGCACAAAAGGGCTTGGCCGGGGGCGTTGGCGGCAACCGCCCGGCGGTTGCGCAGCCAGCAGCCGGCGGCGGCATGACAGCCAGCCTTAGCACTGTCGATGCCGCAGCCTCACTCGCTGCCGTCAGGGCGCCCTCGCCCTCGCCCGTGGAGCTTGCTGCCTGCCCGGGCCCGGGCACAGGCAAGGGTTCCCCGACCCGCGACAGGGACGGCGACGGTCTGGCCGACGCCTTCGACGCTGCCCCGAGGAACGCCGGCGAATTTGCCCGGGATGCGGACGGGGACGGCTGGTACGGCATCTGCAGCGCGGAGCAGCTCCAGGCAATCCAGACGCTGGGCGCTGGCCAGGGCGAGCGCACCACCCTGGACCTGACGACCCGCAACTCGCGCCGCTACGAACTGGTGCAGGACCTGGACCTCGGCGTCATCGCCAACTGGACCCCGGTGGGTAACTGCGGCGCCGAGAACAACTGCATGGTGGCGCGGGACAAGTACGGCTTTGCAGGGGCGCTGGACGGCAATGGCCACACCCTGCGCAGCCTGTCCATCAACCGGCCGGAAACGGGCGGGGTCGGCCTGTTCGGCACACTCGCGAAGACGGGGGTGGTGCGCAACCTGACCCTTGAGAACGCCAGCGTCACTGGCCGGGGCGGCGCTGGGGCGCTGGTTGGTGCCAACTTCGGCTACATCGCGGACTGCCAGGCCAGCGTAAGGGTCGTCGGTCGGCTGGCCACGGGCGGGCTCGTCGGCGGCCATGCGGGCCAGGTGGTCAACTGCCACGTCCGCGGAGAGGTGTCCGGCCAAGCCGCCATTGGCGGGCTGGCGGGCGACATGAACGGCGTCGTCCGCGACAGTTCGGCGGACATGCGTGTGACGGCAGGCAAGGGCGTGGGCGGGCTCGTCGGCCTCAGCACGACGGGCAAGGTGCTGAACAGCCGCGCCTCAGGCGTCGTCGCCGGCGCCGATAACGTGGGTGGCCTCGTCGGCGTGAACACCGATGCACTGGTGGAGAACAGCTTCGCCACTACCGAGGTGCAGGGCACCGGCAGGAACGTGGGTGGCCTCGTCGGCTTCAATTCCCAGAGCCGGGTGCGCAACAGTTTTGCCACCGGCGCGGTGACCGGCAAGGAGGCCGTCGGCGGCCTGATCGGCCGCAACAACGGTGCGGTGCGCAATGTGTATGCCACTACAGCCACCGGCCTGATCGGTGACAACTTAGGCGGCAGCGTCGACAGCACTGAATAGCCAGGGAGCGAACATGACCCGCCTGACCAAGAACCTTGCGATAAGCCTTGTACTGTTCGCCGTGAGTGCGCAGGCAGACACGGAGAAGTACGTCAGTACGGTCAAGCCCTTCGCGAAGGGCGACATCCTGGTGGCCGCCACGATCATGGACAATCCCACCGACGACCACGGTGGCACCGGCCGGCTCATCCAGTACGATGAAAACCTGCAACTGAAGGGCGAGCTGTACCTGAAAGGCACCCGGCACAAGGTCGGCGGCCTGACGTTTGCGCCGGACCGGACCCTGTGGGCGTTTTCCCAGCTCACGCCGACCGTCGCGGAAATCGCTCCGACCGGCGTGCAGAAGCCCGTGCGGACGTTTTCCGACCGCATGTATTCCAGCGTCACCTTCGGCCAGGACGGCAGCCTCTATTTCGGCGAGCACATGATGGGCACCCAGACGGGACATCCCTCGGTGACCACGAAGTTCCGGCTGCTGCCGGGGCGGGATGTGATTGGCGATGGCCACGTGTTCCGACACAGTGCCGACGGGAAGCTGCTGCAGGAATACGCCACCGAGACCAACGGCGGCATGTTCGGCTTCCTCGCCGTCACCAGCACGGTCCTGGCAGACAACGACGCCCGCCTGATCTTCGTCTCCGAGACGGGCAGGCGGGTGCTGCAATACGACCTGAAGAAGCAGAAGCAATTGCCGGACCTGGCCAACTTCGAGAACGATCCGGACGTGCCGATGGTCCTGGTGATGAACCCCACGCCGGACGGCGGACTGCTGATCAGCACGGCCAAAGGCTTCCTGCTGATGGACCCGAAGACCGGCGCTGTGCTCCGCAACTACCCGCTGGAGGGCATGGGCTGGGCAGCGGTCACTTCGTCACCTGACGGGCAATTCGCCGTGATTGGCAATTTCTTTAGCGGCGACATCGTGAAGGTCCGCCTCGCGGACGGTGCTATCGTGGCGCGGAACAACGTCGGCCAGAAAGAGTCCCTGTCCGGTATCGCCCAGTTTCCAGGATGAGCACGCGCATGAAGCAATTCGACAGCCCCCTCACCCGCCGCCAGCTCATCGCTGGCAGCACCGTGCTTGCCGGCGCCACACTGAGCATGGGCCTGGTCAGCTGCAGCCGCGGCGAAGACAAGCCCCTCGTCCGTCCCGAGGGCGTACCCCTGGGACCCTTCGGTGCAAAGTCCACCGCCGACGAGGTGACGAACGGCATCGATCTCACCGGCAAGACGGCTCTCATCACCGGGGCCAACTCCGGCCTCGGCTACGAGACCATGCGCGTGCTGGCCAACCACGGCGCCCACGTGCTCTGCGCCGCCCGCACGCTGGAAAAAGCGCGGCAGGCCTGCGCGGGAATCCAGGGCCGCACCACGCCGGTGGTCATCGAACTGACCGACTTCCCCTCCATCGTCGCAGGCACCGATGCCGTGCGGGCGATGGGGATGCCCATCGACATGCTCATCCTGAACGCCGGGATCATGGCCCTGCCGGAACTGGAGCAGGTCAACGGGCTCGAGAAGCAGTTCGTCACCAACCACCTGGGCCATTTCATCGTCGGCAACCGGCTGCTGCCCCAGGTGCAGGCGGCGCGCCAGGGCCGTGTCGTCGTGCTCTCCAGCAGCGGCTACCAGTGGGCGCCGGAGGCGGGCATCGAGTTCGACAACCTGTCCGGTGAACGCGACTACAATCCCAACAAGATGTATGGCCAGTCCAAGCTGGCGAACTACCTGTACGTGCGGGAACTCGCGAAAAACCTGGCCGGCACTACTACCACCGCGAACGCCGTGCACCCCGGCGTGATCATGACCAACCTGGGCCGCAGCTTCCCGAAGTGGCAGCAGACCGCGGGCAAGCTGATTGGCTGGACCTTCATGAAGAGTGTCGAGGCCGGCACCGCCACCACCTGCTACGTGGCGACCGCACCCGCGTTGGCCGCGGTCAGCGGCTACTACTTCGCCGACTGCAATCCCGAGGTGCCCGGCGGGCAGATGCAGAACGACGCACTGGCCGCGAAGCTGTGGCAGGTGTCGGAAGAACTTACCAAACCCTACCTTCTCTCATGACATGAAGGAGCGCCTTCAGGCGCGACACCGTAATTGGTCAGAAGAAGGTCGCGCCTAAAGGCGCTCCTACACGGAAGCACGCATGACGCCCTCCCTCAATCGACGTGAACTGCTGCTGGGCGGCGCCGCGCTGGCCACGGCTGGCACGCTTGCCGGCTGCGGGCGAGCAGAGGTCGTCCGGCCCGAAGGCGTGCCCCTCGGCCCCTTCAACGCGGACTCCACCGCCGAGGAAGTGACGGCGGGCATGGACCTGACGGGCACGACCGCGCTCGTCACCGGCGCCAACTCCGGGCTGGGCTATGAAAGCATGCGCGTGCTGGCGCTCCGCGGGGCCCACGTGATCGGCACCGCCCGCACCCTTAAGAAAGCTGCCGATGCCTGCGCGTCCGTGCAGGGACGCACGACACCCGTCGCGCTGGAACTCACCGACTTCACTTCTGTCGTCGCCTGCGCCACCCGGGTTACCACTCTCGGTGACCACCTGGACATCCTGCTGTGCAACGCGGGCGTGATGGAGGTGCCGACCGCCGAACAGTACAACGGGATCGAGCGGCACTTCGTCACCAATCACCTGGGCCACTTCCTGCTCACGCAACGCCTGCTGCCCCAGCTGACCGCGGCGCCCCAGGGACGCGTGGTCGTGGTGGCGAGCGGCGCCTACAAACAGGCGCCGGCCTCAGGGATTGAGTTCGACAACCTTGCCGGCGAGCGGGACTACGAGCCCCGCAAGGCCTACGGCCAGTCGAAGCTCGCCAACTATCTCTTCGTCCGGGAACTGGCGCGGCGCCTCGAGGGCACGCGGGTGACCGCCAACGCCCTGCAGCCGGGCGTGATCATGACCAACCTGGGCCGGTATCTGCCCTGGTACCAGATCGTCGCCGCGAAGCTGATCGGCTGGACCTTCATGAAGAGCGTGGAGGCTGGCGCCGCGACGCAGGTATACCTGGCGACCTGGCCAAAGCTCGCTGGCGTGAGCGGCTACTTCTTCAAGGACTGCAACCCGTTTCTGCCGGGCGGCAACATGGAGAACGACGGGCTGGCTGCGAAGCTCTGGACGGTATCCGAGGACCTGACGCGCCCATACCTGGCATAACCTCCCCGTAATCGACCTGTAGGAGCGCCTTCAGGCGCGACCCGGCAACAACTCAGCCAACGCATACAACGCCTTCTGGGGAAAACGTTCCGCGGAATAGAACCGCGTGATGATCTCCAGCGCCTGCTCGTAGCCGCCGATATTCAGATAGCGCAGCAGGTATCGCAGGTCCTCCTCGTCGTGAAACTCTTCACCAATCCGCAGGGCCAGGCACTTCATCGCCAGCAGGTACTCGGGCTGGGCAACCAGCACCCGCAGGTGGTCGAGTTCGAGGAAGGGGCTGAATTCCCCGCGCTCACTCAGGAAGCCCTTCACCCCGTCACTCAGCCAGTCGGGTTGTATGCCTGCCTGAGCGGCCACCCGCGCGGCGGCCTCCCGTGCCGAATTGGGTGTAAATGAGTCAAGTATTGGTTCATGGTGAGAGCCGACACCATCGAGCGTAGGACAAACAAAACCCGTGCCGTCACCCCACGCTGCCTCCCGGAAGGACTGGCTGGCCCTCGGCGTAATCACGCTGCCCTGCGTGCTCTACTCGATGGACCTCACGGTCCTGAACCTGGCGATTCCCCGGCTCGCTGCCGACCTCAAACCCTCGGCCAGCGAGTTGCTCTGGATCATCGATATCTACGGCTTCATGGTCGCTGGCTTCCTGCTGATCATGGGGTCCCTCGGGGACCGGGTCGGGCGCCGCAAGGTGCTTCTGATTGGCGCGGCAGCCTTTGGCGTGGCCTCGGTGCTCGCCGCGTTCGCCACCAGTCCCACCCAGCTCATCGTTGCCCGGGCCGCTCTCGGCGTCGCCGGCGCCACGCTGGCTCCGTCGACGCTCTCCCTGATCACCACCATCTTCCGGGACGAGCGGGAGCGCACCTTCGCCATCAGCATCTGGATCCTGGGCTACTCGGTCGGCGCCATGCTTGGTCCGGTGATCGGCGGCGTACTTATAAATTACTTCTGGTGGGGATCCGTATTCCTGGCCGGCGTGCCGGTCATGATCCTGCTCCTGATCCTCGGGCCACTGCTCTTGCCGGAGCATCGCAACGCGGACGCAGGCGCCATTGACTACCTCAGTGCGCTGCTCTCCTTGCTGGGGGTACTTTGCCTGATCTATGGCGTGAAGCTGGCTGCAGAGCAGGGCTTCAGTGCCGAGGTCCTGACCGCGATCAGTGCCGGGCTGGTCCTGGGACTGCTCTTCGTCCGGCGCCAGGGCAGGCTGGCGGAGCCTCTGGTCGACCTGAAGCTCTTCGCCTCGGCGGTATTCTCGCTGTCCCTTGTCATCAACGTCACAGCGATGTTCTTCATGTTCGGCGCCTTCGTCTTCACGGCCCAGTACCTGCAGCTCGTCGCCGGGCTCACGCCGCTCGCAGCGGGGGTCTGGTCGTTGCCCTCGGCCATGGCCTTCGCCGTGGCCTCGCCCTTCACGGCCAGGCTCGTGGCACGCTACTCCGCCGACCGGGTCATGACGGTCGGCCTGATCATCTCCGCCTTAGGTTTTGCCCTGCTGGCCGTGGCAGGGAGTGTCGAATCCGTCGTCGTAGCGAACGTGGTGCTGTCCGTTGGCTTTACGCCGGTGGTGGCCCTGACCACCGCCTTCGTCGTCGGCTCGGTGCCCGTGGAGAAAGCGGGCATGGCCTCTGCCCTGTCGGAAACGGGCGCGGAACTGGGCGGCGCACTGGGTATTGCCGTGCTGGGCAGCTTCCTGACGGCGCTCTACCGCGGCACGATGAGCGATGCGTTGCCGCCCGGCCTGCCAGCCGACCTGGCCCGCGCCGCTGAAACGACGCTGGCCGGAGCCGTCGAAGCGGCGGCAACCCTGGCACCGGCCACGGGGGACGCCCTGCTCGTCATCGCACGGGGAGCGTTCATGGAGGCGTTCCAGTGGAGTGCCCTGCTGGCCGCTGCATCGCTCACCGCAGCGGCACTGATTACCATCCGGGTTCTGACTGCACAGCAAGCCCGCAACGCACGGTCGGGCGAGCGAGGCTGAGCGCGCAGGCGCGGTCCTATACTCTTCCCCCTCCGCCCCTACCCAACCCAACTCCCAAGGCACTCCCATGCACTACACGAAGCTCGGCCGCTCCGGCCTGTCTGTCTCCCGGCTGGTGCTGGGCACCATGAACTTTGGGGAGTACACGCCAGAGCCGGATGCCCACCTGATCCTCGACCGGGCCCTCGAGCGGGGCATCAATTTTGTCGACACGGCCAACATGTACGGCGGGGCCGCCGGGCCGGGCATCACCGAGGAGATTATCGGCCGCTGGTTCGCTACCGGTGATGGCCGGCGGGAACGCACGGTACTCGCCACCAAGCTCTACAACTCCATGAAGGGTTTTGGCCGCACCGACAACTGGCCCAACACCACCCTTCTCTCGGCCGTGAACATCCGCCAGTCCTGCGACGCGTCGCTCCAGCGGCTCAAAACGGACCACATCGACCTCTACCAGATGCACCATATCGACCGGGAAACCCCCTGCGACGAAATCTGGGAGGCCTTCTCGGTGCTCCGGCAACAGGGCAAGGTCACCTACTTCGGATCGTCGAACTTCGCGGGCTGGCATCTCGCCCAGGCCCAGGAGTCCGCGCGCCGTCTTGGGATGCTCGGCCTCGTGTCCGAGCAGTCCCTGTACAACCTGCGGCGCCGGACCGTGGAACTGGAAGTCCTGCCCGCCGCCCGCGCCTATGGCATCGGCCTGATTCCCTGGTCGCCCCTGTCCGGCGGTCTGCTCGGGGGCGTGCTGCGCAAGGCCCGGGAAGGGCGCAGCGCGGGCCCGATGACCAGCCGGGGGCTCGAGCAGAACAAGGCCACGATTCAGAAGTGGGAGGACCTGTGTGCGGAACTCGGCGAGCACCCGGCCGACGTCGCCCTCGCCTGGCTGCTGCACCAGCCGGGCGTGACCGCCCCAATCATCGGGCCCCGCACCGTGGCCCAGCTCGACGGCTCACTGCGCGCCCTGGATATCCAACTCGGTACGGATTTCCTCGCGCGCCTCGACGAACTGTTTCCCGGGCCGGGTGGGCCGGCGCCGGAGGCTTACGCCTGGTAGGGGGTGGGTGTAAGCGGTGCAATGAGTTGCATGAAATGCGCAGAAAGTCCGGTTTCCGTTATCGCGACAAGCACTGGCTTCAGGCGCGACCCCTTATGTCCCCTAGCCACCCCGGCCGGCCAGCCGCGGTAGATACTCAACGCACAACAAAAACAGGGATCAACCCTGCGTGCGCGCCGCCATTGTCATTATTTTCTCTCTGGGACTGCTCCCCGCATCCCAGGCCGCCACCTGGCAACTCGCTGCCGGCCCGACCCGGTCGGAGGGCAGCGCCCTGGAGATTTCCCGGTCAACGGCGCGGTGGGAAACCGCGCTCGGCTATGTCTCGGATCAGGACGTCAATGTCCGTACGCTGCAGGACACCTGCACGGCAGGCAGTATGGGGCCGAAGTGCGTCACGCTGAGCTCGACCGTGCGGCGCTCTGTGGATAGCTTTGGGTACCTGAGCCTCCAGCGGCGGTTTGCCTTTCGCCCCGACGCGACACTCAAGCCGATTCTGGGGTTAGGTGTCGTCGCAAACACCGACACGAATCCCTATGTGTCTTCGCCGATAACGTTCTCGCTCTCGGCCGGTCTCCAGTTCGGCAAGCGCTGGTCCCTCGAGTGGCGGCACTTCAGCAATGCCGGGCTGAAGCAGCCCAATCTGGGCCAGGACATTCTGCTGCTCCGGGCAAGCTACCGCGGACCAGTCTGGTAGGAGCCACCGGGCTCCGCTAGATTCGGTCCACCTTGTTGAGAGTCAGACGCGCCTCTTCGAGTCCCGGATACCCGTCGCCGCCGCCTTCCACCGCCAGCTTGAGTTGCTGCTTCGCCCCCGCGGCATTGCCGGCCGCGACATAGGCCATCCCCAGGTGATAGCGAAACAACGGGACCTGCCCGGCCTTCGCGACCACCCGCTCGAGGACGCTCACGGCCTCCGGGTATTGACCAGACCGGTAGTACGCCCAGCCCAGCGTGTCCAGCATCGTGGGATTCCCCGTCATCTCAAGTTCCTTCGCGAGTACGAGGGCCCGCGCGATGCTCGGCTTGTCGGTGCGGTGATCGAGCAGCAACGCGGCGAGATTATTGATTGCCGGTTTGGAGCCTGGATTTGCCTTCAGCATGTTCTCGAAGACGGCAATCGCCTCATCGAAGCGCCCGCTCTGGTCGAACTCGGTGCCGAGCAGAATGCTGAGGTCAGCATTACCCGGGTTGGCTTGCAGCCCCCGCTCGTAGATGCGGATCCGGGCATCCCGATCCTTTGGATAGAGACCGGCCAGCAAAAGGTTCGCCAACAGCGCCTGCGGGCCATTGTCGACCTGCGCATTGAGCACGCGAATCGCCTCTTTCGAATTGCCCGCAGCGACCAGGGACCGCACGAGCCCCTGGAGCGGCAGCGGGTGGTCCGGCCGGGCGGCGAGGGATTTACGGAACGCATCGGCCGCTCCCGCCAGGTCCTTCTTCTCGACCAGCACCCGTCCAAGCACGTAGTCACCGACGCCCGCCTGATCCGGCCGCGCTACCACGCGCCGCGCCTCCACTTCTGCCTTGTCCTTCTGCCCCTGGACCAGCAGCAGGTCGACGAGCTGGCCCGACGTCACGAGGTCGTCAGGCTGGTCCTCGAGCCAGTTGCGGAGCAGGGCTTCCGCCTCCTGGAACTGCTTGGTGCTTGCCTGGAGCGAGGCGAGGCGCCTCAAGCCATCGCCAGACCTGGGGTTTACCTCGAGCAGCCGGCCATAGGTTTCCTTCGCGAGGCCGATGTCGCCGGTTTCGATACAAGCCTGTGCAAGCAGTAGCAGTGCCCTCTCGTTGGCGGGCTCATTTCGCAGCACGGTTCGCAGGTCCGCGATCGAATCGTCGAACTTCTTCTCCTGGAACTGGAGGCCGGCCCGGAGCAGCAGCGCACTGGGATCAGCGGGCGCGTCGGCCAGGATCTTCTCGATGACAGCCCGACCCTCGTCGGGCTTACCCGCGCGAACCGCAAGGGCAGCCATACGATTGCGGGCAGTCAGTCCATCCACGGTCTTCGGGCTGCGCTCCGCGAGCCCCTGATAAACCACCCGGGCCTCATCCGGCCGTTCCCGGGCTTCGAGAAACCCGCCGAGCGCCAGGCGCAGCGGGGCCCCATCCGGGTTCTGCTCGATGAACGCACGGAGAGCCGCTTCGATGCGTTCGCCGTCCTGCTGGGAGGCCAGGAACCGGACGTATCCGAGTTGCTTGTCGGTGTCCCTGGGGTCGCGCTCGGTAAGGCTTTTCAGCAGCGTGTCTGCTTCGTCCGCCCGGCCCTGGCTCGCATAGAACTGCGCCAGCTGGAACTGGTAGGAGGCTTCCCCGGGAAAATCCCTGGAGAGGGTCCGCAGGCCCTGCTCCAGCTCGGCGGTCTTCTTGCCTCGAGCCAGAAGGACGATGCGGAAGTCCCGCAGCGGCCGGGCCTCCCCGGCCTCGAGCCGTGCGATCCCGGCATCCAGCGTCGCCAGGCCCTTGTCAATATTCCCGGTGGCCTCGGCTGCCGACTGCAGGAGGATCGCATCCCTGTCCCTGGGGTCCAGCTTGAGCGCGGTGGCGATCTCGGCAAGGCCGGACTCCTTCTCACCCTTCTGCAACAGCACGCGGGCCTGCAGCAGGTGCGCACGGGCGTCCTTCGGCGCCAGCCTCAACAGCGCCGTCGCCTGCTCTGCAGCCTGGGGCCACGCCTGACCGAAAAAATACAGCATGCCCATCTTCAGCCGGGCCTCGACGTTGGCCGGGTCTTCCTCCACGGCCACCTGCAGGTGGCCGATCATCGCCTTGTAGTCCTTCTCCTGTTCGGCGACGAGGGCCAGCAGGTAGCGCGCCCTGGCGTTATTGGGTTCGATCTGCGCCGCGTTCTGGGCCTCGATCCGCGCCTTCACGTAGTTGCCGTCGTCGTAGAACTTCTGGGCCTTCACGAGGTAATCTGACGTGCGCTGCTCCGGTGGGCCACAAGCCCCAAGCAGCAACGCCGTGACGAGAATAATGAGACGGTTTCCGGATTTCACGGGTGATGAATCTCTGGACTGCGGGGCGCGTTCCGACTCACTGGGGTAACGCCGCCGGGGGAACCATCTAAGCAGCGGTTCAGGACAGCGGCATGAACTTCCCGTTTCGACTTTGTGAACGTTGGATGGCGGTGGCAGGCATTGCCGGTCTTGCCTTTGCCTGCGCCAGTTCGTCGAGCGCGCCTGCGATGCTGCGGGCCGCTCCCGGGTCCGGTTTCGAAGTGCAGGTATTGTTCACTACCGGCGAGTCCTTTGGCGGCTACCGGCCGCCGGGCGTCCTTGACGGCATGGTGGCGTTCGCCGGCGATGACGACAGGCTGGAACTGCTCGTCACCCACGAACTCGACGGCGACCAGGGCTATCCCTACCGCCTCGCCAACGGCACGGAGCTGCAAGGATCGAGAATCACACACTTCGAAATCGACCGGCGGACGCGGCGGATCGACGCCGCCAGTCTCGCGTACCGGGAGATTCGGGATCGGACCGGCCGGGTCGTCACTGAGCCGGGGCAGGTCAGCCAGCGGCCCGGGAAAGACCGTCGCGGCCTGGAGGCCCTGTGCTCGGCCGCCGGCTATGGGGCCGGCCAGTTCGGCTTCGCCGACACGCTGTTCTTCGCCCAGGAGGAAGTCACGAAGAACGAGGGCCATCCCCACGGCGGCACCATCCACGCGCTCGAGGTCCGCGCCGGCACACTCTGGGCATTGCCGGCGCTGGGGCGCGGCTCGTTCGAGAACGTGACCGCGGTCGCGACACCCGACGGCGACCGCCCGGACGGGCACATCGCGCTTCTGATTGCCGATGACTACGAGTTCGGCGGGGCGCCCCTGTACCTGTGGATCGGGCGCAAACGCCCCGCCGGCACTTTCGTCGAGCGGAATGGACTGGTGGAGGGTCAGCTGCATGTCTGGGCTGCCGACAACGGCGACACGTCGCCGCAGCAATGGTCAGGCAGTGGCACCGTCCGCGACGGGCGTTTCGCCCCGCTTGCCGCCCGGGACGCCGCCGGCACGCCCGGCACCGACGCCGACGGTTACCTCGACGATCCTGAACTGCGGGCCCGCGCGGCGCAGCTCGGCGCATTCCTGTACTCCCGGCCCGAGGACCTGCACACGAATCCGGCGAACGCGCTGCAGGCCGTATTCACCTCAACCGGGCAGGGCAGCGTGTATCCCAGGGACGACTGGGGCGGGATCTACATCGCCGACCTGCGGTTTACGACGACGGCCACAGGAGAGCTTGGCGCCACCGCGCAAATCCGTCTGCTCTACGACAGCGACGACACGCAGGATCGCGGCATCCGGAGCCCCGATAACCTCGTCTGGGCAAGCGACGGCCGGATCTACGTGCAGGAAGATATGGCGACGAAGCGCGCCCGCTTCGGTGCAGAGACCGGCCGCGAGGCATCGATCTGGAGCCTCGATCCAGCCAATCCGGCACAGCCTGCGCTGATCGCCACGATCGACCGCACCGCCGTTCCACCCGGCGCAACCGATGCGAAGGCCGGCAAGATTGGCGAATGGGAGTCGTCCGGCATCGTCGACGTCAGCAGGCAACTCGCGACCGCGCCCGGCGAACTCGTGCTCCTCGCCAACGTCCAGGCGCATTCGGTCACAGACGGCGCGGTCGGCGGCCGCGACAATCTGGTCCAGGCGGGCCAGCTGCTGCTCCTGACGCGCCCCGCGGCCCGCAGCGGTTCACCAGCGCCGTAACTCAAGAATCTCCTCCATACCGCCCGTTTCTCGCAGCGCACACCACTACCGGGGCAACGCGGCCCGGCATGGGCTGGAATACGCACCTGATCCAGTCAAACTGTGACGGCGGTCGCTACAGGCCGACCGTCATCCCACGACACAATTAGAGGTCGACAATCACATTGCCAGACTTTCTGGTTTGTAATAGCTGCATGACCGAGACCGAATGACACTTCTGTATTCACTCGCCGCGCTGACCAGCTCGCTGCTGCTTTTTCTCATTCAACCCATGTTCGCCAAGATGACGCTTCCGCTCATGGGCGGAACGCCGGCTGTCTGGAACACGGCGATGGTGTTCTATCAGGTTGTGTTGCTGCTGGGTTATGCCTACGCTCATTTTTCAACCCGCTATTTCAATATCAAACTCCTGGCATTGCTTCACGTTCTGTTGCTGCTCATTGCCTTTGCGTTTCTTCCGATAACCGTCGCCGAATTGCCCGCATCAACCTCCAGTTCGATAAACACCCGATGGCTATTGCAGGTTTACGCACTTTCCATTGGCGTCCCGTTTTTTCTGGTATCGACAATTGCTCCGTTGTTGCAGAAATGGTTTTCCCAAACCAGCAACAGGCATGCGGATAACCCGTACTTCCTCTACTCCGCCAGCAACGTGGGCAGCTTTGTTGCCTTGCTGGCGTATCCGGTTCTGGTTGAACCCTATTTCGGCCTGAAGCAACAAGGAGCTTACTGGTCTTACTTCTTTGCCTTTCTCGTGTGCGTCATCGCACTTTGCGCTTTTGCCCTGCATAAACAATACAAACCGAACTTGTTGAGCCCAGGACTCACCGCAACAACGCCAATGGCTCAAAAGCTCAGATGGATTGCCTTCGCGTTCATACCATCCAGCTTGATGCTGTCCGTCACGACTCATATAACGACTGATATGGGCTCATCGCCCTTTATGTGGATCATTCCACTGGCGCTGTACTTGCTGACCTTTGTCATTGTCTTTTCCCGAAAACCGGTTCTTAAACATGACTGGATGGTCAAACTTCAGTCATATCTCCTGCTGTTAGTCCCCATTTTGCTGTTTCAGCAATTGTCCGACTATCGCGTATACCTGCTCCTGCACCTCATCACTTTCTTTACCTGTGCAATGGTGTGCCACGGCGAAATGGTCAAGATCAGGCCAGCCGCTGCAAGACTGACTGAATTCTATTTATTCATGTCCATAGGCGGGGCACTCGGCGGGATATTCACCGCAATTGTTTCGCCCCTGGTATTTGATTCGGTCTACGAGTACCCGATCGGGTTTGTTCTGGCATGTCTGGCTCGTCCAGTCCTGCAGGATGGACTCAAAGGCAGAATCAGGAATGATTTCTTGCTGCCGCTTGTTTTCGGTATATCAGTTTACGCGGCTTTCAAATTTGGCATGGCCTCCGATCTGTCAGAAAACGCCAAAGCAGTTTTCTCCAAAGCCCTGCTATTTGCATCTGCGTTGGCGGTTTTCAGTTTCAGCATCAGACCCCTGCGTTTTGGCGCTGGGATGGCGGTATTGATCTACCTGGGACTGGCCTCATCCGCCTCGGGCACTCTTCATACGCTGGAAACAGATCGCAATTTCTTCGGCGTCAAGAAGATACAGTCGCAAAAAAGCCCTGATCTGGTGTTACTACGCCACGGCACTACCATACACGGTGCGCAACAGATCAATTCGGCGCTGTGGCGTGAGCCCATTTCCTATTACAACAAGGACGGTCCCGTCGGAACGGTATTCGGCGAACTCAACCGACTGGGTCAGATACAGAACGTCGGCATTGTAGGGCTGGGGCTCGGAATAATCACTTGTTATCGTCAGCCCGGCCAGAACTGGCGCGTTTTCGAGATTGATGATCTGGTTGTCAGTATCGCGAAGGATACGCAGTACTTTCACTACCTGGAGCAGTGCGGCCCCGATGTTCCCATCGTCATCGGTGACGCCCGGCTGTCGCTGCAGGACGAACCGGACAACTTTTATGATTTGCTGGTTATTGACGCATTTTCTTCCGACTCCATCCCGGTTCATCTCCTGACAAAAGAAGCTCTCCTTCTGTACATGAGTAAACTGAGCGCCCGCGGAAGGCTATTACTTCATATCAGCAACAAGCACCTGAACCTTGCTCCTGTCCTGGGCAATGTGATGGTCAATAACGGGTACTCTGGCCGCATACAATTTTTCGCAGGCGACAAAGACAACTATCTTGTCAAGCAATCTGCAATATGGGTTGTGATGTCCAGAAACGAGGAATCTGTCGATTTCTTGTCGTCAAGGAAAGAATGGCGAAAATTGCCCACCGACAAGAATGTCGGAAACTGGACTGATGATTTCTCCAATCTGTATCGGTCCCTGATCTGGAATCAGCTTTGACCGAGCGGTTGCCGGCCCTGGGGCGTGAGCGACATGCGGCCGGTGGCCAGCGCTCACTGGCCGGCACCGTACGGGTAGTATCGCGAGGCGAACTCCCCCGAAATCCCCGGACTCGCCGCCAGCCCCAGCACAATCCCGCGGGCGGGCTATTTATGACGTTGCCTTCATGGGCCTGTCACAATAGTTCCTCATTGCACCGGTAGGCTCTACAAATAAACTGTGTAACGGGGATCAACAATGCCAAAGAATTTCCGGTTTGCCATTGCCACGCTTCTGCTGGCGTATGGCTCGTTCGC
>CAYMKJ010000209.1:0-14661 GCA_964391025.1 uncultured Chromatiaceae bacterium
CGAGCTTAAGCCCTGGATCACGATCCCTGCTCAGGCAGGCCACGTCGTGCTGTTCGAGAGCTGGCTGCGCCACGAAGTGCCGCCGAACCCGGTAGCCGGCGAGCGGGTGAGCATCAGCTTCAACTACGACTGGTTCTGACACCCTGCGGTGCCTACAGAAATCCCAGCGGATCCCGCCCGAACAGCCACAGGTGCCCGCCGGCCAGCAGCAGCACGGCCAGCAGTAGCCCAACCGCTCCGCCGGCCAGGCTGACCGGGTCGGTCGGCCAGCGGACGTGGCCGCGCAGGATGGCGACGAAGGGCAGCAGTGATGTCCCGCCCGCCAGCGCCCGCCATTGCGCCTCGCCAAGTGCCGCCTGCCGCCGATTCTCGACGACGCCCATACCGATCAGGGCAAAGATCCCCAACCCGCCGAACAGGGTCAGCCCCACCAGATGCCCATTGGCGGGCACGTGGGCGAGGCCCCACAGACCCAGCCCCCAGAGGATCGGGTGCCGGGTGATCGCGACAGCGCCGGGTGCTGCGGGATCGTAGGGCCGGGTGACGAAGGCGATGGAAAGTGGATTCGGTGCGAGCGCACCCGTGCCGAGCAGGAAGAGAGCCAGGGGCACGAGCAGGATCGCGAACCAGAAGCTCCAGGGACCGGCGAACCAGAGCGGTAGGTAGGGCGCATTCAGCGCTTCTGTGATCAGCCACGCAAACAGCAGCAGCGACAGCAGGGAGTAGACACCGATAAAGCCGCCCTCGCCCAGTCGCCCCTGCAGTGACCGGCGGATTGCCGGCAGCGCCGGGATGACGTGGACGATCAGGAAGACGGCGAGGACGCCGAGAAATCTAGCCATGACCCGGTCCTACGTTCGTAGGAGCGCCTTCCGGCGCGACGCCACTCACCAGTCGCGCCGGAAGGCGCTCCTACGAAGCACGCCTACGGGCGCGGCGGCGTTGCCGTGCCCGACTGACGGACCAGATTCGTCGCCAGCGCAATCATCGACGCCACATCGCTAAGGTTGGCCGGCACCACGAGCGTATTGCCCGCTTTGGCCAGATTACCGAACTGGGCCACATAGGCCTCGGCGACCCGCAACTGCATGGCCTCAGGGCCGCCGGTCTCCCGAAGTACCAGCGAGACCTTGCGCAGGCCTTCCGCCGTGGCCGTTGCGACGGCGAGGATCGCTTCAGCCTGACCCTGAGCCTCGTTGATCTGCTGGCGCTGCTTTGCTTCGGACGCCTTGATCACCCGCTGCTTGTCGCCCTCGGCTTCGTTGATCTTGGCATCACGCTCGCCTTCTGAAGTGAGGATGACGGCGCGCTTCTCCCGCTCCGCGCGCATCTGCTTTTCCATCGCGCTCAGCACGTCCCGGGGCGGATTGATGTTCTTGATCTCGTACCGGAGCACCTTCACGCCCCAGGCCTCGGACGCCTTGTCGAGCTCGACGACCACATTGCCATTAATCGCGCCGCGTTCCTCGAAGGTCCGGTCCAGGTCGATCTTGCCGATCTCGCTGCGCAACGTCGTCTGGGCCAGCTGCATGATGGCGAAGATGTAGTCGGTAATCCCGTAGCTCGTGCGCTGGGGGTCGAGGATGCGCAGGTACAACACGCCGTCCACGCCCACCTGCACGTTGTCCTTGGTAATACAGGTCTGCTCAGGAATATCGAGGGCCTGTTCCTTCAGGCTGTGCCGGTAGGCGATGCGCTCAACGAACGGCACCAGTATGTGAAAGCCCGCCTGCAGGACCCGGCTGAACTTGCCCAACTGCTCGATGACATAGGCGCTCTGCTGGGGGACAACGACGGCCGTCTTGTACAGGACGATAACGACAAATATGGCCACGACAATGGCGAAAAATCCAACTCCATCCACGGTTTTTTTCCTCTGCTGATTCAGTTCAGGGCTTCAACGCGTAGCGTGATGCCGTCGACGCCAACGATACGCACCTTGGCGCCCATTGAAATGGGTGCCGAACCCACGTTGCGGGCAGTCCAGGTGGAGCCGCGCAGTTCCACCCGGCAGGTCCCGTCGATGGGCAGGCCGACGGGCAGCTGCAGATGCTCAAGCAGCATGTCGTTAGCCATATCGGGGACATCCCGGCGCAGCAACCGGTAAACCCGCTTGCGAAAAAAGAGCATGGAGACCAGGGCCAGCCCGGCAAAAACCAGCCACTGCCCCCACTCCGGCAGCGTGGGCAGGGCGAGCCCAAGAAGGCCCGTAATAATCGCCGCAATACCCAGGAAGACGAGGAAAAAATCGGCCTCGATAATGAAGAGCTCGGCGGCCAGCAGCAGCACACCGATAATCATCCAGCTCCACCAGACCATGGCGAACCCCAACCTGAACCAGAACTCAGCTAGTGTTATAGCCGATATGCGCTGCTCAGACGAGCTTTGCCGGCGGAGCCGTCTGAAAGACGCGGCCCATGTACTCATTCAGGTCCTGCGTGACCTCCGCCGCTGTCTCGGGACCAATCCCCGCCAGTGTCTTCGCGAGCTGCTTCTTGAACTCAAGCTGCATCTGGCGACCAATCTGGATGCGCTGGGCCTGGGGCGAGCCGGCGCCGTGCATCGACTCCGTGAGGTAGCCTACGGCGTTCCGGCCGAGGGTCATGTTCTCGATGAGCCGGAGGATCCGCATGCGGTCCTCGGTGGGGATATCAGCCCGCCCCTGCAGGTACTTGCGGATCAGTTCCCCGACCTCCGGATGCCGCAACTCCTGCTCTGACGGCAGCGTCACCATCAGGCCGCCCGCCAGGTCCTGGGCGAGACGACTGATCTCGTAGGGAAACCGGGTGACATGGTGTTTGCAGACGTTGGCGATCATGTCGTCACAGATGTACACGCCGGACTTCAGCGGCATGGCCTGGTAACTGGAGGCGATGCCCGTCGAGTAGATCGTCTCGTTGAGGTGGGTCATCTCCACGAGCTTGTCCTTGATGTGCGACGCCTTGGCCACGCCGTTGAACTCCGCGATCGTCGCCGCCGCGCCGATCAGCACGTCACCAACACCGGATTTGCACACGTAGCTGCGGCGGTGATAGGTGGTAAAGCGCTCGACGAGCATCGCGGCGTAATCCACCTCACCGTGCATGAAGACGTTTTCCCATGGCACGAACACGTCATCGAAGATGATCATGGCCTCCTGGCCACTGAAGCGCGTGTTGCCCGGATCGATCTCGCCGCCCTCCATGCTGCGCGTATCGCAGGACTGCCGGCCGTAGATGTAGGTGATGCCGGGCGCATCCACGGGCACCGCGCCGACGATGGCGTAGTCCTTGTCGGCAGCGCCGAGGCGCATGGTCGGCATTACGAGCAGCCAGTGCGCGTTCAGGCAACCGGTCTGATGGGCCTTCGCACCCTTGAGATAAATGCCCTCGGCCGTCTGCCGGCTGACGTGCACGAACAGATCGGGATCCGCCTGTTCGTGGGGTGCCTTGCTCCGGTCGCCCTTCACATCCGTCATCGCGCCGCCGATCACCAGCCCCTGCCGCTGCATCCCGGTAACGAAGCTGACAAAGCGCGCGTGATAGGGCGTGCCATGCTGCTCATCGATCTCAAACGTAACTGAGTGCAGCGCGTTGATGGCATCCATGCCGACGCAGCGCTGGAAGCAGGTGCCCGTGAGCTGCCCCAGCCGGCGCTGCATCTTGTTCTGCATGACCAGATCGTGAGCACTGCCAACCACGTGCAGGAAGCGGTTCACCCGCTCGCCCGTGTAGGGTGAAATCGCGGTCCCGAGCTCCGGGTTGCGGACGGCCAGGTCGTAGGTCTCGGCCACTGCATTGATGGACGGCCGGATCATCGGGTGGTCCACCGGCTCTGCCACGAGCTCGCCGAACAGGAACACCCGGAGCTGCCGCCCCCGAAGGCTCTCGATGTACTCGGCGCCGGTCCGGAGCGGCGCTACCGGCCCCGCGGGATCCGGTTGAATTGCACTAGCTTTAGTTGCCAAGTTACTGAACTCCTGATAATTATGCAGCGTCGCTGAATGGCTGTGACGCCTGGATTGGACGGTACTCTAGCACCGCCGTGGAGCCCCCATGAACGACGACCCGCGTTAAAAGCAGGCGCCCGACGGGATGAATGCCCGACCTGTCACCCTGCCGCTGCTGGGCCTGTATACGCTGGCCAGCTGCCTGCACTTCGCCCACAACGGGGTAATGCTCGCTGCCTATCCCAACATGCCCGACTGGATTACCGCGTCCGGGGTGTTTGCCACCTGGCTCGGCATTGCGGCGGTGGGACTGACGGGCTACGTGCTCACCCGCATCGGCTACTGCGTTGCGGGACTGATTGTTCTGGGACTCTATGCCGTCACCGGACTCGATGGCCTCGCGCACTACGCCCTGGCGCCGGTCACTGCCCACTCGTTCGCCATGAATTTCACCATCGGGTTCGAGGTCGTGACGGCTGTCCTGTTGCTGATCGCTATCGGCCGGGCGCTGAGAGTCCAGGCAGTAGCCTGCAGCGCCCGCTGCATTGAGTAACCGCAACCCCCAGGCCACCATGATGGCGGATCAGTACTTCCCGGCGATCGGCCGCAGTGTGGCGCCGTAGCGTTCCTTCGCCGGCTTGCCCTTCAGGCGAGGGAGCTTGAGGCGGGTTTCCGGAACCTGCATGTCGGGAACCCGATCGAGCAGGTGGCGGATGAGGTTGAGCCGCCCGCGGCGCTGGTCGTTGAACTCGACGATCGTCCAGGGCGCCCGCCTGGAATTCGTCGCTGCAAGCATGCGGTTTCGCGCCTTGCCGTACTCGACGTACTTCTTGCGGGCCTCCAGGTCGATCGGGGACAGCTTCCAGCGCTTGAGGGGGCTGGCAGCGCGATCGGCAAAACGCTTCTCCTGCTGTTGCTGGTCGATGGCGAGCCAGTACTTGTAAAGAAGAATGCCGTCCTCGACCAGTAATCGTTCAAACGTCGGCACCTGCCTCAGGAATCGGTGGTACTCGGCGTCGGTGCAGAAACCCATCACCTTCTCGACCCCGGCGCGGTTGTACCAGCTGCGATCAAAGAGTACGAGCTCTCCGGCAGCCGGCAGGTGCTTGATATAGCGCTGAAAGTACCACTGGGTGCGCTCGCGCTCGGCTGGCTTCGCGAGCGCAACGATGCGCACCTGGCGGGGATTCAGCGTCTCAGCAATGGCGTTGATCACGCCACCCTTGCCGGCAGTATCGCGGCCCTCGAACAGCACGACCATTCGCTGCCCGGTGTGCTGCAGCCAGTGCATCAGGTCGTTGAGTTCGAGTTGCAGAGGCGCGAGCAGGTCGCCGTAGGCGTTACTCTTGAGTTTGTCCTGCATGGACGCAATTATACGGGCGCCGGGTCGCTGAGCCATTAGACTCTGGAAATGGGGTAGAACCCTTCGGCGCGACCATCGCCGTCGGCACAGATGTATTAACATCATGCTCAAAGCATGGCCCCAACCCATCCAGGCGAGAGATTCAGACGCATGAGTAAACCCATCAGCAACTCCCCCGCCAGCCCACTGGTTACCGAGCCCATGGTCCGCGCCGACGGGACCTACCCCACCGTCGCCCTGCGCCAGGACGCGATCACAGCCACTGTTGTGCAGACGCGCGTGCAGGGCGTGAACGGTGCCAACCCGGGTCCGGACCTGAAACGCAACCTCGACTACTTCCTCGAATGTATCGACATTGCCCAGAGCTATGGCGGACGCAGCGATCTGCTGCTCTTCCACGAGTTTCCGATTACGGGCTTCTCGGAGTGGACCCGCGACCAGCACTACAGCCTGGCGCTGGAGATCCCCGGTCCCGAGACGGAGGAAGTGGCGAAGCGCGCAAAAAAGTACAACTGCTACGTCGTTTTCGGCACCTACGCCAGGGACCCGAAGAACTGGCCAGGCCACATCCTGCACCTGATGGTGATGGTGAAGCCGGACGGAACCGTCGTGCAGCACTGGAAGCAACGGAATGTGCGCGGCATGTTTCCGGGTGGCGAGCAGTACACCTCGGTGATCTACGACGTCTACGACCGCTTTGTCGAGATGTACGGCCAGGACGCCGTGATCCCGGTGGAGCGCACGGACATCGGCAACATTGCCATGTCGGCGGTCCAGTTCGAACCGGAGCTTTTCCGGTGCATGGCCTTCAAGGGCGCCGAGATCATCTGCCGGGTCGCCACCGGCGGCTTCGAGTTCGACGACATGCGGCTAACCTCGTACCACAACAGCGTCTACACGATGATCTGCAACAATTCGGTCAGCACCCAGGGCCGCAATCCGGGCTTCTTTGAAGAGGCCTCCTTCGGCGGGTCGGGCCGGTCAGCCATCTTCGCGCCCCGCGGCGTCGAACTCTGCAAGGCAGGCCCCTTCGAGACCAAGGAGTTGGCCCGGATCCCGATTGCGGAGTTCCGCGCCCGGCACAGGATCCCGGACCTGCACCTCCACCTGTACAGGCCGGTCTTCGACCAGTACCAGGAGCGCTACGCCCCGGGCGGGTATATCGACTATATTCCGAAGGACAAGCGCGACGCCTTCCGCTACTTTCAGGAAAGGTCCCGCTGGACGCACTACTGGTAAGGTTCGAGATTCTTGGTGGCAGCCGCCGGGCAACGACATGATCAAGGCCAGGACGAAAATGACGCCGGCGGGCACTCAAACCCGGGAACAGCTCCTTCTGACAGGAGAGCGGCTGATCGCCGAGCAGGGCTTCGACAAGGTCTCGCTGCGCCAGATCAACACGGCGGCTGGCCAGCGCAACTCGTCGGCCTCCCACTACCACTTTGGATCGAAAGACGCGCTGATCACCGCCATCTACGAACACCGGATGGGACGTGTCAATGTCCGGCGCCTGGGCCTGCTGGCAGCACTGCCGCCCGCCAATGGACCGCGACCCGTGATCTCTATGATCGAAATTCTGATCTACCCGATGATCGAGGAGCTGGAGAGCTCGGAGGGCGGCCACAACTACATCCAGTTCCTGTCCCAGCTGTTCAGTCATCCGATGATGGACCTGGTAAACATGTGGCGCAGCCAGTTCGGTGAGAGTGTCGGCCGCGTGTGCTACGAACTCCGTATCGCCCTGCCCAACATCCCCGATGAAGTCTTTGGCGCCCGCTTCGGACTGATGTGGCTGCTGGCAATTAACGCACTGGCCAGTCGGGAACGGTTCAGTTCGGCATCGGCGAGCCTCGCCGCCCAAACCGTGCCCGTGCTCTACGTCAGCAATCTGGTCGACGCCCTGGCCGGACTCATGGCCGCACCGGTTTCCGCATCGACCCGCACCGAGATTCACGAGATGCGTACAGGGGCCCAGCGACTCGCCTGATGCGGAATCCGGACTTTTCGGGAGCGCCTGCCTGCGCTAGCCTTGGGCCGTTCTGGTTTGCACCGGGCTGGTCCCGTGGCAATGCCGCCACGGTGTGGCTCGCGTCGTTCTTCACCATCGGCCTGGCGGCCTTCATGAGTTTCCTGCAGCCCTACCTGCTGAACGAGGTGCTGCGGATTCCCCTCGCTGAACAGGGTCGCCTCACGGGCAGCCTCGGGTTCCTGCAGGAGCTGATCGTGATTGTTCTCGCGAGCTTCGTGGGCGCCTGGTCCGATCGCGTCGGCCGGCGGCGTGTCTACTGCCTTGGCCTGCTCTTCATCGCCGCAGGACTGGTCTTCTACCCCTTTGCCGGCAGTGCGACGGAGCTGTTTCTCTTCCGCGCGCCCTTTGCCATCGGCGTGGCGATCGCGCCGCTGATGCTGAGCGCGTGCGTGGTTGACGCCACCCAGGAGGCGGCCCGGGGCAAGTGGATCGCGTCCAACAATATCCTGCAGGGCCTGGGCGTGGTTGCAATGTCGCTGGGACTTGCCAGCCTGCCCTTGTGGTTCGCAGCCCGCGGGGCCGACGCGGTCAGTGCCGGACGGTATGCCTACTGGGTAGCCGCGGCGATAGCCCTGATTGCGGCCGCCGCCATGGCGATCGGCCTGCCGCGCTTCTCGGACCGGACTTCGGCCGTGAACACGTCGAGCCTGTGGGCCAGCGTCATGGGCGCGGCCCGACTCGGGCACGCGAATCCTCGTCTCGCTGTCGCCTATGGTGCCGCCTTTATCGGGAGAGGCGATTTCGTCATCATCGGCGCCTTCTTCTCCCTCTGGATTACCCAGGCTAGCATCGCAGCCGGGCTGCCGCCGGCCCAAGGACTGGCCCGGGCGGGGATGCTGTTCGGCATCCTTCAGGTGGCCGCGATGGGCTGGGCGTTCTTCATGGGACTGATCGTGGACCGGGTGAACCGCATGACCGGCCTGTGCATTGCCTTGACCCTGGCCGCCGTCGGCTACGGATTGCTAGGCCGGGTGGAGGATCCGTTTGGCCCCGGCTTCATTCCCATTATCGTTCTCGTGGGCATGGGCGAGATTAGCGTGATAGTGGCCAGTGGCGCTCTGCTGGGACAGGAAGCGGCGCTCGCCGAACGCGGTCCCGTTGTCGGTCTGTTCAATGCCTTTGGCGGTGTTGGCATCCTGTTTGCCACCCTGGTCGGCGGCTTTGTGTTCGATCGCTTCGGCCCAGCGGTGCCATTTACGATGATGGCGATCCTCAACGGCCTGCTGCTGGCTGTCACCCTCGTCGTCCGCAGAGCCGGCAACAGAGCCGGTCCGCAACTCCAGAACACATAATTAAGAGCACCGAACAATGAAAATGCGCAACCTGGGCTCCTCGAACCTGGCCATCTCCTCGATCGGTGTCGGCTGCATGAACTTCGGTTCGATGTGCGACCAGACCGCGACCGACGCTATCGTGAATACCGCATTCGAACTTGGCGTGAACTTCTTCGACGTCGCCGACATCTACGGCGGCACCATGAACCGGTCGGAAGCGATGCTGGGCAAGGCACTGGGTGCGCGGCGGGGTCAGGCCATCGTGGCGACAAAGTTCGGCGCGAAGCTGGGCGGCGGCGGCGGTGCGACCCCGGGTGGCGGCTCGGAGGATTACATCGTGAAAGCCGTCGAGGCCAGCCTGACCAGCCTGGGAACGGACTACATCGATCTCTACCAGCATCACTTTCCAGACACGGGCACGCCCGTGGAGGAGACGCTGCGGGCGCTGGATGCCCTGGTCAGGCAGGGCAAGGTTCGCCACATCGGCTGCTCCAACTACACGGGCACGATGCTGAGTAAAGCCTTCGAGACGACGTCCCGACTCAAGCTGACACCCTTCATTGCCGCCCAGAACCGCTACAGCCTGCTGACCCGGGACATCGAGCAGGACCTGGTGCCGGTGTGCCTTGCCCACGGTGTCGGCGTACTCCCCTACTTCCCGCTGGAGAGCGGCCTGCTGTCCGGCAAGTACCGGAAGGGCCAGCCGCTGCCAGAGGGCTCGCGGTTTGCGAAGTGGCGGGGTGGCGGCACGTTTGCGTCGGATGCCCGCTACACGATCGTCGAGCGTCTGGACGATTACGGCCGCCCCCGTGGCCGCAGCGTGCTCGATCTGGCCATCGGCTGGCTGGCGGCGCAGCCGGCCGTCACGAGCGTGATTGCCGGCGTCACGCGGCCCGAGCAGCTGGCGCAGAATGTCGCTGCCGGAAGTTGGGAGCCTGGCGAGGAACAACTGACGGCGATCCGAAGCATAGCCGTGAGCCCCAATTGACTTCGCTCGACCCCAGGAGGGGTCGCGACTGGGTTGGGTAGTTTCAGTACTGCTTTGAGTGCGTCAGGCCTCGACATTCGAAAGTGTGCAATGACCTACGAATTTGTCTCCAAGCGACAATTGCCGGACTTCAAGAACTTCAGGATTGAGCCCCTCACAGGCGCCCTCGGTGGCACCGTGTCGGGAGTGAATCTGGCGGGGGGTCTGACGACTGACACTATCGCCGAGCTTCGCGCGGCGCTCCTTGAGTTCAAGGTGCTGTTTTTCCGCGGCCAGTCCCTCAATGAGGAGGAGCATCTGGCCCTCGCCCGCCGCTTTGGCATGCCCCAGGGGCCCGGCGCTATTCCACCCGCGGAAGGCTACCCGATGATCCGCAAGCAACAGTACGACCAGTACAGCCAGATCGGTAGCGACGTGAACTGGCACGCAGATGATACGTTCCGAACTTATCCGTCCAAGTTCTCGATCTTGCGCGGAATCAACATGCCTCCCACGGGTGGTGACACGATCTGGGTGGACATGGAAAAAGCCTACGATGCCCTGTCCGCACCGATGAAGACCTTTCTCGAGGGACTTGCTGCCGAGCACAACCTGCTGAAATCATTCGGCATGGGAATCCTGAAGCAGTACGGTGCTACAGCCGTCGAGAACATGATGAAGCGCAACCCTCCCGTCGTGCACCCGGTAATCCGCGTGCATCCCGAGACCAGGCGCAGGTCGATCTACGTGAACCAACTACTCGCGTCCCACATCGTGGAGCTGACTTCGACTGAAAGCGAAAGTGTCCTTCAGTTTCTCTACAAACACAGCTATCAACCCGAATTCGAGTGTCGCTTCCACTGGGAGAACGGCTCCGTTGCCATGTGGGACAACCGCTGCACCCAGCACCGGGGCATCAACGACTTCTTCCCGTCATTCCGCCTCATGCACCGGATCCCCATCATCGACGACCAGCGGCCATCGATGCACCCGGAACAGGAAAAAGTTCTGGACTTTGGCGACGTCCCCTTCGTACGTACGGAAGACCTTTTCGATACGAAGCCCGAACTGAGCTATGAACATGCGACGGACAAGCAGCACTGAGTGCCGCCGCTTGCAGTACGCTAGGCGGCGCTTTCGGCCAGCTCGGCGGCCACCTTCCGAAACGGCACCAGGGCTGCCCACAGCGCCAGGGCCGCAATCGGTACGCTGATGCAATTAACCAGCGCCATGGACTTGCCCACCGCCAATGGATCGCCGAAGACTGAGTCCGAGATCAGGCCCACGGCAAACGGACCAATGACACCCGTCACGATGTTGAGCACCAGCATCCAGGTGGCCGAGATCTGCGCCCGCATTTGATTGGGCGCCACAACCTGTAAAGCCGCAGGCGCCACGGCCATCGACAGGCTGGCGCAAAAGACGAAGGGACACAGCAAGGCGAGCGCAAGACCCGGCGTGGTCGCCGTCGTTGCGACGGCACTCAGAGGCCACAACGCGGCGGCAGCCCCGAGTGCGACCCGCAGGGTGCCATCCCTAAAACCGCGCCGCTGCAAAACATCGGCCACCCAGCCTCCCGCATAGACGCCGAGCGGTGACAGCACGACCAGAATCAGCCCGAGCCTCAGTGCAGCCTGGGGCGGGGTAAAGCCCAGCACCCGTGTCAGGAAGGGGAACGCCCAGGTCACGATGGTCGTCATCGGGACCGCCAGCAGGGCAAAGCCGAGGAAGTGCAATCCGAACACCCGCCAGCGCTGGGCGGCATAGCGAATGACAGCGCCGAGGGGGATGCCGGCCCGTCCGGCCAATGGTCCGGCCAGCGGCCCCCGCCGCGCCGGCTCCCGGACGGTCAGCATGAGCAGCGATACGAGCAGCCCCGGCAGGCCCACGACGAAGAACACCATCTGCCAGGCCTTCACCTCGCCAATAACCGGGAAGGAAATATCCCCCGCCTTCGCTACGGCCTGAATGACCAGCCCACCAACCAGGAACGAGAGCCCGGCACCGAAGAACGCGCCAGCCTGGTAAACACCAACGGCCCGGCCCAGTTTTTCCCGGGGAAAATAGTCCGCGATCATCGAGTAGGCCGCCGGCGAGAGTGCCGCCTCGCCCACCCCGACCCCCACCCGGGCCAGGAAAAGCTGCAGGAAATTCCGGGCCAGACCGCAGACTGCCGTCATCACACTCCAGATGGAGATCCCCCAGGCGATGATCGCCCGCCGGCTGTGGCGATCTGCCCAGCGGCCGATAGGCAGGCCAACCAGGGCGTAGAAGACCGCGAAGGCAGGACCCTGCAACAGGCCCAGCTGGGTATCGCTCAGGCCGAGATCAGCCTTCAGCGGCTCGACCAGCATCGATATGACGATCCGGTCGATGAAGGAAAAGATGAAGGCAACGACGAGGATGACGACGGCGTACCAGGCTACTCCGGGCAGCGGCCAAGGCTCCAAGCTGGTCGGCGCCGAACTCTGAGTCTGCATGTCGATCCCCCAAGGTGCGCCCGGAGAATAACGAGTGGGGGGGATCACGCCAAGCCGGAACTCCAGGTGTTCAGCGCCAGCCACCAGCAGGCGGCTAGCGTCGCCAGCGTGCCCACCCCAGCCCCCAGCTGGATGACGGGTGAGTCCAGCCACCGCGGACGGCGCAGGTCATAGGCGGCACCCGCGAACAGGCCCGCGATGAAACCTGTGAGATGGGCCACCGCGTCCGTCTGCGCGTTGCCCGTGCCGATGTAGGTCAGCAGCACCGCTGCGCCGATCAGGGGTGCGTAGCGTCGCGCCCAGCTCGAGGCACTGCGGGCTTCCGCGCGCCACATCAGCGCGGCAATCAGCCCCAGCGCAGCGAACACTGCCGTGGATGCGCCGATGGCGCGGTGTGAGGTCGGCAGCAGGAAGAGGTCGAGCGCGTTGCCAGCGCCAGCCGCCAGGAGGATGGTTGCCCAGGCCACGCCCGAGCCGAGATACTGGCCGGCGAACGCGCCAAAGAACGCCCCGAAGAACAGGTTTGCCACCAGGTGCCCGCCGTCGGCGTGGAGGGTCAGCGCGGTGACTACGCGCCACCAGTCTCCGGTGCGCACCGCTGCGCCGTCGAGTGCGCCGGCCTCCAGCCAGTCCACGCCGAATGCAACGCGCGCCTGCACCAGAAAGGCAGCGACGAGCACCAGCACATAGACCACGACACCCGGCAGGCCGTAACCGTGCAACGTCAGCTCGGGTTTCGCGGGGCGCCGGCGATTTTCGGCCGCGTAGAGTCGCAGCTGCTCGCGGGCCCGTACGGCATGTTCGGCCGGCACCAGCAAGAGCGCCGCGTTCCGTGGTCCACCAGCGATCAGGTGTGGGATGCCGAGGGCGTCCAGCACCAGGGCCTGCTCGTGACACACCCCGCGGCGCCGGGCTTCGAAGACGATGGTCCAGTCTTCGGGCTCCATTATTGGACGCTGCGGCCGAGGGCCGGGACTATGGACTTTTCAATTCCTTGCATTACATCGAGCTGGCAGTGCCAGGCGTTGCCAACCTTCTTCTATCTGAATAGCGCCACGTAGTTCTGGATGAATTGGGTGACCGGCCTCGGGTCACGACCGATCAGCTTCTTAAAAGTATCGGTCGTGTGATCGAGGCCGATCTCGGCGATCTCCCGGAACAGTTCGCAGACGGCATTCAGGTGCCAGGGCTCCAGGATCGAGCTCATCCGCTCGCGGAACTGCTCCATGGGCATCGGCACATACTCGACCTTCTCGCCCAGCACGGCCGAAAAGCGGTCTGCCACATCATGGAATGTCAGCACCTCCGGACCGGTGATCTCATAACTCTGGCCGGCATGCCCCTTCCCCGCAGGACCCTGGCCCGTCAGCACCTCGGCACACACCGCGCCGATATCCCGAATGTCCGCCATGCCCGTCGTGCCATTGCCCATCGGCAGGGAAAACTTGCGCTGCGCCTTGATGCTGCCGGCACTGGAGAGCAGGTTCTGCATGAAAAAGTTCGGTTTGACCATGGTCCAGTCCAGGCCCGAAGCACGAATGTACTCCTCCACCGCCCAGTGGGCCCGGGGAATCGGCGTCTCGGCATGCGCCACGGCTTCCATCGAGGACATCTTCACCAGGTGTTTGACACCGGCCGCAACGGCCAGATCGGTGAACTGCTTTTCCTGCTCCAGCTGACGCTGGCCGTTCGGCAAGGTCAGGAAGGCCTTTTCCACACCCTCCAGCGCCCGCGTCACGGTGTCCGCGTTGGAAACGTCACCGACCACCAACTCCACACCGGCGGCCTTCAGCTCCGCCGCCTTGGCTTCGTCCCGGACCAGGGCCCGCAATTTAGCGCCCTTCTGCAGCAGCTGCTTCGCCGTTTCTCCGCCGGTCTTGCCGGTTACTCCCGTCAGCAGAATCATTCTTCTTCTCCGGAAACAGCGCTACGCCGCAGCCGCGAGGGTCATTACCCCAAGATAGAAACTTTCATCGCCGAGATCGAACAGCATCGCTACCCTGCCCAATGAACCAGAAGTCACTTCCACCTCGTATTGACCACTGCTCTTCTCGAGCTTGTCGAACCTGAATTCACCGAACGTATCCGTCGTTGCCCGCGCCACCTCGCGACCCTCACGTTTCAGCACGACGACCGCGCCTTCAGCGCACTCTTCGACGCCCTTCACATGGGCCACCACGGTGCCACCGACAAGACAGCTGGTCATCAGGTGCAGGTTCCTGTAATAAATCCGGGGCCTGGTGCCTAGCTCCGGCCGCAAGACTTCCAGCCCCTCTTCCAACCTGATCCGCTGCATTTCCTGATCGTCGACTTTGACTGCCCTGAACACATCGGTCGGACAACTTTCCTCTGCACGGGTTTTGGTCCAGCCCGCATCCAGCAGATGCGCATCGAAAATCCACGCCTGCGGGAGCTGCAGTTCCTCGTTCCAGGACACCGCACCGTAGGGGCAGGCATCCACAATCGCCTTCTGGCCTTTGGCTTTTTCAGGGTCAATGATAACGATGCCGTCCGCACGCTTTCTGACAGCGCCATTCTTGGCGGCCTTCATGCAGGGCGCATCATCGCAGTGATTGCACATCACGGGCATGAAGTGCGCTTCGACAATGGGATAGCTGCC
>CAYMKJ010000210.1:0-9873 GCA_964391025.1 uncultured Chromatiaceae bacterium
GCGGTCTTTGCCCCGGGCGGGCCGCTCCGGGAGTTGTACCAGTACCTGATCTTCATGCCCGACCCGGGACCGAATGCGCCGACCACGGTCTTTGATTTCGACGCGGATCCACCCCGCCTTGCGCTGATGGAGACGCTCTATACCGCGCAGAACCCGGACCTGACAGCCTTCCGCGCCCGTGGCGGCAAGCTCATTCTCTATCAGGGCTGGGACGACGCGGAGATTCCGCCGGCGCTGGTGACCGGCTACTTCGCGCGCGTCCAGCAGACCATGGGCGGTGCTGCACAGACACGGGAGTTCGCCCGACTCTTCATGTTGCCGGGCGTCGCCCACTGTCGCCGCGGACCCGGGGCCGACACCGTCGACTGGCTGACGTACCAGGAACGCTGGGTGGAGCAGGGCGAGGCACCGGAGGCGGTGGACACCTTCCACCTGACGAAGGAACAGAACTACCTGGGCCTGCCCCGGCCGCGGTTCCCGTTACCGGCGGCGGACTACGACCGGGTGAAGGTGCTGAAGCCCTTTGGCCCGTAGGAGCACCTTCAGGCGCGACAATCCACGCTCGCCATCAGCACAGCAGGAACTTCAGCGCCGCGATCATCACGCCGAAGCCGACCACCAGCATACAGCGAGTACAAATAGTCCACGGGGCACAAGCTACCCCGTGGCGCCTGGTTGAGCAGAAATGTGGTCAACGTTGGACGCCTGTCCACAGTCATGGCGTGCCTTCCGGTAATCGAAGGGTGCTTGCGAGGCAATTTTCGCGGGCGTTGCATTGCTGCTAAGATACCGCAGCACTCACAACCTCCCCGGAGCGTCACATGAATGGCATTCGCACATTGGTTCCGTTGTTGTTAGTCCTCTGCGCGACGACCCTGGCGGGATGCGCCACCTCCCGGCCAGCACCCCCCGAAGAATGGGACGGGCTCGTCCTGCGGCCCGGCACGCGGCTCAGCGCCATCTTCGTCAAACCGGATGCCGAGATCGTCGCTTACAGGAACGTGCTCCTCGACCCCGTTCAGGTCAGTTTCGCCAGGAACTGGGATCCGAACCGGGGCGGCCGGAGCTCAGCTAGCCGACTCAATGCCGATGATTTAGCGGCCATCAAGACCGACCTGGCCGAGTTGTTTCGCGAGACCTTCCGGGCGGAGCTTGCCCGGGGCGGCTATCTGCTCGTCGACGAGCCTGGCCCGGACACGTTGCGGGTTGCTGCGGCCATCATCGATTTGTACGTGACGGCACCGGACACGAGGTCGCCCGGGCGCACGCGCACGTACACGGCCAACTCGGGGCGCATGACCCTGGTCGCCGAACTGCGCGACTCCGAATCCGGTGAAATCCTGGCTCGGGCGGTCGACAGGCGAAGTGGCCGGTCGACCGGAACCTTGAGCGTCACGAACAGTGTGACGAACTCTGCGGATGCGCGTCGGGCTATCGGCATCTGGGCGAGGGCCCTGCGCGAGGGCCTGGATGAGATGTACGGCAGGGCAAATCAGGCCGCGCCGTAGAACGCACGGTTCTCCACCCGGCCTTTGCCGGCAGCGTGCTGGCTCAGGCAGCGCGATCCAGTCCGTCGGCCGTCCTGTTGGGCGTGGTGGAGCAGTAGCGCCTAGGGCAGCCACCCAAAGTCCCGCCTCAGGAAGGATCTCGGCTCAGGACGGATTGAACGGCAATGAGGACTTGTGGACGATGATTCGCAACTTGCCGTCCGCCCCGCGCTTGAAGGCGAAGAACTTGTCCACCGTCGTCTCGCTGCCCGTGCTGTCGATCAGCACCACATTGCCCATCGCGCCGGCAACTTCGCCCTCGATCAAGATCCCGTCGTTGTTGCCCGCATTGGTGTAGCTGCAGCTGACCCACGGCTTCAACGCGAAGCCAGTGTCGTTGGGGTACTTGGGGTTGCCGCCGATGAAGTACGCAGCGGCCCCTTCCTTGTCGAGGCGGAAGTTCTGCGCGCCGAAGGTCAGCGTGGGGTTGAACAGCACGGTGCCGTTGTCGTAATTGTAGGTGTCGGAAAGCACTCGATTGGCGATCGCCTTGTAGTCTCCGCCCTCGGCATATGCCTTGGAAATGCTGAGCAGCGCATCGCACCAGCCCTGCTGCGCAGCGTTGACATCCTGCACCGTGATCGGGGCGCGGACCTCAGCCACGGGCTTGTCCGGCGCCCGGCCACAGCCGGTCGCCAGGACCGCAATCAGGAGCGCTGAGGTTCCGAATGTGAAGGATTTCTTTGTCATGGTCCCGGGCCCCTTTGGGTGGTTGGAAAGGCAGATGAAGATGATGTTGCCCGGATTGCCGGGAGCGTTCAAGGTGAATCTGCAATGACGGCAGGCCCTAATCCACAGCCCGGTCGACGGTATTTTCCATATCGATACGCAGCAGACCCGTACCTACCCGGACAAACCGGCGGATCAGGCTGTAGGCGCGTCGAAGGGACTCGGTCAGCTCACGCTCGAGGGCGTTTGGCAGCAAACGCTGAGGGCCGTCACCAGGCTGGGACTCTACCTGCAGGTCGACGGCGGCCCGTTCAAGGCTGCGCACCTGCGACTTGGTATCCAGTACAGCCAGGGCCAGCGCCTGGTCCGCCTCGGCGACCGCCCCCAGCGCCCGACGCAATTCCTGACCGACCGCTTCAGCCAGTGCACGCAGCCGTTCGCGTGCCTGCGGGTTCATTTCCGTGCCGCGTTCGACGTGACGCCGATAGAGCGGAATCATTTCCTTGTCCACCAGGTCGCCGATGGCTTCGAGATAGTCGGCCGCCTCCACCAGATCGACTGCCGTCCGGCAGATGTCGGGCGCCAGTTCCGGCTGCAGTATCTTCTCGATGAAACTCACAATAGCGGCATGGTGCCGATCGATGAGCTGCTCCCGCGCGTGCAGTTGGTCGATTGCGGCATGCTGGCCATCGAGGATGGCCGGAACCGCTGCGTCGAGGAGGTCGCAAACGCGTTCACCGAGGCGGAGCACTTCCCGCCGCGCGGCATCGATGGCCAGGGGCGGCATCTCAAAGAGCACCGGGTTCAATTCCGGAGCCAGCGCATCGTGCCCTTCCGGCTTCGGCCCCTGACCAACCGCACGCACGATCAGCGCGGCCAGAAAACTGGTGAACGGGAGCAGAATCAACACCGTGCTCAGGTTCACGACCAGGTGCACATTGGCGACCTGGCGCGGCACCTCGTAGGCAAGCTGCTCAGCCAGCGCCAGGCCTTCCGCGCTCGGCGAAATAGCGCGCGCGATCTGTTCGAGTGGGCCGATCAGCGGTAGCCAGATCAGCACCAGCAGCACCTTGAAGGCGACCAAACCGACGGCCGCGTGGAGCGCCGCACGGGGCTGGCCGATGGTCGCCAGCAGTCCAGTGATGGTAGTGCCGATGTTGGCGCCGAACACCAGCGCAATGCCTGCTTCCAGTGGAATCAGTCCCTGGGCGGCGAGCGCGATGATCACACCGAGGGTTGCCGACGACGACTGCACGATCGCCGTAAACAGCGCGCCGATGAGAATGCCGAGCAGCGGGTTGGTCATCGATGCCATCAGGTCCAGGAACGGCTGATACGTGCGCAGCGGGGCCATGAAGCCGGACATCATCGAAAGGCCGATGAACAGCACCCCGAGCCCCATGATCACGGTGCCGATGAGGCTCGGGATCCGCCTCGCCTTCCACAGCGACAGGCTGAAGCCGATCGCAACCAGCAGGAACGCGAGGTTGCTGACGTCAAACGCGATGATCTGCGCGGTAACCGTGGAGCCGACCGCAGCGCCCATGATGACGACGAGGGCCTGCCCGAGCGTGAGAATCCCGGCCGAAACGAAGCCGATCGCGATCACCGAGGTGACCGACGAGGATTGCACGATCGCCGTCACCGCTGCGCCGGTCAGCAGCGCGCTCAGGCGATTGCCTGCCAGGCCCGCCATGATGGTCTTCAGCCGCGAACCGGCCATGGCCCGCATTGCATTCGACATCATCGTCATGCCGTGCAGAAACAGCGCCAGTCCACCGGCAAGCCCGATCAGCATGGGAGCGAGTGACAAGGATTCGTCGCCCATCAATTCGATGTCATGCGACGCCGTTGCTTGCCGCCGAGGAGGGCGCAGATGACCGGCGCATCAGCCGGATGACCATTTTCTCGGCCTCGACGACGAAGAAAAACAGCAGCCCGCCGCCCAGCAGCCAGGGCCAGACGTACAAAGGCACCGACTCGGTGTCGAAGATCCGTTGCAGCGGTGACAGGTACGTAAACATCAGCTGCAGCACCACCACCGCACCGATACCCATCGGCAGGTACTTGTTTTCGAGGTGGGCCTTGATCGAGACCGAGCTGTCGATCAGGTAGCGGCTGTTGAGCAGATAGAAGCACTGGCCGATAGTAATGGCGTTGACGGCCACCGTGCGCGCCAGAGCCTCGGATACATTCTGACCCTTCATCCAGAAGAATGCCCACAGGGTGTAAACCAATAGCGCCAGGCCGACGAAGACCACGCGCCAGACGCCAAAACCGGTGAGCAGGGGGCGGTCGACCGCACGCGGCTTGCGCTTCATCACATCCGTCTCGTGAGGCTCGAAGGCGCACACTAGCCCGAGCGCCACCGAGGTGATCATGTTGACCCAAAGGATCTGCGGGGTCGTGATCGGCATGGTGAAGCCCACGAGGATCGCGATCATGATCACAAGGCCCTGCGCAACGTTGGTCGGAAGGAGGAACAGAATTCCCTTTTCGATGTTGTTGTAGACCGTGCGCCCCTCCTTGACGGCGGCACTGATCGAGGCGAAATTATCATCCGCGAGAATCATCTCGGCGGCTTCCTTGGTGACCTCGGTGCCCTTGATGCCCATGGCCACGCCAATGTCGGCTTTCTTCAGCGCCGGGGCGTCGTTGACCCCGTCGCCGGTCATGGCGACGATCTGGCCGTTCGCCTGAATCGCCTCCACCAGCCGCAGCTTGTGCTCGGGACTCGATCGCGCGAAGACATCCACCGTCTTGACGCGCTCGCGCAGCGCGGCCAGGTCTAGCTTCTCAACCTCCACGCCCTCCATCGCGGTCTTGCCGTCGCCGATGCCGAGCATCTTGGCGATGGCCGCCGCGGTGATCTTGTGGTCGCCGGTGATCATGGTCACTCTGATGCCGCCGTCGTGGCATTCCTTGACCGCCTCGATCGCTTCCTTGCGCGGCGGATCGAGCAGGCCGATCAGGCCGAGCAGCACCAGATTGCGCGGCAGGTCCGCCGGGGCGAGGCTGCCCACGTTCAGCCCGGCCGGGCTCTCGATCCAGGCCATACCCAGAACCCGCTCGCCCTGCCCGGCCAGCTTGTCCGAGGCCGCGCCGAAGTAGGTGCGATCGATCGGCACGATCTGGCCGTTCTGCAACTGCTGGTGACTGCAATGCTCGAGGATCACTTCCGGTGCGCCCTTGACCAGCAGCATCTGTTTGCCGCCGGCGTCCTCGTTGAGGGTGGCCATAAAGCGATGCTCGGACTCGAATGGAATCGAGTCGATGCGCTTGAAGGCAGCTTGCTCGGTGGCGCGCTCCATGCTGAGCTTGTTGGCGAACGGGTAGAGCGCGCCTTCGGTGGGGTCGCCCTCGACCTTCCAGGCTCCTTCTTCCTGGCGAATTTCGGCGTCATTGCAGAGCATCGAGACACGGCCAACCAGTTGCAGAACCGGGTCCTCGCCCCGTGGCTGACCGTCCCTGGTGACCTCGCCCTCAGGCGCATAGCCATTGCCGCTGACCTTGTAGCCAGCTTCGGCGGTAACCGCAGAGACCACCATCATCTCCATCAGCGTCAAGGTCCCGGTCTTGTCCGAGCAGATGCGCGATACGGAGCCCAGCGTTTCTACGGCCGGCAGGCGGCGAATGATCGCGTTGCGCTGCGCCATGCGCTGCACGCCGATGGCCAGGGTGATGGTGATGATGGCCGGGAGCCCCTCTGGAATGGCCGACACGGCAATGCCAATCACGGCCTGGAACACGTCGACAAACCCCATCCCCCGGCCCCAGCGCGCGAAGACGAACACCAGTGCGCCAACGACTGCGATGACGCCTGAGATTTTGTAGCCGAAACTCTTGATCTGTCGCAGCAGCGGCGTCTCCAGCGTATTCACGCCGGCCAGCAACTCGTTGATGCGGCCCAGTTCGGTGTGGCTGCCGGTGGCCACTACCACGCCGGTGGCGCGGCCCGAGACCACCATCGTCCCGGAAAAGACCATGCTCTCCCGATCACCGACCGTGGCATCGGCTGCCACCGCATTGGCGGACTTGTCGGCGGGCACCGACTCGCCCGTCAGGGCAGCCTCTTCTGTGCGCAGATTCTTGACATCGACCAGGCGCAGATCGGCCGGAACCTTGTCGCCCGACTCAAGCAGGACGATGTCGCCTGGCACCAGCGTGTCGGCAGCGATCATGCGCGGCTCGCCATCGCGAACGGCCCGCGCTTCGGCGGACAGCATCCTGCTGATCGACTCCAGCGCCTCGGCCGCTTTCCCCTCCTGGATGAATCCCAGCAGTGCATTGAGAAATACCACGGCAAGAATGATCGACCCATCAAGCCACAGGCCGAGCGCGAACTTGAGTACCCCGGCGCCAATCAGCACGTACACCAGCACGTTATTGAACTGCAGGAGAAAGCGCATGAACGCGCTCTGCTTCTTGCCCTGGGGCAACTTGTTTGGCCCGTGCTTCTGAAGCCGGCTGGACGCTTCCGCGGAATCAAGCCCCTTGTCGGGACGGGTCGCCAGCCGTTTGACGACTTCGTCGGCAGCCAGCGCATGCCACGCCACGGCCTCATTGACCGCCTTTGCGCCGGTAGATGCATTCACGGAGTTGGTCCTTCTGTCAGGGGAACAGGCAAGGGTGAACCGTCGAGGCTCACAATTTCCACCAGAGCGGTACCAGGGCCACGCCGCCGCGCGCCCCGGCAAACCGGATCACAAGACGTCCGGCACCAGGTTGCGCGCGTTCTGATCGGAGACGTAGCCCTTCGGCCTCTTTTTGCGCTTGCCCAGCACCGGCTTCTCGAACGGGATCTTCTTGTAGGGAATGAGGCTGAGGAGGTGCGAGATGCAGTTGATGCGTGCGCGCTTCTTGTCGTCGGAGGGCACGATCCACCAGGGCGATTGGGGAGTGTCAGTCATGTGGATCATCTCGTCATAGGCCACCGTGTAATCCCACCAGCGCCGGTAGGATTCGATATCCATCGGGCTGAGTTTCCACTGCCGAAGCGGGTCGAGGATGCGCTGCTGGAAACGCCTCTCCTGCTCCGCCTCACTGACCGTCAGAAAGTATTTGACGAGCATGATTCCGGACTCGATCATATAAGCCTCGAAGCGAGGTGTCAGCGTGAGATAGCGCCTGGCCTCCTGCTCACTGCAGAAGCCCATGACCCGCTCAACACCCGGGCGGTTGTACCAGCTGCGATCGAAGATCACGACCTCGCCGGCAGCAGGCAGCTGTTCGAAGTAACGCTGCATGTAGAGCTGGGTCTTCTGGCGGTCGTTTGGCGCGGGCAGTGCCACGACGCGGAACACCCTGGGGCTGACACGCTCGGTGATCCGTTTGATCATGCCGCCCTTGCCTGCGGCATCGCGCCCCTCGAACACCACGACGACACGGGCGCCCGTCTTCACAACCCAGGATTGCAAATGCGCCAGCTCAACCTGCAGCCGCGCCAACTGCTTCTCGTAGTTCTTTGAGCTGCCTTTACCCGCTGGCGGAGCGGATTTCTTGTCCTTCTTTCTGCCCATTTTTCAGCCGATCTTCGCTGAGTGCTAGAGGCTGAGCCGGGTGACGCGCGTGCCGCCGAGGGAGAGCCCCCCCATGAGCCCGCCATTAGAGAGCACGTAGCCGATGATGGGCTGCTGCGCCGTGGCCGTCGTGATCTGGGCGCTGGCGCCCACGGAAATCAAAGTCACGGAAGCATCGGCGTCTACCGTCCAGCCACTGCTGTTCTGGAACCGCGTCAACGCGTTGCTCGTCATGAACAGCAGGAAGACGGCGGTCGACTGGGCGCCGGCCTGAAAGCCGAACGAACCGCTGGTCATCGCATGGTAGCCATTGGTCCTGCCACCAATGCGCATCGCACCGTCGCCCCGCGCCGCGGCGAACACCAAACCGGCCTCGATGACATTAGGGAACACCAGTACACCCTTCGCCTGCCCAACCAGCTCCCTTGATCCCGGGACCTGCTGAAACAGCTGGGCCAGTGCGTTGTCCACGCCGGCATCAATGCTTGCCCGTCGTGCGACGGGGTCGCCCATGCCTGGTCCCGTCGTGGTACAGCTGGAGACCAGCACCAGGGACATGGCCAAGGCTGCGACAAGAGTTCGCTTGTTCATTCAATGCCCTCCTGTATGCCTGCGATCAGTCGCACAACAAACGCATGCGGCGCTCGGCCACGTCGAACTGGGCGTCAGTCGTGGCGGCCAGCACCTGCTGTGTGGCAGTGGCGCAGGCATCGGCCTCGCCAGCGGCAGCCCGCGGGGTTGCCGCCGTGGGAGTGGCGCAGCGCGCGTCCTCAGCGAGGCGAATATTGTTGAACTGGCCGCGTTCCACCGAGACGCAGTCGCCGGTCCGCAAGCCACCCTTCTCGGTGACCATGCGAATGGTATTCGTGCCGTCGATCAGGATGGTGTATTCGAACCCTGTCGACGAACCAGCCGCGCCGGCCACCCCTCTGCCGACTGCCGCCCCGCCAAGGCCACGCAAGGCGCGATTGCTGCTCGACTGCCCGGAGCCCGACGCCACACCCAGCAGGCCCCCGACCACCGCGCCCGTGGTCTGCGCACCCTGGTTCTGCAGATCGACCTGGCGGACCGCCGTGATTCGGCCATGGGTAATCGTGCTGGTCTGGGCAAAAGCGTTGGCCGCCAAAAGGCCGGTGGCCAGCAGCGCTGCCGATGCGAAAGTGGTCCAACGAATACTCATAGCCACGTTCTCCTGAATAACATTAGGGTTGGATTCTTGGGGTAGGGTGCGCGCCTGGATAGGCACCAGTCCAATACTACATCTTCCCACTGGGTGACGAAACCCGCACTCATTTTAGGTACAACGGACCACGCAATGGGTCTTAAAAAGTGCCCGAGTCAGCTTAAACTAGGCAATGAGCGCTCCAGACCGACACCAGAGGCGATTCCCGTTCGTCATGCGCTACCTTGCCCCTTTCTCCCGCGTTCTTCTTGTATTGATGGTCTTTGGCACCCTGCTGTCCTCTTGCGCGGTGACCAACAGGTTTTTTCGCGATACCGCCGCTGAAGAAGGCGCTGCAGCACTCTTGCAGCTGCAGCTCAATGTCATGCGGTTTGCGGACGAATACACCGCTCGTATCACTGATCAGGTTGTTGCCTTTCAACAGGGCACGGACAACCCGACCGATCGACTGGCGGCGCAGTCCTGGCTCGTGTCCCAGGCGACTGCCGCCTTTACGATTGCAAGCGGCCCCAATCTGGAGCTGAACGCGATCGACATGCTGGTATTTGTCACCCTCAGCCGGATGGTCATTGAAGACCGGTGGGTCCTTGAACGCTACCCCATAGAGGCCCATGGACTGCTCGACGCACACAAGGCCATGGAGAAACGCATCTGGTCCTTCGCCAGTGAATTACTGACGCCCGAACAGACTGGTGAGCTCCGGTCCAGCCTCGAAGCCTGGCACCGGGATAATCCGCTCCAACGGGCAGTGCCCTTTATTTACCTCGAGGACTTTTCATTCGCAACCAGCGCGATGCGGCCAGGCAAAACATCAAACAGCAGCGTCTTTTCGTTCATCGGCATCGATCCGCTCAGCAATCTCGACCCCGCGGTCCGGGAGCTCACGCAATCCCGTCAGCTCGCCGAGCGAGCGGTTTACTACGCTCAGCGCACACCAAAGCTCCTGAGCATGCAG